>JBLNAA010000017.1:0-16220 GCA_050259135.1 Methylocystaceae bacterium | reverse complement strand
ACGGCTACCGCACCGGCTTCGGTCGGGGTCAATACGCCGCCGTATACACCGGCGAAGATGATAACCGGCATCAAAAGCGCAACCAGTCCGCGGGGCGAAGATTTGGCGATGCCCTTGAAATAAACAGAGGCATTGAAATCACCGGTTTCTACCACTTCGTCTTTGGCAAAGAAGATACGGTTGTAAATACAGTAAACAATAGTTAACAACACCCCGGGTACCGCAGTAGAAAGCCAGACATCACCAACCGGCTGTCCGGCACTCAGAGCATAAACCACACCGGGGATGCTGGGCGGGATCAGAATGCCCAGAAAACCTGAAGCCGCGATTAAGGAAGCAGCATACGGTTTCTTATATCCGACCTTAATCATTTCCGGCAGCATCATACCGCCGATAGCACTAACCGTGGCCACTGAAGAACCAGAAATAGTGCCAAACAGGGCGGAGGCGATAATCGTGGTGGAAGCCACACTGCCTTTTAAGCGACCGCACAGCGACCGAACCCAGGTAACCATGGCGGAGGTAATACCGCCCAGAGCCATGACGTCACCGGAATAAATAAAAGCCGGGATCGCCAGGAACGCAAAGGAGTTTACGTTGTTAAACACTGCCGAAGGAATAGTTGACAGCGGGATATTGGCTGAAAGCATGCCAATCATTCCGGCCAGACCGGCAGCAAAGGGAATAGGGATACGAAGTATAGCCAGCAGTACAAATAGTCCGATAAATAATGCTATAAGTTGCATGTGGTATCCTCCCCTAAAAAGTCATATCCCATGGGGCCTCTGCCAGCCAGATTGAGGATGATCAGCCCCACCAGGTGGACGATCGTCAGGACCATACCGACGAACATGGATCCGGTTACTATCCACATCGGAAACCAGAGCATGGATACTGCAGTCTGTGAAGTTTGGGCCTGGAATAACGTGTATAAATAGGCCTGATAGGTAACAATAGCCATGAAAAACAGCGAGAGTGCGTCACGGAAAACATTAGCCCAGACAGCGACCTTAACCTGATTGGCATAACCTTTCACCCAACTGGTGATCATCAGTTCGGTAAAGTTGATTTCAATCAGGGTCCGTTCTCCGGTCGCAATCGCGGCGCCCCAGAAGATGGACGCAATGAACAGAAACCGGCAAACCTCTTCCAGCCAGGGAGTGGGTATCTGCAGGAAGTACCGGCAGACTACCTGAACCAGCATCAGGGTCAGCATAATCAGGAAAACTGGCGTGGTAATCCAGAGTTCAATGGCCATTAGTTTGTTTGTAAATTTCTCCAATTTTTCCATTGAAGTTCTCCTTTCTAGCTCAAAAATAACACGGTTTTTAGATAAGAAGGCACTGCCCGAATGGACAGTGCCTTGCTTATCACTTCTCCGTCCGGATTGAAAAGCTTATTTTATGCCGTTTTCGGTACGGATCTTGTCCATAACATCTTTGCCATAAAGCTTGTCATACTGCGGGTCTTTCATCATGGCATCAGCCTGGACCTTCATGTCAGCCATCAGCTGCGGAGTGGGATCTTCGACCTGGAGGCCCTTGGCCTTCATAGCTTCAAAGAACTTGCTTACGTCTTCATGGTTGTACTGGTACTGTTTGTCAGCAGCAGCTTTGGCAGCATCAGTCAGGATCTGTTTCTGATTGTCAGACAGTGAGTCAAAGAAGGTCTTGCTTACGATAAACAGAGCGCCGCTGTACATATGCCGGGTGTTGTACATGTACTTCTGGAATTCATTCAGACCATTGGTATAGGTCATGATGGCACCGTTGTCCTGGCCATCAACGGTCTTCTGCTGCAGAGCTGTGGCAACTTCGGTGATCGCCATAGCGGTCGGCAGAGTACCCAGTTTCTTATAAAAGTCCACATACATCGGAGTGGTCGGAACCCGGAGCTTCATGCCCTTGAAATCAGCACCCTTTTTCAGTTCGCGGGTACCGCTGGTCAGTCCGCGCCAGTCATTTTCACCAAAGCCCAGAACCTGGATACCTTTGGTGGCGCAGACTTCAGTCATCCGCTGGCCCATCCAGCCGTTACGGTAACGGGCGTCAACATCAGCCTGGTCTTTGAACAGGAACGGCAGCTGGGTGAAGCCTAATTCAGGAATAACGGAGGCGATGGCGATATCGGAAGCAACCATCATTTGAAGTTCACCACGCTGGAGGGCTTGTACCTCGTCAGCTTCGCCGCCATGAACACCGGCACCCTCATAGAGGATCTTAATGGAACCATTGCTCTTGGTTTCAACATCTTTGGCCATTTCGGCTACAGCACGGCTGTAGGAGTGGTCAGGAGATACGGTAGTGCCGAGATGGATGGTAACCTGCTTTTCAGTACTGGCTTTGTCGCCGCTGGCCGCAGGCTCTTTTTTACCGCCACAACCAACGATGGCTACTGCGAACATCATAACGAGAACTAGTGCTACAGCTTTCAAGGTCTTACTCTTCATCAAAAAAGTCCTCCCTCCATAAATTACGGTTAAATTACTAAGATCCCGATACAACAAACTTGGCGAGCATAACCTCCTTTATCAACCGTTAATTTAATCTTAAGGCTGTTTCAAAATAGTTGCTGTAGGTAACTCTTACCAGATTTCAATGCAGCCTTGGGGTTACTACTCAATTTCTTGCCTGTTTACCCGATTTCCTACGGCTGATGTCGACTTCCGTTCAACTATTGCCAATTGTTGAATAGGCGGCAACATTCCCGCAATTATCGACCTATTTTGCCGTAGGCCAGGAGTGCGGCCCCGATAGCACCCGTTAATTGAGAGCTGGGTGCAACTGCCACCGGCAGATTAAGCTCTTTAGCTAAAGCCCTAACCACTCCACTGTTCTGCGCCACTCCACCGGTCATCACCACGGACGGGACCAGGCCAACCCGTTTGGCCAGCGAAGCTACCCGCCGGGCCACCGACTGGTGTATACCAGCAACGACATTTTCCCGGCTGTGGCCGGACGCCAGCTGAGAAATTACCTCGGATTCAGCAAATACGGTACAGGTACTGCTGATGGAAACGGTGTCGGTCGCCTGCTCCGACAAACCAGCCAGGTCGCTGACATTGCATTCCAGGATTTTAGCCATAACTTCCAGGAAACGTCCGGTCCCGGCAGCACACTTTTCGTTCATAACAAAGTTGACTACCGCTCCCCGGTCATCCAAACGAATGGCCTTGGCATCCTGCCCGCCGATATCAATAATGGTTCGGGCCTCTGGCAGCACAAAATGCACCCCTTTGGCATGGCAGGTAATTTCACTGATCTGTTCGTCAGCCCCGCTGTAGGTCATGCGTCCATAGCCGGTAACCACCTGGTAACTGATATCGGCCAGGGTTAAGCCGGCTGCCTTCAGTGCTCCATCCAGCGCCCGCTGCGGCCCGGAAGTACCGGTGCCCACCGGAATCACCTGGCCGGCAGTAATCTGCTTTCCGTCAGTCATAATGACCACCTTGGAAGAGGCGGAACCAATATCGATACCCATGGTGAACAAAGCAGTCTTCCTCCCTAGTAACGTATCTCTCTTAGTTTCTAAAATATCATTTGCTTCGCTTCTTATTTGCTTACGATTTCAGCAAAAGCCTGTAAGCGGGTTCTAACCTGTTCCAGTGATTCCATCTGCTGCTCGATCTCCAGATAGAGATGCGGTATACCCGCTTTTTCCAGATCCTCTTTGATAAACGGATAATCATACTCCTCCGGATCACAGAACTTCAGGATCAGAACCAATACACCATCGGCCTGCTGTTTTTTAACCATTTCGGTGATAATCTGTCCCCGCAGCTTGTTGGGGTCGCAGACACAGGAGCAGCCTTCAAATGCAGCAAACCGTTTGCCTAAGCGGATGAAAGGATCGGGGTCGGCCGGGGTCGGAGTACGGAACTGCCGTGAACCCTGCGCCATGTCATCAGCCACAAAGGTATATCCAAATTCGCCCAGCAGTTTTAAGAATTCATCAGGTTCGGCCATAATGCCGGTCACAACCACCCGGGGGCCATTACCCTTATTGACCGGCAGTTTGCTCAATTCAGCATTAAGTTCCTGCACCAAAGCCAGGTGTTTCTCTTTCAGAATATAGAAAGATGATTTCACGACCTGATGCCGCCAGTAGGGATTAATAATATCCGCATGTTCTGCAGCCAGATCAAAGAATGTCATCATGGCGGCATGATGCTGGTCATAAAGATCAATACTGGCCTGGAGAGCGTCATTAGTTACAACATTGCCGGTAAGCTCAGCCAGCTGCCGGGCAATATTGCGATATTCATTGCCGGTGTATTCAATACCAGCCTGAATCTTCCGGCTGTCCGGCAAAGTCAGACCAATTACCGGAGTTATAGGATCAGCCAGGCGCATCATCAACGGAATAACCCGGAAGGTATCACAGGTTTCGGGACAGATAACCGCATCCAGCATCTTATAAGCGCCGGCGGCTGAAAACTCCATAATCGCCTTGGCGATGGAGCAGCAAAAAGCCTGTACATACTCATTGGCCCGGGATATGCTGGTCTGTCCGCCCCACATTCCTACCGGCAGCATACCGGCAGCATGTACGACTTCCTCGGCACAATGGATGGGCATGATGCCCACTGCCTTTTTGCCGGTTTCTGATTTCCATTTATCAACCATCTTGGCAGGATGATGAGCAATATATTCCAACTCATTAAGAATTTCATCAACTCTAGACAACCGTTTCACCTCCTTAAACAATCAATTAATTGCGGCTTTGTTCAATCATTTCGATTAAGGCCTGTACCCGGGTCTCATATTGAGCTTCCGAGAATGCCCGCGGGTCGTCCTGATCACCGTCAACAATCGCAAACGGGACACCAGTCGTCTTGGTTACTTCACGTGACAGAGCATACATGGCAAAGTCCTGGTTCTTACAGCTGCGGTTGCAGTGCATAACCACACCATCAATCGAGTAGTCCCTGATCATCCGCATCATGTTGTTAAAGCGAAAACTGAACTCACGGTTGGAGAAGTTGCCCATATATGCTTTAGCCATGCTCTTTAAGTCGGTGGTATCATAAGTGACTGCCCAGTTATCGGGATAGGTGGAGCCTACCATAACCGCATTATTTTTCTTAAAGGTATTATTCATAATCCGGAGGTTGTACCACATGGGGATTCCATCCCACAAAATACGATATTTCTCTTCAGCCAGATAGCCCTCACCCCGGGCTACTTTGCCGGCTAATTCATCACGCAGGATTTTGAAGAACTCAACCGCTTTCTCACTGCCGCGTGAGCAAACGATCTGCGCCATATAGTTAAAGAAATCAAGCCCGTTAAATGGACAGGGCTTGGTTCTTCCATACTCCATGCTTTCTTTCCAAAGCCGGGCCGCCTGATTGGAAAGATCCATAGATTCTTCAAAGCGGCTGTAGTTAAATGGCTTCTTACAGATTCCTTCCAATTGGCGGATAGCATCCTTAAACTGACCCTCGACATACTCCAGTTGATGAGCCGATGGCTGCGGAGTGAAGCTGAAGGGCAGGTCAATCATTATCATGGGAATATTTAACCGTTTGGCCAGGTTTTCGTACCACTTGGTAACCGTGTCACAAATGTTATTGGCGCAAAAAACGAGATCAGGAGTCGGCAGGGGGCCAGCGGCTGAGTCGCCCTTTTCTACATATCCCAGATTGACACGGGCATAGGAACAGATATCAGCCGAATAGCCCATTCCCTCTGCGGTATCAATCATTTCCATAGAACCCTTCTTGGCGGCAATGGCTGCCGCATGGTTCTCCGGGTAGATGGTAACAATATCCATCGCCTCCAGGAATTCACGTGGGGCAATAGAAGTCACCCAGGCCACCAGCTTTCCTTCTTCGTGTGCCCGGTTGGCTGCGGCGTAATATTCAGCTTGCATGTCTTTTACCACATCTTTGGCAGATCTTACTGTCTGGTCGGCCATATTTACACCTTCTTTCCTCATCCGGTAGATTTTTATTTGTTCCCCTGTAAAATCTGTAGCTGCCAGCCGTTATTTAAAAACATGTACTGTTTGGCGGTCAGCAGATAAGTTTCCTCAGTAAGAAAATAAAGGATATTGTCTCCGGTCGCTAAACGAGCCAACCGAAACCTATTTCGGTTGGCTCACACTATTTAAAAACTAGTCTTCAACTTTGATTATTCCGGCATCGCCCTGGGTCAAACCGCCGCAGATACCGACAACACCCATTCCGCCGCCTCTGCGCTTCAATTCTTGAATCATGGTGAGCATAATACGGGCACCGCTGGCACAGTTGGCATGACCAATAGCTACAGCGCCGCCGTTGACGTTCATCTTATCCTTAATAGCCTGCCACTTGCCTTCATCTCCGCCGGCAAGAATCTTGGAACTTACCAGAGGTACAGCGGCAAATGCTTCGTTGATTTCAACCAGATCCATGTCATCCATGGTGAGTCCGGTCTTTTCGAATGCTCTGCCAATGGCAACTGCTGGAGCGATCGGGAGTTTCCGGGGATTGGCACCGGTGGTAACCATGGTGACAATGGTAGCCAAAGGCTTTACGCCCAGCTCTTCAGCCTTAGCGCGGGTAGTAACGATCATAGCCAGTGAACCATCATTTATTCCAGGTGCGTTGCCAGCGGTGAGACCGCCGATATTATTAAACATCGGTTTCAGTTTCGCCAGGCCTTCCATGGAAGTGCCGGGACGATACTGCTCGTCGATGTCGAGGATCTTTACGGAACCATCTTTCTGCGGAAGCTCGATCGGCATCATTTCCGCTTTGAAGAAGCCCTCTTTCCAGGCTCTGCCGTAGTTCTCATGACTGCGGACAGACCATGCATCCTGCATCTCACGGGTGATACCATATTCTACGGCTACTTCACCAGAGTCAACCGATACCGGGTTATATCTCTTGTATCCCAGCGGGAACAGGGGATCTTCCATCTTCATTTCGCCGATTTTGTGACCTTTGAAACGAAGGTCACGAAGGAGATACGGTACGGAGGAGAAATGGGTAGCGCCACCGGCCAATACGATCTCAGCCTCGCCCGCTCTGATGGTGCGGATAGCAAAGTTGACAGCGGAAGTACCGGATACGCATGCTTTATCAAAGGTGCAGCTGGGGGTTTCAGGGGGCATCCCGGCTGCGAGCAGGCTCTGCCGGCCTACAACTGGGGTAAATACATCCTGGGTATTGGAAGTGTCACCACAGCCCCACCATACTTCACCAATCTGCTCGGGCTTTAGGCCTGCACGATTAATGGCTTCTTTCATAACGACAGCACCGAGGTCAATAACATCCCAATCCTTCAGAGAACCGCCGAAGCGACCGAAGGGGGTACGTACACCACTGATGATAACGATATCGTCTTTGCTCTTACTCACTGAATTTCCCTCCATCTCTATTACTTGTTATAGGTATAATAGCCCTTGCCTGATTTGCGGCCCAGTTCGCCTGCCCGTACCATCTGCAGGAGCAGTGGAGCCGGCTTGTAGGCAGGACCCAGATCCTTCTCAATTGTTTCCAGACCATGTACAACAACATCAATACCGACCATGTCGGACAGGGAACATGGGCCGATAGGCCAGTTGCAGCAAAGCTTCATAGCTTTGTCGATATCTTGCGGGGTGTTGCCATCCATAACACATTTGGCAGCCTCATTTTGCACCACATCCAGAAGACGGCTGACAATAAAGCCAGCATAGTCTACAGCCATAATGACTTCGTGATTGATATTCTCAACATATTTAACTGCTTCAGCCATAACCTCAGGAGCAGTTAAACGGCCTGGTATTAATTCAATACCAGCCATAACCGGCACCGGGTTCATGAAGTGAATGCCGCAGAAGTTTTCAGGGCGGCTTACGGAAGCTGCCAATTGGGTAATCGGCATGGTGGAGGTGTTGGAACCGATAATGGCATTGGGCTTGCAAGCGGCATCAACCCGCTTAAAAACATCCTGTTTCAGTTCCAGAATTTCGGGAACCGCTTCAATGATCAGGTCAGCATCTTTAACTGCATCTTCCAGGCTGGTCGTAGTCTTAATGCGGCCCAGCAGGGCTTCAGCAGCATCAGCAGTTATTTTACTTTTGCTGACCAACTTGTCCAGACTCTTCTTGATGGTATTCATGCCCTTTTCCAATGCTGCATCGTAAATGTCATACATGACTACCTGATAGCCTGCCTGGGCTGTTACCTGGGTGATTCCATTACCCATAGCTCCAGCTCCAAGTACCGCAACAACCTTGATGTCAAACATGGATTTCCCTCCTTAAATACTTACATCGCCTATATATACACCCTATCTAAGGGTTGTCTGCTGCTTACCGGCCCTTAAACTGCGGGGTCCGTTTCTCGACAAAAGCGGCAATACCTTCATCACGATCTTCGGTGGCAAAGCAGGAGGCAAAAAGCTCGAGTTCTACCTGCAAGCCGGCATCCAGATCCATATCCAGGCCACGGTCGACTGCTAACTTTGCCCATTCCAGAGCCCTGGGCGGCCGGGCAGCAATAACTCTGGCTAATCTCATGGCTTCATCCAACAATTCCTCGTGAGGTACAACCTTGTTAACCAGGCCCATTTCATAAGCCCGGGCCGCTCCGAATATCTCACCGCTGAAGACTAATTCCTTGGCCCGGCCTACTCCAATCAGGCGCGCTAAGCGCTGGGTTCCGCCTCCGCCTGGAATAAATCCGAGACCGATTTCCGGCTGGCCAAATTTGGCTTTTTCTGAGGCAATACGAATGTCTGCACACATGGCTACTTCCAGTCCCCCACCCAGGGTATATCCAGGAAGAGCTGCGATAACCGGCTTCGGGCACTTGGCAATGGCACCCTGACACTTGATGGTATTGGTGGCAAAGGCGCGGGCTTCAAGGAAAGAACATTGCTGTAATTCTTTAATATCTGATCCGGCGGCAAAAGCCCGCCCACCATTGCCAGTTAGGACAATCACCAGTACCTCTGGATCAGAGGCGAGCTGCGTAAAAGCCTGTCCTAACTCAGTAAAAACCTGGAGATTAAGCGCATTCAAAACTTGAGGACGATTGATTGCAACAATTGCTATCTTATCTTCTTTGCGAATTTCCAGGGTTTCAAAGCTATACATTTTCTCTATCCCCCATATCTGTTGTCAGACAGTTAAAAGGACGCCCTGCTGATTCGAGAGTAAAAAAATTACGCCTTCATGTCAGTCAGGTTTATCCTCCTAATTTGAGGTTACTCCGCTAACAGTAAGGCGTCTATATATGGGGTTGCCAAGTGTTCAACCCCCATATCGCGGTTGAACACTTTGGAATTATTGGTAATAGCTATGGGATGAAAATAACATTATGTAGGCCCGACAGCTGATTGGCCGCCAGGCTTTAAAAGAAAGGATTAGCCGCTTACTTTAGTGTAGGCAATAGCCATCAGACACTCAACATAATCACATTGGTGAGGGCTCAGGCGATGAGCCTTAGAAGCATCATAGAAAACAGTGTCACCAGGGCCCAGGATATAAGTATCATCCCTAAATTCCAGTTTCAAGTTCCCAGAAAGGATAAACTCAAATTCGTAACCGTCATGCTCGACAAAACGGGCGGTTTTAACCGCTTCGCTGCCAATACCCATGACAAAGGTTTCAATTCTTGACTCCTTGGATCCGGCTAGCCGGTGGTATTCAAATCCGGTTTTACTGCTTAAGTGGGTAGCTACCCACTTTTTGCGATCTTTCTCCCTTACTATCATAACTGGCTTTTTGGGAGCTTCTTCTAAAAGATCAGATACTGTAACATCCAGCGCCTTGGCTATGTCTAAAAGCAAGTCCAGATGAATTGATGCTTTGTTAGCCTCAATTTTACAAATCAAGCTTTTGGTTACATTACAGCGGGCTGCTAGCTCAGTCTGTGTCATGTTGTTTTCTAAGCGGATGTCTCTAATCTTTTCGGCGACATTACTTCTGTTCATACTGTCACCCTCCATTCAGAACAACTTATTTAAAGGCTTAATTAACTATTCTAGTTGTCTCCTATTTGTTGCTAATAATATAACATGTTCCAGATTTTGTGTCGATATTTTTTCAATATTCGGTATATTGTTTCCCATTTGTGACAATTACGTAACAACTATTTTCCACGCTGCATTAACAAAAAGGAACAAAAGGCTCCCATCAGACCACAAGCCGTTAGAAAATACATACCGGCGTTATAATTTCCGGTCAATTCGATTAGTAACCCCATAGCATACGGAGTTACCGCTGACACCAGATTACTGGTCCCATTCATAATACCGGACCCGGTACCAATTAAGTTCGCCGGCATCATGGCCTGCAGCATGGCCCAGGCTACCGCATAGAAAACTACATCCAAAGCCACCCCCAGTGAAATCAGTAAAATACAAAAACCCGGTGATGATACCAGAGCCGCCAGCATGATGCAAAGCGCTGAAGCAGCCAAAGCCAGCATCCCCATCAACGAACGATTATTCAGCCGATCAGAGATACTGCCGCCGATTACCACGGCTATAATAGCGGCCGCGTATGGAGCTGAATTGACCACGCCCATAGTTTTGATATCAAAGCCCCGGGCGACCACAAAATACTGCGGCAGCCAGGTTACCAGCCCCCACCAAATGGCCAGATAGGCAAAATAAGCAGCTGTAATTAACCAGAAGTCGACGGAACGAATCACTTCTCGGGTGCTACCTGCCTTGCTGACAGCGGTTCCATTAACCCCGCAAATGTATTCACACTCTGCCGGTGAAACGTAAGCATTTTCAGCTGGAGTATCAGTTACCCACTTAAAAACCAGCGGCAGGGCTACCACCAGACTCAGCAAACTTACTAATACGATTGAGCTTCTCCAGCCCATCAGCCCAAACAACATGGCAAACAGCGGTACTGTGATCATAGGCGCTGTACAACCACCGACCGCATAAAGCCCATTACCCAACCCGCGTTCATTAGCCGGAAACCAGTTTTTAACAAATACACTCTGATTGGGAAAATGAATGCCCTGGCCAATACCCATGACCAAACGAGCCGCCAACAATAAAACAAAGGTAGAAACCAATCCTGAAAGAACTGAACCAAAAACCCCGATAACAATACCGATTAACATTGCTTTGCGGGGGCCAATTTTATCACCCAGGGGTGCCGCTATGATATTGGTCAGCGCATAGGGCAGCAGAAAAAAGGTCATTAAGAGTCCCTGCATACCGCTTTTGCCTACCAGCCCCATATCCTGGAGAAACCTGGTATCAACCAAAAGCATGCTGATATTGACCCGCTGCAAATAGACAACAAACCAGGTGATTACCATAAAAGCAATGACCACAAAGCGATAGCGGCTGATTTCGAATCCCAGAAACTTTTTCATTTATTAATTACTCCTGATTAACGCCTGATTTTTTGTGAGAAAAAAGAGCCACAGCACCTGGAGGGTATACTGCCATGGCTCAGAAAGAAAATAAGCAATCTGAACGTTACTAATTTTAACTCATTAATACGATAGTTTTAACTATTTAACAATAAATGTGCAGGGTTAATTACAGCGTAACGCCATCCCGCAGCATGCCGATCTGACGATAGCCATTGGCTTCGGCCCGGGGGCGATATTCCCCATTAGCCACTTTAATAACCATTGCTAAAAGCTCTTCAGTTGCTTCGGCAAAGCTCTTTCCCGCCAGCAGCTGTCCGCCGTCATAATCGATCCAGCCCTTTTTCTTTTCGGCTACCCGGCTGTTGGAGGCTACACGCATCAGAGGCACCACATAGCCTGACGGTGTTCCCCGGCCGGTCGTAAAGATAGTCATCGCGGAACCGCAGGCTTCCTGATTGGTCAAACCAACAATGTCATTGCCGGGACCGCTGATCAGATTAAAGCCTTTCTTCTTCAGGCGTTCACCATACTTTAATACATCATTGACGATGGCCTGGCCGCCCTTCTGAGTACAGCCCAGGGACTTCTCTTCCAGGGTAGTGATACCGCCGGCAATGTTACCAGGAGCCGGATTCTCATAAATCTCCTGACCATAACGCTTGAAGTAATTTTTATAATCATTGATCATCTCAACAATTTTGTTAAAGACTTCTTTATTTTCTGCCCGATTCATGAGCAGATGTTCGGCTCCAAACATCTCAGGCACTTCGGTCATAACCACGGTGGCACCCCAGGCGGTTAAGAGGTCAGTAATCCTTCCGACTAAGGCATTGGCAGTAATACCGGAAAAGGTATCGGACCCACCACAATTAACCGCCAGCACCAACTCCGAAATCGGCAGTTCAGTACGGTGCTTGGTGAGGGCAAAATCATACAGTTCTTTAATCCCATCCAGACCAGCCTGGATCTCATCCTCAACTTCCTGTCCGGGGACGAAGCGAATTCTGTCCTTATCATAATCGCCCAGAGCCGGAATGAAGTTAGGCAGGCAGTTCTTTTCACATCCATTCTCGATTACCAGTACCCCGGCACAGTTAGGATGAACTACCAGGTTAGCTAAAATCTTTTGCGTATATTCATAATCAGTACTGATCTGGCTGCAACCGTATGGATGGGTTAAAGCATAAAAACCATCGAAGTTATCAGTCTTTGGATACAGTGATTTGGCAATTTCCACAATACGGGTGGCCGGACCATTGGCACAGTGGGAAGTGGGAATAACCCAGATTTCATTACGAATACCGGTTTTGCCATCCTTACGTTGGTAACCGCGGAAGGTTGGTATCGGCCCTTCAGGAGCCGGGAGATTATTAAACTGCGGGGTATACGTGTAATCAATAACGTCCTTTAAATTGGTAAAAACATTATGGATATGCACCAGTTCGCCCTTGCTGATAGCTTT
Source organism: Methylocystaceae bacterium (assembly GCA_050259135.1). Classification (GTDB taxonomy): domain Bacteria; phylum Bacillota; class Syntrophomonadia; order Syntrophomonadales; family JBLNAA01; genus JBLNAA01. The sequence continues at coordinate 3,438 of JBLNAA010000017.1, read as the reverse complement.
GGTGGCATGGCCGATCGCATTGCCGAAGCGGATGATGTCTTCTCCGGCGGCAATATCATTCAAAGCAATTTTGTGCCCCATGGGGATATCGTCCTGCAGGGTGATTGATTGACCTTCAACTACCACGGTCTGATCCTTTTTCAGATCATTGATGGCAATGACTACCGTGTCCAGATCATGGGCTTTAATCGTGTCGTTCATGCTTAAAGTCCTCCCTCTTTTCTCCATCCAAACTACGTATTTTACCTATCGGCAAGGCACTCCGGGTTGAGGATATTTACCAGCACCTGACCGGTCATCGCCCGAGCCATGTCACAAGCAGCTTTGTATTGGAGGCTGTCCTGAGCCTCTTCGGTATACCAGGCGGCATGAGGAGTAATGATTACATTATCAAGCTTTAATAATGCACTATCAGCTTTAATCGGCTCAATGGCGGTAACATCAAGCGCTGCCCCGCCCAGTTTGCCATTCTGCAAGGCGGCAATCAGAGCTGGCTCATCGATCAACCCTCCGCGGGCCGTATTAACCAAAATTGCTGTCGGTTTTACCAGATCAAGCATTTTAGCATTAATCAAACAACGGGTACCCATTAATAAGGGAGCATGTAATGAGATAAAATCCGAAGTTGCCATCAAGGTATCCAATTTAACACTGGTTGCCCCCCATTTGGCGACCACCTCGGGAGTAATATAAGGATCGTAGACCTGAACTTTAATCCCAAACGGCTTTACCCGCTCAGCTACCATGCGGGCAATACTGCCGAAGGCTACCAATCCCAGGACTTTACCTTCCAAACGGTAAGCCGGCCTGGCCAGGTTAAAATCCCAAACCCCAGACTTAACCGCCTGGTTCAACGGTACAATCTTGCGCGCTGCCGCCAGCAACAGAGCAACCGTATGATCAGCTACGTCCTGCAGTCCATAATCAGGTACGTTGGCCACCATGATTCCATGCTCGGTAGCGGCCCCAACATCAACACAATCAATGCCAATCCCATAACGAACAATGGCCCGGCATTTATTTAGGTTTTCAATTACCCGCCGGGAAATATATGCATACTGAACCAGCAGTCCATCAGCATCAGCAGTGTTGGCGATTAATTCTTCTTCAGTTTTACACTGACAGTCAACCACCTCAACGCCAATGCGCTCTAACTGTTCATGCTCGTGATGCAAGGTCTTATATTCGTGATCAGTTACTACTACTTTTAGTTGCTGATTCATCGACTGATTATGCCTCCCTTCATATTATAGGCAGTGGGAGATTACCCGTTTTTATCTTATCATGTACCCTGCTTGGAAGCCCTTCAATTACCGATATTTCAACGAAATCGGCTATCGTTTCCAACCAGGTTACTTTCAAAGAGTAGTACCAGTCACTGCCACTTGACGTCAGCTCTTGCTTCGAGTAATTTCAACACAAGACCCATCATATTACCAACTGGCAGTACAATAACAACTATCATCTTTACTATTTGAAAGGAGTTCCCCCATGGAATGCTTCACTGCCTATCGCCATGGATTGGCGATCCGGGGAATGGTGCACTACCCGTGTCAAAGTACACCTGCTCCCTGCTTGTTTTTCTGCCACGGCTTCACCGCCAGCCGTATTGAGCCCCATTTTATGTATGTTAAGATAGCCCGAGTACTGGCTGAAATGGGTATCGCCTGCATCAGATTTGATTTTACCGGCAGCGGTGAGAGTGATGGCCGGTTTCAGGATATGACCATTATGACCGAGGTGGCAGATCTGGAAGCGGTAATCGCATGGGCCAGTACCCAGGAGCGTATCGATGCTTCCCGAAAAAACCTGCTCGGCTTCAGTAAGGGATCTGCGGTGTCCATCCTGGCTGCTGCCCGGCATCCGAGGGAATACAGCAACCTGCTCTTAATCAGCCCGGCCGCTAACATGCTGGATATCTACACCCGGGAAATATCTGGTGACAAGGTTCAGGAATACCTGGAAAAGGGACTGGTAGATGTAGCAGGTAATCTGCTCAGCAAACAGGCCATTGATGTGATGACCGACATCAATATCTATAGCGAGGCGATGAAGGTTACCGCTCAGGCCTTACTGGTTCACGGTACTATGGATAACGTGGTTCCACCGTTTACTTCCATCAAATTGGCCGAAATCTGGGCTGGCCATTCGGAATTGGCCTTGATCAGCGGCAGTGATCACTGGTACTCCAGTGCCGATTTGGAAAGTAAGTTAATTAATGCTCTGACTGATTACGCCAGGCGAAACCTTCTTTAAATTTAATAATTACTGTACCTAAATTAAAAACGGCCTATACGGCCGTTTCAGTCATTTTCTGGTGAATTAAAAACTTCCTATTTATATTTATGATTGTTGCGACGAGGTATAGCTGGTAGTGGTGCTGCCTAAATAAGATAAGCGGCTGTTGAGATAGCTGACATGAGTGTCAAGCTCCTGCGACATTTTTTGATAAGTTGATTTGGCTGATTGGTCTTCGGTAGACTCAGCTGCCATTAAATAGGTTCCTTTGGCGGCCTCGGCGGCAGCTACTGCCTTTTTCAGATCACTTTGTACTGTCATTTTAAGACACCTGCTTTCTTATTTTTGAGGGGCATTAAAGTCCCTTAGCTAATATTTCCTAATTCAGGTTAAATATTCTGCTTTAGGCATCACCAAAGTGTTTATCTTAATTGGAATCGCACAAAAGGCTTCTGCCTAATATGGTAGAAGCCTTTAAATGGTTTTATATAAGTACCTATTATTAAAAACAATTAAGACACCTTCTTCCTCATGACCAGATTTCTACCCTCCTTATCACCTATCCTTTATTCATAAAACACTTCTTTCGAGCCACGAAAAAAATACACCTCCAAATTTACATTTGATAGGTGTACTTGGTTCCGAGTTGTGTCCACTCGATTTTTATATATTTTAGCTAAGTAACGTTCTAAGTGATGATGGTTTGTTCCTCCCTGTTTACAGGCAGCCACTTCCACATACGGTCGGCGAACACCATACCAATGATTATAACGGTAAAAAAAATATAATGAATCAGCGCTGTTCTCGATAGATAATCGTTTGTTGAATTCATTGACGCATGCAGCAAAATGAATGGCAGCAAGCTTTTGCCCCCCACCCTGTTGTAAAGCCAGGTATACATGATAGCCAGCCCTATTTCGCCAAAGGTTACGATAAACAGGGGAAGCCATGAAAAATCGCCTCGATAACCTATAAGTAATCCCGACCAGTGGAATGCACCCCAGAAAAATCCCAGGATGATACTTGCAATGAGCGGACTGAATCGGCTTTGAAGCCGTGGCAGTGCAAAACCTCTCCATCCCGGCTCTTCCGCCAAAGCGCCGTTGAAAAATATCGTCCAGAAAAAGGTGACCAGTATCGCTAAAAGTATTGGAACATCGGGGGTGGTAGGTCCTCCTGGAACCGGAATATTTACAAATT
>JBLNAA010000016.1:0-18053 GCA_050259135.1 Methylocystaceae bacterium | reverse complement strand
TAGTCACCGGTTGTGTCTTCCAGGGTGGAGCCAAAGGTAATGTATCCCGTCAGATTCAGCTCGGTGTCAATATCCCGGTTGAAGTAGGCGCTGTAACCGTTAACCAATTGTGCTCTTCTTCCATGCGGGCTGCTGAAGTTGGAGCTGATATGATCCGGGTTGGTCGGGTCAGCAATGCGCTGATTGTCGGTGCGGAAAGTATGACTAATGCACCTTATGTACTGCATAAAGCTCGTGCTGGTTATCGGATGGGCCCTGGTAAAATTGAAGACACTATGCTTTATGATGGATTGGTTGATGCTTTTTATAATTATCACATGGGTGTGACCACTGAAAATGTAAATGCCAAATATGGCAATACTCGGGAAGAACAGGATCAGCTGGCGGTTATCAGCCATCAGCGGGCGGCTGCTGCTACCAAGAATGGTACCTTTAAAGAAGAAATGGTCCCTGTTGAAATCAAGACCAAAAAAGGAGTTACCATTTTTGATTATGACGAGCATGTCAAGGCGGATACCACAATGGAAAGCCTGGCTAAACTGAAACCAGCCTTTAAGCCGGACGGTGGTACAGTAACTGCAGGCAATGCTTCCGGTGTTAACGACGGCGCGGCAGCTGCGCTGTTTATGTCCGGAGATGCTCTCAAAAATTCTGGCCTAAAACCGATGGCTAAAATTCTTGCCAGCGCTACCGTAGGTGTAGATCCCAGTATCATGGGTGTCGGACCTGCTTACTCCATTCCACAAGCTCTTAAATTTGCTGGCCTTGATTTTAAGGATATCGGGTATTGGGAAGTAAACGAAGCCTTTGCCGGGCAGTGGCTGGGAGTAGGTAAAATCCTGAAAGCTGACCATAAGTGGGATCTTTCACTTGATATCTGTAATGCTAATGGTTCCGGTATTGCACTCGGTCATCCCGTTGGACAAACCGGACTGCGTTTAATCGTATCTGGTATTTATGAAGCCAAACGGCGTGGGGTTAAATATCTCGGCACTTCTCTCTGTGTAGGCGGCGGACCGTCTATGGCAACTATTTTAGAGATTCTGTAAGCAAAACTAATAATTGGATGATACAGCGCCGTTTAAAAAACGGCGCTGTATCATAAGCTAGTAAAACGGATATCTGCTCACGGGTGTACAAAAAATGTAAATTATGTGAAATGCGATCGGGGTATGGACAGGCATCGGATCAGGAGTTTATTCTTTATTATGTCGCCCCGTTATTGCAAGAGCAGTACAAGTATTTGTAACACCTTATAGTAGGATTTGTATTTAATTTGGGGTTATTCTTTGTATCAAGGGAGGTATTTTATCCCATGAGCTACCAGGAAGAGTACCAGAAGAAACTTACCACCGCTGATGAAGCAGTAAAAGTTGTAAAATCTGGTGATTGGGTGGAATACAGCCATTTTGTTATGGCTCCGCGCACCCTGGATGAGGCTTTGTCCAAACGGGCAGAAGAATTGTCCAATGTTAAAATCAGATGTACGACGACGCCTTTTCCTTCTAAATGTGTTTTAGCTGATCCGGAAAGAAAACATTTTATTTACGGCAGTTGGCATTTCTCCGGTGCCGAAAGAAAACTTCATGATAAAGGCTTATGTAACTACATTCCCCTGCTTTATCATGAGGCTCCTGGTTATTATTATCGTGAAGAGGCGGAAAGACCGGATGTCTGTTTTTTTACGGTAACTCCCATGGATGAGCATGGTTTCTTTAACCTGGGCACTTCCAATTCGTTTGAGAAGGCACAGGCTGATATGGCCAAAACTATTGTCGTCGAGGTTAACGATCAGGTTCCTGTATGTCTGGGTGGTGGCAACGAATCTATCCACATTTCCCAGGTTTCAAACATTATCGAAACCAGCTGGGCAGTTCCCCAAATTCCTGATCCGGTAATCAGTGAAACTGATGAAAAGATTGCCCGTATCGTTATGGAAGAGATTGAAGATGGCTGCTGCCTGCAGCTTGGTATTGGTGCCATGCCCAATGCGGTAGGTAAGTTTATTGCCCAGTCTGACCTTAAGGATCTCGGTGTGCATACTGAAATGCTGGCCGACAGTTATGTTGATATGTATGAAGCTGGTCGGATAACCGGACGCCTTAAACAGGTTGACCCCGGCAAGATGGTCTATACTTTCGCTATGGGCAGTAAGAAATTGTATGAATTCTTGAACAACAACCCGGTAGCTGCATCATATGATGTGGGTTATACCAATAATCCTGATATTATCCGTCAAAACGATAAAGTTATCGGAATTAATAACTGTATTGAAGTTGATCTTTTTGGCCAGGTTGCCTCGGAAGCATCGGGAACCCGGCAGATTTCGGGTACCGGTGGGCAATTTGACTTTATTTATGGCGCATATCGCTCTCGGGGAGGTAAAGGTCTGATCTGCCTGACCTCCACTTATACCGATAAAGAAGGTAATTTGAAGTCCAGAATTATGTCGACTTTGACACCAGGTAACACGGTTACTGTACCTCGTACGGTAACTCAGTATGTTATTACTGAGTATGGTAAAGCTGAGCTTAAGGGTAAATCGACCTGGGAAAGGGCGGAAGCACTTATCAGTATCGCCCATCCTGATCTGCGGGATGGACTGGTTAAAGAAGCTGATAAGATTGGGTTATGGACTGCCAGTTCCAAACTGGCATAAGTTACTAATATTATATATAATTAATGGAGAGATAGAGAACGGTGTAGATAAAGTGGGGGTTATTTTGAAGACGGGCAGAGCCAATTGGCTCTGCCCGTTACGGTTTTTTTAAGACCAATGCAGCTCGATCGTTTGATTAAGAGAGTTCGGATATTTATGATGGAATTCGACATGTAATTAATTTGTGGTTTGCGAGCGGCTGGTTTTAGCTGATTTGATAATGTACCAACAAGTCAAAATAGAGTTAAAAAATGTTAGCTGATGTTAATTAATTGGGCAGGGTTTGCGAGCAATTACCAGAATATTATTACTTAACGAGATAATTAGACGACAGGAGGTCCGAGTATGAGCTTGTTGGATGGCTTCGTTGATGGTACCCCGACCCTCGCCCACCTATTTCACAACACGGTGGCTAATTTCGGCGAACGCCCCGCGCAAATGTTTAAGGCCAATGGTACTTATCAGACTTATTCCTATAACCAATTTGCTCAGGTTGTTGAAGAAATGGCCAGCGGTCTGATGGCTATTGGAATTCAGCCGGGTGATAATGTTTGCTTAATGGCTCGAACCGCTGCCGATTGGGGATGGGCAGACTTTTCTATACTAACTTCCGGGGGGGTCACGGTTTGTGTTTATCCCACCCTTACCTCTGAAGAGCTTATTTTTATTGCTAATCATGCTACTGCTCGTTACCTGGTGGCCGGGGACGCTGAAGTATTGGAACGGGTGATTCCAGCGCTGCCGCAGTTGAAAACCGTAGAAAAGGTAATAGTACTGCAAGCCGGGGCGGGCGGAGACAACAGTTCGGTAGTCGATATCAATAATCTTAGAGCCATGGGACGGGACTATGCTGCCCAAAACCCAGGAGCTTTCACTAAACGCTGGCAATCATTAAACCAGGAGAGCCCGGCTACAGTGATTTATACCTCAGGAACTACCGGAGGGCTTAAAGGCAGCCTGTTTACCCATGGAGATATGGTTGGAGCTTTGGCTCGCAGCTTGAAACATATGGAGATTGGCGGTTATGCACTTAACTATGAAGGAGTAGCATTTTCCTTACTCCCGTTGGCTCATGTTTGGGAACGCAACAACTCCTATCTGGCGATTATCGCCTGTGGGGCCTGTACCGGCTATTGTGAGAAACCGACCACCTTACTGCAGGATATACAGGCGATTAAACCTACCTGGACCCTTTTGGTGCCACGGCTTTGGGATCGAATAATGGCTGGAATTAAAGGTATGTTGACCTCTACTCCGGAAGGAAAGAAAAAGTTTGATGAGGCCATGGCCGTTGGTTACGAAGTATTGGAGAAGCGCACCCAGTCCAATGGCACGGTTGATTTAACCGCTGACCCGACGCTGGGACTTAATCCCGAACTTAAAGCCCGGTTTGAAAAGGCAGATGCCGAAGTTTTTTCTGTCCTGCGCAATGCCCTGGGCGGCAGGTTAAATATTCCTTATTCTGGTGGGGCTCTGCTGCCAGCTGACCTGCATCGGAGCTACTTGGCCATGAACTTCCCGCTGCTTAACGGCTGGGGTTTAACTGAAACTGCAGCCGGCATCAATCATGGCTATCCCAACGCTACTAAAATTGGTTGGCTTTCCAAAATGGTCCCCGGGGTAGAAGCCCGTTTAGATGTTGATGGTGAAATCCTGGTCCGGGGCGTCGGTGTAATCAAGGAATATTATCGTAACCCAGAAGATACGGCTGATTCCTTTACTCCGGATGGCTGGTTCCGTACCGGTGATATTGGGGAATTTGATGAGGAAGGTTTTCTGCGTATAGTTGACCGCAAGAAATATATTATAGTTCTGGACACCGGCAAAAAAGTAGCACCAGCCAGGATTGAAAGCCGCTTTACCGGAAACCCGATTATTGAACAGGTGGTTATTGCCGGTGATGGCCGTAAATATATAACCGCTTTACTGGCCCCAGCCTATGATTATATCTTGTATTTATTCAGCCAAAAGGGAATTGAGGTAGATCAAACCAAACTGGAATATGCCAATATTAACGGTATCAATACCTGTATTCAAGTCGGCGCTGATGTAGCCAGGCACCCGCTGCTGCAGGAATTGGTAAAACAAGAAATAGATAAGGTTAATGCGGGGTTGGATGACTTTGAAACTATTAAACGGTTTTATATACTGCCGCGTAAGTTAACTGAAGCCAGCGGGGAGATGACACCCACACTGAAAATTAAAAACCGGGTGGTATTCACCAATTTCAACCATGAATTAGAAGATCTTTACGCCTAAGTATTAACGAGGGGACTGCTTGCTGGTTCGGCAAATTTGTCCCCTCGTTTCGTTAATCCCCTCATTACCCGCCTTAAGCACTGTTTTCCCCATAATTATGTAACTTGATGGCGCTAATTGTGTCATATTTATATTTTTGTGCAACTAATTTATGGAAATTGAGTTATCGCAAAAATGCTAATATTCGGTCTATATTAAAAGTAACAAATATGACATATTTGGAGACATTGCGGGATCATAACTTTTATGTGGGGTTTAATCGAGCGGAGGGATAGTAATGAGAGTAAAAAGTGACTTTAAACTGCTGACCGAAGAAGCTTTCCGCAGTTGGATCAGCGACCGGCCAGAACTTCAACAGCGGCATCGTTTTCAGGGATATTGTGCCTTAACCCAAAATCGAGTTGAATTTGGCCCCGAACTGATCTCCCGGCACAACTGCGACAACTGTTATCCGGAAAGTCATTTTATTATGGTTCCTACTGATTTGTTAGAGAGCAACTCCTAATCCGTTACTTAAATAATCATATCTTGGTACTGAGGCTGCAGATAACAGCCTCTATTTTTTTGATTTGTCCTTGCGTTGAGTGGCTTATCAAGGCAAACTATATCTAATTAAGTGATAGGCGAACTTTAAGGAGTGGTTATTCTGCCCCGTATACTAACAGCTCCGCAAATGGGTAAATGCATAGGTTGTTACTCTTGTATGCTGGCTTGTGCCCGCGAAATTAAAAAAAGTTATTCCCCGGTAACCTCGGCCATTCAGATCCGTACTCGGGGCGGTTATCAGAGCAAATTTACGGCCAACATATGTCGTGCCTGCTCCGAGCCTCCCTGTGCCGCGGCCTGTAAATTTGAGGCTTTGCAGCCGCGGGCCGGTGGAGGGGTAAAGCTGACCAAAATCAGATGTACAGGCTGTGGCGACTGCATGGCCGCCTGTCCGATCAATTATATCCGGATGGATGAACAGGAACACAAAATTATCATGTGCCTGCATTGCGGAACCTGTGTTAAATTTTGCCCTCATGGGGTATTGGATTGGCAGGAGGTGAAATAATGCTGGGCACGAAAGCAATCCGGGTGCTTAAAGTGGACCTGACCACCGGCAGGTTTCTGATCGAAGATCGAACTGATTTATTCCGCTTCCTGGGCGGTGCCGGGGTGGCTATCAATCTGCTGGCTGAGAACATGAATGAGGATTTAGATCCCCTGGACGAAAAGCAGCCATTGGTTTTTGCGGCTGGACCTATGACCGCCATTTATCCGGCAGTTACCAAAACCTGTCTGATGTTTCGTTCACCGCTGACCGGGGAGCTTGGTGAAAGCTATGCTGGCGGACGCGCTGCTTTAGCAATTCGCTACGCTGGTTTTGATGCGCTGGTAATTACAGGGCGAGCACCGCGGCCGGTATATCTGACAATTACGCATAACCGAATTCAAATAAAACCGGCTGAACCACTGTGGGGAACCTCAGTGGAGGAGAGCGGGAGATATGTTCGAGAGAGTGAAGCTGGGCGTGGATTCCGTTCGATTATCCGGATTGGGCAGGGCGGAGAGCGGCAGGTACGTTTTGCCAGCCTGAATGTAGATACTTTTCGTCATTTTGGCCGCCTGGGAGCGGGAACGGTATTCGGTGCTAAGAATTTAAAGGCCATTTACATATATGGAGACAATAATTATCCCATCCCCAGTGATCATTTCAAGGATTACCGTGAGTTATACCGGGAATTATACGACCGGGTCCTGAATACCGATGCTATGGAGAAATACCATGATCTCGGTACTCCGGTCAACATAATGGTGCTCAACGAAATGGGCGCCCTACCGACTTGTAATCTTCAGCAAAATCGTCATGATCAAGCCAGAGAGCTTTCCGGGGAGGAGTTTGCGGAGCACAGCCTGGTCAGGCAGGTTGCCTGTGTCGGTTGCCCAATTGGCTGTATTCACCTGGCGATGCTGCGCAAAAGGTTTGGGGGACTGCACGAGTGGGAATCCACGGTCCTGCCGTATGATCATGAGCTAATTTTTGCCCTTGGTACTTTCCTGGGCTTGACCAATCGTGAAGACTTTCTGGATCTGCTCGATGCTGTAGAAAACTTCGGGCTTGATGCCATGACCACTGGAGTACTGCTGGGATGGGCGACAGAGGCTTTGCAAAAAGGAGTTATTAGTGAGGAACAGTTAGGCTGTTCCCTTAAGTTCGGGGAGGTTACCGGATACAAAAAGGTAGTGGCGGGAATAGTAAAACAGGAAACTGAGTTTTATCAAGATCTAGCCCGGGGGACCGAGTATGCAGCGGCCCGCTATGGCGGCAGCGATTATGCTCTTTGCCTGGGGGGGAATGAAATGACCGGCTACCACACTGGTTATGGTGCTATGATCGGCCAGGCAGTCAGTGCCCGCCATTCACACCTTGATAATGCCGGGTATTCCCTGGATCAGAAAGCCGATAAGCAATATACCCCGGAAACCATGGCCCGGGCTTTATATGATGAGGAAAAAATCAGGGGGGTCTTAAACAGTCTGGTGATCTGCCTGTTCGCCCGTAAGATTTATGACCTGGACACCACCGCCCGTTGTCTTAATGTTCTGGGTTATGAGCATACTGCACCAAGTCTGACCGAGCTGGGTGAAGAGATATATTACACCAAGATGGAAGTTAAAAAACGGTTGGGCTTTGATTTTGGCAAACTACGCCTACCCCGCCGTTTTTTTGAAACCCCGACCCCACATGGCCAGCTTCAGGAAGAAGTAGCTGTTGAGACTATTAATTGCTTTAACCAATTAGTAATGGCTGGATGGCCAGGCCAAAACCGACAAAGTGAGTGATTTGTTTGCAGAATAATATTAACTACAGCACCCTCAAAAAGGAGATACGCCAGCAGGTTGTAAATACCCGGCAGGCGCTTACCACCCAGGAAATAAAAGAAAAGAGCGAGCGTATAGCCAATCATTTCGAGCAAGTGCCCGCACTGACGTCAGCCCGAACCGTCATGGGTTATGCACCCTTCCGCAATGAGGTCGATATATTCCCCTGGCTAATTAAGAAGTATGAGCAGGGAGTAACTATTTTACTACCCCGGACCGTAGCGGCAACCGGCGACTTGGAAGCAGTCCCGTTTGTACCCGGCCAGCAGATGTTAAAGAATAAGCTGGGAGTCAGCGAACCGCTGGGATCAGAGGTCGAACCCAGATTAATCGAAGCGGTAATTGTTCCGGGGGTGGTCTTTGACCGCCGGGGATATCGCCTCGGTTATGGCAAAGGTTTCTATGATCGTTTTTTACCTCGATTAAGAAAAGGTGCTTTTGCCTGCGGGGTCGCCTTTGAGCTGCAGATGGTAGATGAGGTGCCGCACGAGGAGCATGATTACCGCCTGAGCTGCCTGGTTACTGAACAAGGGGTCAGGTGGATATAAGTCGAATGAACTGGTTAATTTTGGCTAACCCCTAAACGCTGAATGTACGGGTCTTAACCTCCGCTCTTGTACAAATTAGGAGGGGTCGCCCTGAGTTTCGGCCTCCACCATCGATACGGCTGCTTCGGCATTCAGATTGCCATAAAGTAGTGCCATCAGACCAGGAAAGTATTTGTCCATGATAACCAGATTGTTCCAAACCAGAGGCTCCATAAGTTCGGACGAAAACTCCTGCCCGTTTGAATAGAGACTGGTTTTAAAGCGGATCTCCCCATCAGACCAGTCCATCTCAAAATTACCCACAATCAGACCATAATTAGCCAGGGTCAAAAATTTGGCTGCTTCTATGCGCAGGGCTTCCGGCGCCTTTACCGGGCAGTTGCAGTAAAAGAGACAGCCTTCACGGGGGGACAACTCACGGGCATAGCAGATATAACTGCCATTATCACCGGAAAAATCCACCCTAATGGTATTATCACCGAGGGTGTTGAAACTCCATCCGGAGCCCTCAAAATATTCGATCATGATATCAAATATCTGCCCCATGTTATATCCTCCATTCACATCAATGCAATTCATGAATCCAATATATCTTAAAAAAAGGGTTCCCAATTTTGGTGGTAAGGCTTATTATACTGATATTAAAACTTAATACACCAATTAAATGTCGCGAGCAAAGGCGCTTGTTTCCCTTAGGGAGGCAAGTGCCTTCTTTTTTATTTCAAAAGGAGGTGAAAGTATGAAAAAAATTGAGGCTGTCATTCGCCCCACGAAACTGGAGGAATTAAAAGCTGTCCTGGATGAAATGGAAGTACGGGGTATGACCATTTATGAGGTCAAAGGCCGCGGATTGCAGCGAGGCCAGAAACAGTACATTCGTGGTCAGGAGCGGTCGGTTGATCTGTTTCCCAAGGTCAAAGTTGAGGTCATTTGTCGTGATCACTGGCTGGATCGCATTATTGAAGTAATTCTCAAGGTATGCAGTACGGGAAAAATTGGCGATGGGAAAATATTTGTTTATCCGGTTGAGGAGATCGTCAGAATCAGCACCGGTGAAAAAGGAGATGCAGCTCTTTAGTTGTGGTGGTACTAATAAAGGCAAAGGCGCCTTTTATCTTGGGCCAAAAGCATAAGGTAAAAGGCGCTTTTATTTTACTACTAGAGTTTAGACTGATATCGGAGATCTTCAGAATAATAGGCAATGGCGCCTTTTCTCGGAGTGAAATCCATCAACTAACCAGGAAGAGGTGTTAGATAAGATGACTATAAATAAGAAAATCTATTTGGGCTTGTTAAGTGCTATTTTTAGCATTCTGGTCACCCCCGGGTTCGCCCTGGCTGCCAGTGCACCGCAAGTTGATACCGGGGATACGGCCTTTATATTAATCTGTTCAGCCTTAGTATTGATAATGACTCCAGGTTTGGCACTGTTTTATGGTGGAATGGTGCAAAAGAAGAATGTACTCAGTGTGCTTATGCAATGTCTTTTTATCATGGCTCTAGTTTCAGTTCAATGGGTTTTAGCCGGTTATAGTATGGCTTTCGGCCCTGACCATGCCGGCCTGATTGGCGGGCTGGACTGGCTGGGGTTACATGGAGTAGGTATAGAGCCTTTCGAGGCTTATTCGGCGACAATTCCCCATCAAGCTTTTGCGGCGTTCCAGCTGATGTTCGCCATAATTACAGTGGGCTTAATCATTGGTGCTTTCGCCGAAAGGATGCGCTTCTCCGCTTTTGTACTGTTCGTTACCCTTTGGGTCACGCTGGTTTATTCGCCAGTTGCGCACTGGGTATGGGGTGTAGGTGGCTGGCTGCGTGAATTAGGTGCCCTGGACTTTGCTGGAGGAACCGTAGTACACATTAGTTCTGGTGTTTCCGGCCTGGTAGCTGCCATAGTTATTGGCCGCCGGGTGGGCAGCAGCAGGGGTACTATTCCTCATAACCTGCCCATGACGGTAACCGGGGCCGCGTTACTCTGGTTCGGTTGGTTTGGATTTAATGCCGGCAGTGCTTTAGGTGCCAATGGACTTGCAGCTTCAGCATTTTTAGTAACTAATACCGCGGCGGCAGCCGCGATTATGTCATGGATGCTGGCTGAATGGCTGGATCACGGTAAGCCGACCACCCTGGGAGCAGCATCAGGAGCTATTGCTGGTCTGGTAGCTATTACTCCGGCAGCCGGCTTTGTGGGCCCGGGCGCAGCGATTATTATTGGCCTGTTAGTCAGCCCTATCTGCTATTTTGCAGTTAGCCGTTTAAAAGTGAAACTTGGATATGATGATGCGCTCGATGCTTTCGGAATTCATGGTATTGGCGGAACCTTTGGCTGTCTGGCCACTGGGGTATTCGCTGCCAATGGCTTGATTTCCGGCAATCCTCACCAATTACTGGTTCAGTTTATTTCGGTTATTGCTGTTTATGCTTTCGCCAGTATTATGACCTTTATTATTCTTAAAGCTATCGGCCTGATGGTACCGCTGCGAGTCAGTGAAGAGGATGAGGAAGCTGGTTTGGATCTGGCTGAACATGGTGAGGATGCCTACATTGATATGGGTCTTACCGGAATTGACACTACCGCTTTTTCAGTAGGATAGTCACTTTCCCTTCCATAATACTTTAAAATGCCCCCATCAATAGGCTGATGGGGGCATTTTGTATCAATATTTATTTATCGCTGCTTTCTTTCAAAGTGGCAAAGACCCCGGCCAGTCCCGCCAGGTCTGAAGGGATAACCAGTTTCGTAGCCTGACCATGGGCCAATTCTTTAATGGCATCCAGTGATTTCAAGGCCAAGACCCGCTCATCGGCACCGGCTTCCTTAATCATCACCAGTGCATCGGCGGTAGCCTTTTGTACGGTTAGAATGGCCCGGGCTTCACCTTCAGCGTTAAGGATTTGGCTTTCTTTGGCACCTTCAGCCGCTCGAATAGCTGCTTCTTTTTGGGCTTCAGCAGCTAATATAACGGCCTGCTTTTCACCTTCTGCGGTTAGAATTGCCGACTGTTTGGAACCTTCTGCCAGCAGAATGGATTGCCTTTTTTCTCTTTCAGCCCGCATTTGTTTTTCCATGGCGGTTTGAATATCCTGCGGGGGAAGGATATTTTTCAGTTCCACCCGATTAACTTTAATTCCCCACTTATCAGTTGCCTCATCGAGTACCACCCGCAGCTTGGAATTGACCACGTCACGTGAAGTCAGGGTTTGGTCAAGTTCCATGTCACCGACTATATTACGGAGGGTGGTAGCACACAGATTTTCTATGGCCTTAATCGGACTGGCAATTTCATAAATGTAACGGAAAGGGTCAGTCACCTGAAAATAAACAATAGTATCAATCTGCATGGTAACATTATCACGGGTTATAACCGGCTGGGGAGGGAAATCGATCACCTGTTCCCGGAGGTCAACTACCGCCCGGAACTTGTCAATAAAAGGAATGATGATATTTATTCCCTGTTCCGCTTTACCATGGAATTTACCAAGGCGTTCGACTATACCGACAGTGGATTGACGAATGATCTTGATTGAAGAAAAGCCAATAACCAGAACCAAAATTAATAGAATATAGGTTCCCCACATAAAAAACACTCCCTTTCCTGGGGTAATCCCCGCTTTTTGATGTATTTATCAGTTTTTTTCCCGCACCAATAAACGAACTCCCTGAACCGCTTCGATTTCTACAATCTGTCCGGCGGCGATAGGGTTGGCAGCTCTTACCGACCATATTTCCCCATCGACTTTAACCTGCCCCTCGCCGGTCAGGGGGTTGACTGCTTCGATCACCACTCCCTGGCGGCCGATTAAAGAATCAACATTACTTTTAACCTCCCGGGTACCCAGGGCTTTGATCAGCAGGGGCCGGGTGAAAATGATCAGTAAAAGTGACAATAGTGAAAATATCAGTATCTGTATGGGTAAGCTGGTGGCCAAATTTATTTTGGCTAACAGGGCAATAACTGCCGCTGCAATTGCCAACCACAAGAACCAAAAACCGGCAGTGGCAATCTCAACTACGGCACAAGCAACCGCGACAGCAAACCAGATGGTAAATGACATCTCATCACCTCTCAACCTCAGTATATACATTATCCGGTATTTTGCATGCCATTGCCAATTAATTTAGAGACGTAAACACTGATCAGGTATGGTTCTTTTAATTGGTGAATTTATAAATTAAAGGAGGAACCTGCCGTGATATGGCGAAATGGTAAGAAAAATATTATGCCGCTTTTGGTGACGTTTTTTTGTTTTTTGGGGGGGTAACATAATGGAAAATAACGAGCAGTTAAAGAGAGAATTAAACCGTTTGTCTCCTGAAGGTAGGATAACTTGTTCTCAGGCCCGAAAAGTTGCGGAGGATTTAGGAATATCTCCTCGAATAATCGGGGAGGCCTGTAATGAGTTAAAGATCAAAATTTGTGCTTGTGAGCTGAGCTGCTTCAGGTAAATTGAGGGATTTATATTGGAAGACTTTTTTAAGGTGGTATCACTTTCTGAAGGTCAAAACCTGTTGAAAAGGGTTTTACCACCCGGGGTAGAGCAAGTTAGCTTAATAGATGCAGTTGGCCGGGTGTTGGCTGGACCTGTGGTGAGCAGGGAAGAGCTGCCCGGTTTTTCACGTTCCAGTGTTGATGGATATGCGGTGGCGGCCAACGATACCTACGGTGCCACCGAAGGTATACCGGCCTTTTTGCAAAACCTTGGCTATATTGCCATTGGACAGGTACCGGCCAATTCCATTCACCTGGGTGAATGTATGTATATCCCTACCGGAGGTATGCTGCCGGAAGGGGCAGACTCTGTAGTTATGCTGGAATATACCGAACTTCTGGGTGAGGATACGGTGCTGACCTCGCGCCCGGTTGGCCCGGGAGAAAATGTCATTTATCGGGGTGAAGATATTAAGTCAGGGGAAGAGGTATACCCCGCTGGTTATTGTCTGCGTCCTCAGGATATTGGCGTATTATCTGCCATCGGTATTAAATCAGTTGAGGTTAAAGCCCCTCTGCGGGTGGGTATTATATCAAGTGGGGATGAAGTGGTACCGCCGGATGAACAGCCGGGTCCCGCTCAGGTAAGGGATATAAATGGTTATGTATTGACTTCCGCCTGTCTTTCTCAAGGGGCGATAGCGAATTTCTATGGTATCGTGGGCGACGACTTTGCTAAGCTTAAATCAGCCATCAGCCAGGCGGTTGCCGAAAACGATTTGGTGCTGATGTCCGGCGGAAGCTCGGTTGGCTTTAAAGATATGAGCCTTAAAGCTATGCTGGAACTGCCCGCTGCCCGCCTGCTGTTTCATGGTCTGGCAGTTAAACCGGGTAAACCTACTTTGGCAGTACAGTGTGACAACAAATTAGTAGTTGGACTGCCGGGACACCCAGTCTCAGCTTATATTATGTATGATGTTTTGGTACGTCCCTTGCTGGATAGCCGTCCGCGCTTGGCAGTAACAGCAAAGCTCCTGGCTAATCTGCCGTCGGCGGCAGGCCGTGATGATTTGATTCGGGTTATGCTGTATGAAGACACCCAGGGACTTACTGCCTCACCAGTGTGGGGCAAATCGGGACTGATGCGAATAATGACCCGGGCTGACGGGTATGTACACATCCCTCCTCATCAGCAGGGAATACCAAGTGGGGAAACAGTCACGGTACAGTTGTTTTAGGCTCTTGGTCATTATAACAAGGGGTGTTGTCCTTGAAACGTAATGTATATATTGACAATTATGTTTGGGAAGAAGCTCGTAACCAATGGTATCAGGCACTCGGCGAAGCCGGTACTATCCTCGGTACTGAAGTTATTAAGGTAGCCGAGGCCAGAGGCCGAATAACGGCCAGCCCGGTGCGGGCGGAATATTCCTGCCCGCATTATCCTGCTGCCGCCATGGATGGGATTGCGGTGGTCAGCCGAAAAACCCGAGGGGCCAGTGAAACCAGCCCGTTGGTACTTATAGAAACGCAGGATTACCTGGAAGTAGATACTGGTGATTATGTTCCTGAGCCTTTCGATGCGGTTATCATGGTAGAGGAAGTTAATTATCCGGCAGAGGGCCGCGCTGAAATCAGGGCGGCAGTAGCACCATATCAGCACATCCGGGCTATTGGTGAGGATGTTACGCATTCAGAAATGCTTTGCCCTTCCATGACGAAATTAGGGCCATATGAAATTGGCTGCCTGCTGACCGCTGGTGTGACTGAAGTTGAGGTTATGGCTAAACCACGGGTAATAATAATACCCACCGGAACTGAGCTGGTAGATGCCGGCACCAGGCCACCGGCCAGCGGTGAGATAATTGAGTCAAACAGCTGGATGTTGGGTGGATTGGTAGAAGAAAGCGGCGGGGTATTTGATAGATATCCTCTATTAGCTGATGATCGTGAATTAATTAAAAGCGCCGTAGTAAAAGCGGTTACGAAGGCTGATATGGTTATCATCTGTTCCGGTTCCTCGGCGGGACGGGAGGACTTTAGCTCAGGTATTGTTCAGGAGCTTGGTACATTAGTAGTGCATGGTGTGGCTACTAAACCTGGTAAACCAGCTATTTTGGGAGTTATCGCCGGTAAACCGGTACTGGGAGTTCCGGGTTACCCGGTATCAGCAGCTCAGGTTTTTAATCTGTTTGCGCGTCCGCTGCTATTGAAGATGCAGGGTATTATTAATACAAGCGGAACGGAATTAGAAGCACGAGTGGCGCGTAAAACCGCATCGCCAATGGGAGTCGACGAGTTTGTGCTCTGCCAGGTTGGATGGTTGGATGGCGACTATCGGGCCTATCCTCTGAGCCGGGGGGCTGGGGTCACCAGCAATCTGGTCAAATCAGATGGAGTATTTGTGATTCCGCGAGGCAGTGAAGGGGTTAATGTCGGGGAAAAGGTTCAGGTTAAACTGCATCGGGAACGGGGTTTAATTGGGAAAACCCTGGTTTGTAACGGCAGCCATGATTTAGTTATCGATGTGCTGGGTGACATTATGTATCGTCAGTATGGCTTGCGGATCATCTCTGCCAACACTGGATCAATGGGGGCATTAGCCGCATTGCGGCGGCGGGAGGCTCACCTGGGTGGGATGCATCTCTTAGAACCATCCAATGGCCAGTATAATATTTCTTACGTTAAAAAATATCTGGATGAAACCAACTGTCAGCTGTTAAATCTGGTTATCAGGCGACAGGGAATTATGGTGGCGCCTGGCAATCCCTTAAATATTTCCGGTATCGGTGATTTGAAGCGGGAAGAAGTTCGCTTTATTAACCGCCAGCGGGGAGCAGGTACTCGGGTTTTGCTTGACTATCTGCTGGAACAGGAAGGTATTGAGCCATCCCAGGTCAACGGGTATCACCGTGAGGAATTTACTCATTTAGCCGTGGCAGCTGCGGTAGAGGGAGGCTCTGCTGATGCTGCCCTGGGGATTTACGCCAGTGCCCAGGCTTTGGGGCTTGATTTTATTCCGGTGGCCGAAGAAGATTACGACTTGTGTCTGCTCTCGGATTTATGGCCGGATAATTGGCTCAATATTATGCAGAAAGTTATAAATGGGAATGAATTCAAAGCAGAAGTTGCCCGTTTGGGTGGATACGATCTGCGCCTGAGCGGCAGCTTTAAACCGTTTTAGAAACCACGATAGGCAGGGTTAATGATCATGCAGGATAGTATGGGCCGGGAGATCAGTTATTTGCGGGTATCGGTTACAGACCGCTGCAACCTGCGCTGTCTTTATTGTATGCCGCAGGATGGAGTGGAGTTGACGGAACACCAGGAGATTCTGTCTTTAGAAGAATTAGGCCGGCTGGTTTATATCGGCAGCACCCTGGGTATTAAACGAATAAGAATTACCGGTGGTGAGCCTCTGGTCCGTCGCGGACTGGTTAAACTGGTGGAAAACATTGCCGCCAACCGGCAGATAGAAGACCTGTCAATGACAACCAACGGCACTCGGCTGCCGGAAATGGCAGCTGATTTAAAAGGTGCCGGCCTGCAGCGGGTGAATATCAGCCTTGATACCCTTAATGCTGATAAATACCGTTATATAACCGGAGGCGGGGATATAGACCAGGTACTAAGAGCGGTTCGCAGTTCACTGGAAATTGGATTTAACCCGGTAAAAGTCAATGTGGTTATGATCAAGGATTTTAATGATGATGAAATAGATCAATTTGTTAATTGGGCTATCCAGGAACCCGTACATATAAGGTTTATTGAATTCATGCCCATAGGTGATTTGGATTTCTGGAACCGCTCCCGATTAATTGCCAGTATTGACATCATTAATCGGCTTAATACCGTCTATAAGCTGTCACCTTTGAATAATCTGACCGGGGCCGGGCCGGCCCGGGTCTACCAGTCGGAAGGCGGACAGGGGTCGATCGGTTTTATAACCCCGATGAGCAGTCACTTTTGTGATACCTGTAATCGGGTGCGGTTGACATCTCAGGGGATGCTGCTGGGTTGTCTTCACGGGCGTCAGGGAGTAGATTTTAAGGGCCCGCTGCGCCAGGGAGCCGACGATCTGGTACTGCAGGAACTATTTGAAAAGGCGATCAGCCTTAAGCCCAAGGGGCACCAAATGGAACAGGGCTGGGGCAAAGATAGTACCATGTCACAGATTGGGGGCTAACCATTTGGAACTGACGCACATTAATCACCAGGGACGAGGGCGCATGGTGAATGTTACGGATAAGGCAATAACTGAAAGAATGGCGCGGGCTGCCGTTCGGGTGAGAATGGCAGAAGAAACTGTTACTCTGATTCAGGAAAAACGAGCAGCCAAGGGGGATGTACTGGCAGTAGCGCAGGTAGCTGGTATTATGGCCGCCAAAGGTACCGCTGGCTTGATTCCCATGTGCCACCCACTGGGCTTAGACGGAGTTGATATACGGTTTTTCTTTGCTGATTATCAAACCTTGTTTATCGAAGCAACCGTTTACCATACCGGCCGAACCGGAGTAGAAATGGAAGCCATGACTGCGGTTTCGGTAGCGGCACTTACGGTCTATGATATGGTCAAAGCGGTTGACCGTTTCATAACTATAGATAAAGCGGAGTTAATTGAGAAACGTGGCGGTAAGTCAGGCACCATAATTAATCCGGCTGCACTGCGGGGCAGGATATCTTCTATTTGTATTAATCCCCAGCGCGGAGAATTAAAGATTCCGGTAGATATGGCCGAAGTCAAAGAGGATTGGGGAATTATTGGCGATGGCCACGGCGGTGACTGGGGACGCCAGATCACCCTGCTTAAATCAGAGGCGGTAACCGATTTGGCTCGCGATTATAATCTGGATATTAAGCCGGGCGAAATGGCAGAGAATATATTAACCCGGGATTTGGATTTAAACCTGATTCCCCTGGGAGCCCGGTTAAAGCTGGGGGAGGGAGTTATTTTGCAGGTCACCCAGGTGGGAAAAGAAGATCATCCCAGTGTGGTAATCAGGCGTTTTGGGCGCAGTTTGTTACCTCGCCAGGGTTTATTTACCAGGGTTGAAAAGGGAGGCACTATACGTCCCGATGATGCCATAGAGTGGTTAGTTTAACCGGATAACCTGGCAGCCTGAATTAAAAATTGCCCTTTATCTGTTGAAGATGGATTTGATAATAATTGGGAGGTGGCTTTATGTACCGGGTCGGTATTTTAGTCATGAGTGACAAAGGGGTGCGCGGGGAACGTATTGATGAGAGCGGCAAGGAGATTATGGATCTTCTGCACCGGTTGAATGCTGAAGT
>JBLNAA010000015.1:0-3381 GCA_050259135.1 Methylocystaceae bacterium | reverse complement strand
ACCGAGCCGCTGGCCAGGGCCTTTAAAGATTTCGAACGAAAACTGCCCGGTTTTGCCGGTGACAATGCCGTACTGACCGGTGTGGAAACCCGTACCTCTTCGCCGGTGCGTATCGAGCGCGGGGATAGCTACCAGTCGGTCAGCCTGGCCGGTTTATATCCGGCCGGTGAAGGGGCCGGCTATGCCGGCGGCATTGTGTCAGCTGCAGTGGATGGCTTCAGGGTAGCAGAAACCTTGATTGCCACTTACAGCCGCCCGACGGTAAAAGTCATGTTAGCCGAGGGAAATATTATCAATGCTGCCAGCCTGGAAGCAGCGACTTTAACCAAGCAGGAGGATGCCTAAATGGGTAAATTATTCGGCACCGATGGGGTGCGGGGAATAGCCAACAGTGAATTAACCGCCGAACTGGCTTACAAGTTGGGCCGGGCTGGCAGCTATATATTGGCCCGGGATTATGAACGCCCCAAAATACTAATTGGCAAAGATACCAGAATCTCTGGCGACATGCTGGAAGCAGCCCTGATTGCCGGGATGTGCTCTCTGGGAGCGGAGGTCTATCGGCTGGGGGTGATACCCACACCAGCGGTAGCCTATTTAACCCGCGCCTATAATGCCGCTGCCGGAGTAGTTATATCCGCATCTCACAACCCATTCCATGATAACGGGATTAAATTCTTTTCCGGTCAGGGATATAAGCTGCCCGATGCCATTGAAGATGAGATTGAAGCCCTGCTCGATAAGGTAGATAAGCTGCCCCGGCCTGAGGGGGCAGGTATCGGCCGGGTAGTTGATGCGGCTTCTGCCGGCGGCGACTATCTAAATTACCTGCAGTCCTGTTATCAGGCTGACAGTAATTGCGCGGGAATGACCATTGCCCTCGATTGCGCCAATGGGGCTTCCTCGGTGCTGGCTCCGGCTTTATGGGAGCGGCTGGGAGCCAAAGTTATGGTTACTGCTAACCAGCCGGACGGCCTTAATATCAATAATAAATGCGGCTCCACTCACCCCGAGCTGGTACAGGAGTTAGTATTAAAGACAGGAGCTGATATTGGTATTGCCCACGACGGGGATGCTGACCGGGTTATCATCGTCGATGAAAAGGGCCATATTCTGGATGGAGATCACATCCTGGCTCTCTGCGCCCTGCATCTGCAGGAAACCGGCAGCTTTAATCCACCGACTATCGTCGCCACGGTTATGTCCAATATTGGCCTCGATATGGCGCTTTCATCCCGGGGCATCGGCATTGAAAGCTGTGCGGTGGGGGATCGCTATGTCCTGGAAACCATGCAGCAAACCGGGGCTAAACTGGGTGGGGAACAATCCGGCCATATTATTTTCCTGGATTACGCCACTACCGGTGATGGACTGCTGTCAGCGCTGAAGGTGGTCGAGACTATGAAGGCTGCCGGTAAGCCTTTATCGGAATTGGCGGCAGTGATGCAGCCTCAGCCCCAGCTCTTGGTCAATATCGAATCCAGGAATCGGGGAGTACTAGAAACCGCTGGGGTAAAAGATGCTATCAGCCGAGCTTATGAAATCTTGGGTTCCTGGGGTAAAGTGGTAGTAAGACCGTCCGGTACTGAACCAAAGCTGCGAATCATGGCTCAGGGTTTAAAAGAGGAGAAGGTTAAAGCCGCGGTTGACGTCATTGTTCAGGCTGTAAAAGCAGCTGCCCAATAGCCGATTTATCGGGACTAAATAGACATTTATGGAAGCGAACCTTGTGGAAACGGGGTTCGCTTGCTTTTTTAAATGCCAATAATCAGTTATAATGGGGACATCTGTGATTAAACCAAAGATGTTTACAGTGTAGCTACTTTGACTTCCTGCCCATATATTAAAGGGAGAAGTGAAAGGAGGCTGAACCAAGAAGTATATATTAAGCAGGTAACCGGCAGCCTGCTTGAAGATATGAGAGGAGTGAGGCCAGAAGAAGCTGCAGGATAATTTATTCGTTTCCCCAAATCTGCTAATGGGGAAAGAATAACGTTAAAGCGCCTGAGCCACGGTTATGACTGGATTAAGTGTAATCAGACTAACCGGGGTTGACGAGGAGAAGGGAGTATCGAAAGTTTCGGCGGATGCCCTTCCGGTGTGCCAGTACCGTAAGCTTTTCTTAAAAACGGCCAGCAATGACCGAACAGAGGGGAAAGCAGTGGCAATAAAAGGAGGATGCTTAGATTTGTGTGGCATAATGGGCTATGTTGGTGACCGTCAGGCAGTACCGATTATTTATGACGGCCTGGCATGTTTAGAATATCGTGGTTATGACTCGGCGGGAATTGCTATTCAAAACGGTGATGGTATTTGGCTGGCTAAGAAAAAAGGCCGGCTGGCCAATCTGGATCAGGAGCTGGAGCAAGCGCCACCCAGTACGGCTGGAATCGGTCATACCCGCTGGGCCACCCATGGGGTACCCAGTGACCATAATTCCCATCCCCATTTGGATTGCTCGGGAAAGATAGCCCTTCTGCATAACGGGATTGTCGAGAACTTTGGGCCTTTAAAAGCAGAACTGATTTCCCGGGGGCATACATTTAAGTCAGAAACTGATACCGAAGTGTTAGTTCATCTGATCGAAGAACAATATCATGGTGTTGATCTGGAGGAAGCGGTTCGCCGTGCTATGGCCCGGGTGGAGGGTGCCTACGCAATTGCGGTAATCAGCAGCCGCGAACCCGGGGTTATTGTGGCTGCCCGCCAGACCAGTCCGCTGGTCATCGGCCTGGGCGAGGGAGAGAACTATTTAGCCAGTGATATTCCTGCTCTCCTGCCGCATACTCGTCAGGTCTATATCCTAAATGATTTTGAAATGGCGGTCCTGACTAAGAGTGGGGTCAGGGTAACTGATTTCCAGGGCAAAATCATTAACAAGGAAATATTTCAGGTTACCTGGGATGCGGTGGCTGCTGAAAAAGGCGGCTACGAACATTTTATGCTCAAAGAAATTTTTGAGCAGCCGCAGGCAATTCGGGAAACCCTGCGTGGACGCATCCATGATGATAAGGTTGACTTTGATGATCCCGAATTGAAGAAGCTGGTTCGCGGAGTGGATAAAGTATTTATCACCGCCTGCGGTACCGCTTATCATGCCGGTGTGGTAGGCAAACTGGCCATTGAGCGGCTGGCCCAGGTACCGGTGGAAATCGACGTTGCTTCCGAATTCCGCTACCGGGATGTACTCTGGGGCAAGAATACCATGCTGATAGTAGTCAGCCAATCCGGTGAGACGGCTGATACCCTGGCGGCACTCCGGGAAGCCAAGCGCCAGGGGGTAAAGGTACTGGCGGTCACTAATGTGGTTGGAAGCTCAGTGGCCCGTGAGGCCGACCATGTAATTTATACCCTGGCCGGGCCGGAAATAGCAGTGGCCTC
>JBLNAA010000014.1:0-15065 GCA_050259135.1 Methylocystaceae bacterium | reverse complement strand
GATTACCGATCCCCTTTTTTAAGTTCATTTTAAAAACCAGTTTTAAAGAACTCCTTAGCCCTGCTTACAAACTCTGGAGTACGGAACATCTGTTGCAGATACTTTTCCTCTACCTTAAGCGCATCGGCAAGCGTCATGTCACGTCCCTCCTGCAGGGCAGCCTTGACTCCTTTGACCGCCGGGAAAGAACGGGTGGCGATAATGTTAGCCATATCCAGAGCCCGATTGAGCACCTGTCCCCGAGGGGCTGTAAATTCGACCAGGCCAATTTCTTTGGCCTCTTTAGCGCTCAAGTGTCGTCCGGTCATCAGCATTTCGGCGGCTCTTCCCGGCCCGACCAGGCGCGGCAGCCGCTGGGTACAAAAAACCAGGCCCAGATTAACACCGGTGGCCCCCAGACGAGCCCGTTCATCCATAACCCGAAAATCACAGCACAAGGCCATTTCCAATCCTGCGCCCATACAGTGACCATTGATGGCCGCGATCACCGGCAAGGGGAAATTATCTAGCCGGTTTAAAGCTCGGTAGATGTGAGTAAACATTTCATCATTTTGCCCGGGACTATGTTCACTCAGCCAGCGGATATTAGCACCCGCCGTAAATGCCTGACCTTCACCGCTTAAGACTACCGCCCGTACATCGCTCTTCTCGATGGCATCGAGAACCGTATTCATTTCTTCCAGTAATGGTATAGTCAGCGCGTTGACCGGAGGGTCGTTAATGGTAATCGTAGCTACCAGGCCCCGTAATTCATAATTAACCCACCCCATGATAATGCCTCCCCTAAAAAAACCTAGATTAATGCCAAGTAACCATAACGAATAAAGTACACTCCGAGGCCCAATAAAAAGAGCCCGCAGATACTAATGATAACTCGATAAACTGTGTTGCTTAAAAACTTTCTGCCCCCGGCTATTGCTGCTCCGATCACAAAATACCAGGTCAGATCGGCAGTAATATGTCCGGTATAAAAAGCGGTTACTCCAATGGTGCCCTGTTTGAGTGCCAATGCAACGTAGTTCAGACCCATGGTCGCCCACCATAATGACCAGTAGGGGTTGGATATACTGACCAGCGCCCCGGTCAGTACCGGATGCAGTGAACGCTTCTCGGCATCCTGACTCTGGATAGCGGCTGCCTCCAAAGAAACTCTGCCCAGGTAGACTTCTGATACCATACCCCATCCTAAATAGAGGAGAAAAAGCCCGCCAATTAACCCAATAGCCCCCGATACGGTTTCACGAGTCAGCAGGGCTGCCAAACCGGTTACCAGAGCCATTACCAGCATTAATTCCAACAAGGCGTGACCTAACATTAATTGCGGCACTACCTTGAAGCCTCGGCGTGCGGTTTCGGTAATGGTCACCGTTAACAGCGGCCCCGGCATCAAGGCTCCCGATAAGGCAACTAGAAACGCAGTTACCAGTAAAGCGGTCAGAGTCACAAAATTTACCTCCATGGATGATACAT
The DNA here is from genome assembly GCA_050259135.1 of Methylocystaceae bacterium. Lineage (GTDB taxonomy): Bacteria > Bacillota > Syntrophomonadia > Syntrophomonadales > JBLNAA01 > JBLNAA01. The sequence continues at coordinate 13,595 of JBLNAA010000014.1, read as the reverse complement.
GTATTTTATCACTTTGTTACTATATGCGGCAGTGTATACACTGCCATGCTATAAATTACCGCAGTAACAGCTCGCACTAGCTCGCTGATAATATTTCCCGTTTGATAAAATAGAATATAGCAATAAACCGTAAGGGAGTTGGCTTAGATGGCTCACGAAATTGATTATCAGCTATACGGTTCGGAGATGCAGTTTGTAGAAATTGAGCTGGATCCCGGGGAAAGTGTAGTTGCTGAAGCTGGTGCCATGATGTATATGGAAGATGGAATTGCCATGGAGACTATCTTTGGTGACGGCTCGGGCAAGGGACAGGGCAGCGGCCTGGCCGGTAAACTGCTCGGCGCCGGTAAGCGGCTCTTAACCGGTGAAAGTTTATTTATGACGGTCTTTACCAATAATAGCAACGGCAAAAAGCATGTGTCCTTTGCTTCACCCTATCCCGGGAAAATCATTCCCATCGATTTAAAGCAGTTTGCCGGTAAGGTTATCTGCCAAAAAGACGCATTTCTTTGTGCTGCCAAGGGAGTTTCGGTGGGGATAGATTTTAAACGCAAGCTGGGAGCTGGGTTCTTTGGCGGTGAAGGTTTTATTATGGAAAAGCTGGAGGGAGACGGCTGGGCCTTTATTCATGCCGGGGGAACCATTCATAAACGTGATCTGGCCGCCGGTGAGATGCTGCGCCTGGATACCGGGTGTCTGGTCGCCCTTACCAAGGATGTTGATTATGATATAGAAATGGTGCGGGGCATCAAATCCGCCTTCTTCGGCGGTGAAGGATTGTTCTTTGCCACCCTGCGCGGACCAGGAACCGTCTGGATGCAATCCCTGCCCTTCTCACGGATGGCAGACCGTATAGCCCATGCCCTCCCCGGCGGAACGGGACGGAGTGAGGAAGGGTCGGTATTGGGAGCACTCGGTAACCTGCTGGATGGTGACTAAATTGTAAAGCTTTAACCGCAGGGTTGAAGCTTTAGATTGATTACAGACTATGAATGTCATTGCGAGCGCTGTGAGCGCATCGAGGCGCCCTGAGCGAAGCGAAGCGCTGTGAGCGTAGCGAGGAAGTCCCCTTGGAGCAGAGGCCTAGCCGAAGTGGCGATACGAAACTCTCTGCTCTTAGGAAAGCTTAATATTAAGGGATTCCGGACTGCACCACAGGCATTTGCCCCTAAAGGGGCGGCACCACGCTTCACTACATTACGCTCGCAGTGACAGTTCAAAGTACTTAAACGACTTTGTCAACAGCCTAAAAGCTTCAACCCGTCGGTTGGAGCCTTTTTTGTGTGGCAACGTGCTGTATCCCTGGGCTGTATTTTATCCACGCTGGCTTTCTAAAGTCTTACTTCAATTATGGCCCAGGCCTTGTCGAGCTTGATGAAGCCTTTGATCCTTAGAGCCTTAAACTAACTGGTAGGCTTGTTCTTAATCGGTTTTGCCAGCAAAACCATTCTTGGGATTTAACCGTCCTTTTCCCCACAGTTGATTTTTAGCTTTCTGATGACAAATAGGCAACTTTAGACGCGTTTACCCGGCTTTAAGTTAAGATGGATTCAGTAAAGAAGCACTTCGAAAGGAGCACCTAGTATGGATTTTTCACTCAGCAAAGAACAGTTACTGATTCAAAAAGCTGCCCGTGAATTTGCCGACAAAGTGATTGCCCCAGCAGCAGAAAAAATTGATAAAGAAAATATTATCCCTGATGAAATAATGGCCGGCTTGTCCGACCTTGATTTATTTGGAATTCCGTTTGCCGAAGAATATGGCGGAGCCGGTTCTGATTATGTGACTTATCTATTGGCATTGGAACAAATCGCCCGGGCTTCAATGGGGGTAGCTGGCATGATTCAGGCCCATTGCCTGACTTTAAGCCCCCTGTCTTACTTTGGGACTCCCGAACAAAAACAGGCTTACCTGCCGGCTGCCTGCCGGGGTGAGGCCATTGCCTCCTTTGCCTTCACTGAACCGGCTACCGGGTCAGACCCTCGCCAAATTGCCACCACCGCCGTTAAAGACGGTGACCAATATGTCATCAATGGCACCAAGCGTTTTATAACCAATTCTAATCAGCCCGGACCGGCCATTATCTTTGCCCGGGAAAGCACCTCCGGGGAAGTAACTGCCTTCGTTATGGATAAATTCAGCCCTGGTTATTCGGTGTCTGAGCCCTGGAATAAAATCGGCTGGCATGGCGGTCAACTCTGTGATATGTACTTTCATGATGTAAGAGTTCCAGCCAAGAATGTTCTGGGCGAGATCGGAAACGGCTACCCTATTCTGCAGCAGGGGATTGCTTTTGGTAAGGTAGGTATGGCAGCCACTTTCCTGGGTGGTACTCTCGCCGCCCTGGAGGAGGCAATCCAGTACTCCAAACAAAAAACCCATCGTGATAGACCGATTGCTAACTTCCAGGCAATTCAACTGGCTATCGCTGAGATAGCCGAGAAATATGAAGCTGCCAAGTGGCTGACTTATCACATGGGCTACCAGACCGACAATCTTAAGGATATGCGGGTATTTACCAAATATTCAGCTTTGACCAAGGACTTTGTCTGCAACAATATGGTGGATTGTGTTCGGCTGGCGGTAAATGTTCACGGCTCCTACGGCCTGATGGATGATTACAAGATAGCCCGTCTTTATCGGGATGCTATCATCGGCCCGCAAATAGAAGGAGTATCCGACCTGCAAAAAATTATTGTTGCCGGTGCACTGCTTAAGGGTTGATATAATTCGGTTTAAGTTTTCGGAAAGTCATCCCACCCTCCACTTCGGGGGGCTGGCGCATACCGCGTTCAGCCCCCCGAACTTTGTCTTTATCACCGGTAAACCCGCTCAATGCCTTTACAAAAAACCATCAGGACCAATCTTTTGCCGACTTGAGTTGTCTGCCAGGTGGCTTCATCCAGCCTGCTTAAGAGTAAATGCCAGATTTCCTGAAGATTATTGTAGCGGAAGCTGTTTTAAAGTTTGATACTATAACTGTAGCCAGCTGGTTTGCGGTTTATAGGGTAGGAGATGTGCCATGAAAATAAGCGAAGTTATGACTCCCGATCCACTGGTTCTCAGAACTGATCAGACCATAAAAGATGCTGCACTGCTATTCTCACAACGCAGGATTGATGGAACAGTAGTAATCGATAAGCATGGCATACCAGTAGGTATGGTGACTAAATCCCATATATACCGAGCCATAGTTAATGACCTTGATACCAGTGTGCCTTTGTCAATGATTATGACCAACCCAATCAAGTCCGCACACCCGGATGAAGATATTGATACTCTGTATGGAATCAATGTTGGACGAGTACCGATTGTAAAAAATGAAGAAGTAGTTGGTATCGTAACCAAATCAGATATTACCTATCACTACAGCCGACAGCTAAAATCATTGTCAAACTACTTGAATACCTTAATGAACTCAGTTAATAACGCAATTATCAGCATGGACACTGAGGATAATATAATTTTTTATAATCAGGCGGCCTGTAACATATTGGGCTGGACCGAAGGTCTGATGATAGGCCGATCTTTTAAAGGGGTACTGCCCGGCTGTGATGAGGATGGATCATTACCGCCATCTGGTCAGCGCATCGAATATCGAGGCAAAACCTTACTTTACCAGATGACCCCCGTACAACTTGAAGGGAGCGCCATCGGCAGAGTAGCCGTCCTGCAGGATGTATCTACCCTGGAAAACACCATGAATGAACTGGCCTATACCCGGCGGCTGAAAGAAGAAATGGATGCCATCCTTCAGGATTCCTACAGCAGTGTCTTTGTCGCCGCCGCTGACGGTACTGTTTTGCGGGTAAATGAAGCCTATAGCAAATTGACGGGTTTAAAAGCCGAAGATTTGGTGGGGCGCAATATGTACGACCTGATAGCGGAAGGATACTATGATCGCGCTGCCGTTACTGAAGTAATGGAGAGTTTAGATACCGTCACCTATATTCAAAAATACAGAACCGGCAAAACCCTGCGCGTTACCGGCAACCCCATTTTTGATTCCAAAGGTGAGTTAGCCCGCATCCTGATTAGTATTGAAGACGTGTCTGAATTGGATGATATTTCTCAGCAGCTCAACTATGTAAGACAACGCGAAGAGGAAGTTAATTCTATAATTGAGGCTTCCTTCGATAGCATCTTTTTAACTGATGCGGAGGGTCAGGTATTATCGATCAATAGTGCTTATACCCGTATTACCGGTTTTACTCCGAAGGAAATTGTCGGCAAGAATTGTCGTGACCTGCTCCGTGAAGGGTTTATCGACCGTTCAGAGACCTTGGAGGTCATTGCTACCCGCGAACCGGTTACCTTTACCCAGAAATTGAAAAATGGAAAAACCCTGCTGGTAACCGGTAACCCCATTTTTAATAAAAAAGGTGACTTATCAAGGGTTCTGACTAATGGCCGTGATATAACCGAGCTGAATAGGCTGCGGCAGGAAGTGGAGCATGCCCATTCCTTGAAGCAGCATTACGAGAACGAGCTGAAAAAATTCCAGGCCGAAAGCAGCAATTCTTTTGTCTTCACTTCCCAGAAAATGATAGATATTTTTGATATGATTATCCATTTAGGTAAAGTGGATACTACCATTTTGATACAAGGCGAGTCTGGGGTGGGTAAAGAAGTTATTGCCCAGGAAATTTATAAAAACAGTCTGCGCCAGGACAAACCTCTGATTCGGATTAACTGTGCGGCAATACCTGAGAGTTTACTGGAGTCTGAACTCTTTGGTTATGAGGCGGGTTCGTTCACCGGGGCCAAAAAGGAAGGTAAGATGGGGATTTTCGAGCTCGCAGACCAGGCTACCCTGTTTTTAGATGAAATTGGCGAACTCCCCCTTCACCTTCAGGCCAAGTTATTGCGAGTATTACAGGAAAAAGAGATCGTCAGGATCGGCAGCCCCAAACCGATATCAGTCGATGTTCGGCTAATTACCGCCACTAACCGTGACTTACGGGAAATGGTTAAGAACGGTGAATTCCGGCAGGATCTTTACTACCGGCTGAATGTAGTGCCAATTACCATTCCCCCTCTGCGGGAACGACGTGAGGATATTCCCTCTCTGGTTAACCGGTTTTTAAATAACTTTAACAAGAAATACGGCTTTAACAAGAGCGTAGACACCTCGGTTATGGACATACTGATCAATTATTCATGGCCCGGTAATGTCAGAGAGTTACGCAACGTAATTGAACGCCTGGTAGTTACCACCCCTCAGACCGTCATTTCTGAAGTAACCATTAACGATGCTATTCGGGATCAGCATGGTTCTAACACCGGTGTTTATCAGCGTCAAATTGATCTGCGGGAAATGGTGGCAGAATATGAAAAAGGCATCATTCTCGACTATGTAGCCAGGTACAAAAGTACCCGTAAAACGGCTGTAGCATTGGGTCTAAGTCCTACTACCCTTTGTCGTAAAGCCAGTGGTTATGGGATAAGTTTTAGCGAAGAGAAGTAACCATGGTTTAAAATTACGCCGGCTTTATCGGGCGAACCATAAACGGATCAAGTGAGCCAATATCGGCACACTTGATCCGTAAGCCAATATTACAGTTTGTACCAGATTTCACTTACTGGCAAGCGCACCATTTACGGTGCACTTGCGGTTGAATATTAAACTATGTTAGGCCTAATCAGTTGCCCTTCCTTTGAATATGCATGGTTACCAATCCCCATATTACTGGTCCTTTCTTCTTTTTTTCGGTGAATATTAAAAAACTTCAGTTATTTTTTTCAGCTGGCACATATCTTGCGAGGATATGTTTCAGCAGCTGCTTTTTGTGAAAACAAAATTGCAATTTTGTCGGTTCTAGAAAAATAACTGGTCACCGCCGGAGAAAGGAGGGAAAGAGTTGTTCGACTGGGAGAAGTACTACCTGCGCCATATTGTCACCGCTGAAGAGGCAGCTAAGGTTATTAAATCAAATACAAGGGTGGTACTGGCTCACGCCTGTGGTGAACCACAAACCGTCCCTGAAGCTATCGTAGCTCGCGCTGAAGAATTAGAAAACGTTGAATTTATGCACCGGATGGGCACCGGGAAAGGTTCCTACATGCAACCAGGCATGGAAAAACATTTCCGTCACAATTCCATGTTTGCGGGAGCTAATGCTCGGAAGGCGCTTATCGAAAGTCGGGCTGATTTTACTCCCTGCTTCATATCGGAGATTCCGTCATTATTTTATAACCATGAATTCCCGGTTGATGTGGCAATTGTCAGCACTACTCCTCCGGATAAACATGGCTTTGTCAGCCTTGGAGTATCAATAGACTACACTATGCAGGCAGTAAACTCAGCCAAAGTCGTAATCGCTGAGGTTAACCCCAACATGCCTCGCACCTTTGGCAATAGTTTTATCAGAGTCGAAGATATCGACTACTTTGTACCAGTAGAAACACCTATTCCAGAATTCCCCCCAGCAAAAATCGGGGAAGTCGAGAGGGAAATCGGGCGTAATGTAGCCTCCTTGATTGATGATGAAGCTACTTTGCAATTAGGAATCGGTGCTATTCCCGATGCCGTATTAACCTTTCTGGAAGGTAAACATGACCTGGGTATTCATACCGAAGTCTTTTCTGATGGTGTGATGCACCTGGTCGAGAAAGGTGTCATCACCTGCCGTAAAAAAACGATCAACCCTGATAAAATTGTTTCTACTTTTATCATGGGCTCCCGTAAACTCTATGACTGGGTCGATGATAATCCAATGATTTCGATGCATCGAGAAAACTATGTCAATGACCCTAACGTGATAGCCCAAAATGACAATATGGTATCAATCAATTCTGCCTTGCAGGTGGATTGTATGGGCCAGGTAGCCGCAGATATGCTGGGTCCGCAGCAATTTAGCGGTGTCGGCGGCCAGGTGGATTTTGTCCGGGGTGCCTATCGGGCTAAGAATGGTAAATCAATCATTGCTCTGCCTTCAACAGCAGCCGGTGGCAAAATCAGCCGCATTGTAGCCTCATTGGATCCCGGAGCTTGTGTTACCACCTCCCGGCATGATGTTGAGTATGTGGTAACCGAATATGGTATAGCTCACCTGAAACATCATACGGTCAGAGAACGAATGGAAGCCCTGATCAATATTGCCCATCCTGATTTCCGCAGTGAAATACGCGAACAAGCCAAAAAGGTTTATTACCATTAATGGTTTTTCTTAAAAGGAGGAATCGATATCATGACCGATCCGTTCGTAAACGATGACAAAGTAACTGAAGTCGAGATGTTTGGTAAAAAACTAAACTTCCTGGATCTGGGCAAAAATGTCGCTCCTGAGATTCCCGTTTATCCCGGACACATGAAAACGAATTTCTGGTGGCATAAGACCCATGAAGAGACCAAATTCAGCCTGGGTGAAGCCAGCAAATATCCATACGGCTTTGGGGTAAAAGGTATCATCACCTGTGACCATACCTCTACCCATGTTGATGCCGTTTACCATTTTGACCCCAACAAATCCCACCTGTCAGTAGATAAGATCACGCTGCCGGAGTTAATTTCTCCCGCCGCCTGGATCGATCTTTCCTTCGTACAGGGCCGCGTTCACATTACCCTGGATGCAGTAAAGAAAGGCCTGGATGCTGCCGAAGTAACCCTGAAGCCGGGCATGAGCCTGCTCTACTGGACTGGTATTGAACCCGCCGGTATTAATGACCACAAGCGTTACTTAAGTCAATACCCCGGCCTGGATAAAGAAGCTACCACCTGGCTCCTGGATCAAGGCCTGGTGAATATCGGTACTGATGCCGCCAGCCTGGATACTCCGGCTGATCTGGATTATCCCAATCATACAGTTCACGCCGAAAGAGAAGTTATTCACACGGAGAGCCTGGTGAATATCACCAAGATTCCGCGGCATAAAGACTTCTATTATGCCATGTTCCCGCTGAAGTTTGTAGGACTTACCGGTAGCCCGATCAGAGCTTTCGCTATCTGGGGGGACTAAGGGGGTATCACCATGTCTAACCTGTCAGTCGATCTAAAGGGACAAGTAGCGGTAGTAACCGGTGCCGGCAACGGTATCGGCAAGGCCTGTGCCCTGGCCTTTGCCCGCTCAGGAGCCGCCGTGGTGCTCCTTGACATCAACGCCCCCGCTTTGGAACAAACCGGGGCTGAGATAGCTGCTCTGGGTGGAACCAGTACCGGTTATCTCTGCGATATTACCAGAGTTGCTGATATTAATGAAGCCTTTGCTCAGGCTGCTGAGAAATATGGCCGCATTGATATTCTGGTTAATTCCGCCGGCAGAAACATTCAGCAGCGGGGCGAAGAAGTGACAGAAGAGGCCTGGGATGCCGTTATGGGCCTGAACGCCAAGGGTTCCTTCTTCTGCTCCCAGGCCGCCAGTCGAACCATGATGTCGCAAAGTTATGGAAAAATCATTAACATTGGTTCGGCCATGTCGGTAGTGGGTTATGTTAAACGCTCAGCGTACTGCGCCAGCAAGGGAGCAGTGGCTCAGTTCTCCAAAGTTCTGGCCGGTGAATGGGCTCCCTATAACATTACAGTAAACACCGTAGCTCCAACCTTTATTTATACTCCATTTACTGAACCCATGTTTAAAGATGCGGAGTTTAAAGCAGATGTTGAACGCCGTATCCTGTTAAACCGTATCGGAGACGTTAACGATGTCATTGGAGCAGTATTGTACCTGGCCTCTAATGCCGCCGATATGGTCACCGGTTCTATTCTTATGGTAGATGGCGGCTGGACAGCCTGGTAGAGCCTTACAGCAGCTATTTATAACAACGGTGTCCAGTTTTCCAAGTAACGATTATTGGAGGGATGAAAAAAGTGGCCAAATCAACGAATGAGTTAGTAAGACGGCTGGATGATTCCCAATTAACTGGTAACCACGTCAAGGTTGTTACTGCGGCCGTACTCGGTGACTTACTGGAGTTCTTCGACAACAACATTATCGGTTTCGTTCTGGCATTCATTATCATACCCTGGGGATTGAGTTACGGACAGACGGCTTACATCCTGTTGTCTTCCGGCGTTGGTTCGATCATCGGTGCTTTCTTGTTTGGACGCTGGGCTGACAAAATTGGTCGCCGGCCCATATTTATCACGACTATTATCTTTTTCTCGTTAGCCACCGGTGCACAGTTCTTTACCCCAGACGGAGCCTGGGGATATCTAACTGTGTTTCGCTTCCTGACCGGTGTTGGTATCGGCGGTCTCTATTGTGTAGACCTGCCTCTGGTACAGGAATTCGTACCTTCCAAGTATCGCGGCCGCGCTAGCGGTATTGTAACCTCCTTTATTCCTATCGGTACCATGATAGCCAGCAGCACCGCTGCCTTCCTAACCCCTTCAATTGGCTGGCGCGGACTGTTCTTAATCGGTCTTATCCCAGCGGCCCTTACCTTGTTGATTAGAGCATGGGTGCCCGAATCTCCGCGTTGGTTAATCCGCAATGGCAAGTATGATCAGGCTTCTGCCGCAGTGGAATGGGTGACTGGCAATCACGATTCCTTTGACCACGCCAAACACGAAAAATCGGAATGGATTAATGATCTGCCCGAAGCTCCAAAAGCCAAGTTTACTGAAATATTTAAGTATCCCCGCAGTGTGTGGACCACCTGGCTCGCCAACATCTTCCAGCAGATGGCTTACATTTGCTTTTCCATGTGGGGTGCCATGCTGATAGCTCTGGTTACCGGCTGCAAGCCCGAGCAGGCTGCCAAACTGTTCATCTGGGTTACCCTGGGCGGTTTCGTTGGCCGTTGGTTCTGGGCCTTTATGGCAGACAAAATTGGCCGTCGCCTGAGCGGTATGATCCTGGGTTCAGCAGCTGCTATTCTGCTGGTAATAGCCACCACGACTACCAAGACCATGGTGGGCGAGACTTCACTCTTCTGGCTGTTTATGATTGCAATTTACTTCTTCGCTGATGGCGGTTATGCTCTGGTTGGACCTTACGGCTCCGAAGTATGGCCGGCTCGTTTAAGAGCAACTGGTATGGGTTCTGCTTACGGCATGGGCGGCATCGGCAAGATCATTGGACCTATGATCATTGCAATATTTGCTGGCTCCACTAACATAATCAAGCCCGCAGCTACCGCTGATGCTATTACTCCGACTTACATCTTCCTGGCTGTTTGCTTCGCCATCATGGCTGTCGTCTTCTTCTTTGCCCGTGAGACCAATGGTAAGACTGTAGAACAGATCGAAGCCGAACTCGAAGCTGAATCACGTGCCTAATTAACTCACCAAAATCTATATACCCTCCGTCCACGAGGGGGTTGGTATAACACCAACCCCCTCCTTGTTGACTGTCAGATTTAACACCGTTTAATAAAATATAAAACCGGGCAGTTCCAGCCGATTAGGCCAGCCACCCGGTTTGTTAATTATTCAGCCACTAATGCTGAAAGCTTAGATGCGCTTGCTGGTGTATTTCCAGACACCGAGCTTCTCAGCTTCTTTAATCAATTCATCACGGAAATCAGGATGGGCCACATTGATTAAGGCTTCGGCCCGCTGCCAGGTAGATTTACCCTTCATATTGGCCACACCATACTCAGTAACGATACAGTGAGTTACCTGACGGGGAACGGTTACCACAGCTCCAGCTTGCAGCATGCCTCTAACCAGTGATCTTACCTCACCAGTCTTCTTGTTGGTTAAAGTGGAGGGGGTACAGAGGAAGCTCTGGCCGCCCTTGGACAGGTACGCGCCGAGCACAAAGTCGAGCTGCCCGCCATTGCCGCCGATATGCTGTAGTCCAGCGGTTTCGGAATTTACCTGGCCATAGAGGTCAACTTCCAGGATGCTGTTAATGGATACAAAGTTGTCAATCGCAGCAATCGTACTGATTTCATTAACGTAATCCACCGGACAGCAAAGGTGAATCGGGTTTCTATCGACAAAATCATATAATTCCTTGGAGCCCATAGCAAAAGTCCAGACCATTTTACCCTTGTCCAGATTCTTATTGCCGGTAATCTTTCCTGCTTTGTAAAGGTTTAAGAAAGCGTCAACAAACATTTCGGAGTGAACGCTGAGATCACCGATGTCGGATTCAGTAATCAGACTGCCGACACAGTTGGGCAGACCGCCGATTCCAAGCTGCAAGGTACTGCCATTTTTGATTAAGGGCACAATATTCTCAGCAATTTTACGATCGATATCGCTGGCACCTTTGGCTACACGCTCGGGTAACTCCCGACCCGGACCCTCAACAATATAGTCAATCTGGGAAACATGCAGGCTGTATCCGGTTGTACCGCAAACCTGAGGCATTTTATCATTTACTTCAACGATAATAGTACGGGCTCTGGAGGTTACTCCGGTTACATCAGAGACCTGGGGACCAACATTGAAGTAGCCATGCTCATCCATCGGTGCGACCTGCAGCATCGCCACATCAATCTTTTCATCCTGGACCCAGTATTTGATCTGTTCCCGGAACTGTACCGGAATATACCAGGCAGTTCCTGCTTTGTTCATTTCCCGCTCTACCGCACTGAACTGCGTGGACAGCCATTTAAAATGCTCACAGGTAGGGTCAGCCTGTACCGTAGCCGGAACTTCGGTATAGGGCCAAATCGTACAAATACAAAGAACATCTTTAAGTTCTTCGACTCTCTTGGCTAAAGCTTTATCCAACTCGACAACTGCACCACAGAAAGCTCCCATGTGAACGGTGTCCCCAGAACGAATTGCTTTTACTGCTGTATCAGGAGAAACCAAGCGTTTGGCATATTCGGCAGCTATACCTGTACCCAAATACTTTTCTGCTACTACCATTTCTGTTACTTCCTTTCAATGCTGCAATCTGTTAGTTAATATTCTCGACGATGAAAGCAACACCCGGCCCACCGCTGGCACAAAGGGATGCGCACAGATATCTGCCGCCCCGGCGCTTCAGTTCATGAATACCGGTCAAAATCAATCTGGCACCAGTTGCGCCCACCGGATGGCCGATGGATATTCCGGAGCCAACTGCGTTTACCCGATCCATGGGCAGTTTCAGTTCACGATTAACTCCCAGGAACTGAGCCGCGAAGGCTTCGTTAATTTCCCAATAATCAATATTGTCCTGCTGTAAGCCGGCAAATTTTAAAGCCCGCCGTACAGCTGGTACTACTCCCATACCCATGATCTTGGGATCAACACCACCGGTAGCTGACGAAACTACCCGCGCCAGCGGCTTGATCCCTAATTCGGCAGCCTTGTCCGCCGACATCATGATTAAGGCGGATGCGGCATCATTTAAACTGGAAGCATTACCTGCCGTTACCGTACCATCCTTTTTGAAAGCGGGCTTAAGTTTAGCCATTGATTCCATAGTGGCATCAGCTCTTGGATGTTCATCAGTATCAAAGATTTTAACGCCTTTTCTGGTCTTTATTTCGACTGGTACTATTTCATCTTTAAACCAGCCTTGGGCAATAGCATGGCAGGCTCTCTGATGCGAAAGCAGTGCCAGTTCATCCTGCTCTTCACGAGTTATCCCATACATGGCAGCGATATTTTCAGCGGTAACACCCATATGATATCCGTTCCAGGGACAGATGAGGCCCCCGAGCATCAAACCATCTTGGATTACTTCTCCATCTCCCAAACGGTAGCCCTTCCTGGCCCGCTGCAAAATATACGGGGTGTTGGTTTGGCTTTCCATGCCAATGGTGGCGCCGATATCAACTTTACCCAGCATAATCTCCTGGGAACAAATCTCAGCGGCCCGCATCGATGAGGGGCACTGCTGATGAACGGTAACCGCTGCTGAATCAAAGGGCATACCACCGGCCAGTGCTACTAACCGGGCACTGTTGCCGGGAGCAGCGCCCTGTCCAACATGACCCGCCACCAGTGACTCTACCATTTCACCTTTAATTCCTGCTTTGGCAAGCGCTCCGTTAAAAGCAATAACACCCAGATCAACCGGGCTAAAGCTTTCCAAGGCGCCCATAAAGTCACCAACCGCTGTCCTGGCCCCGCCGACGATTACGACTTCTTTCATTCTATATTCCTCCTATCTCCCTTTGAACTCGGGTTTACGCTTCCCAACAAATGCCCGCATGCCCTCTTTTTGATCTTCGGTGGCAAAAAGACTGGCCCAGGCTATTGCTTCTAAATCTATTCCCATTTTCAGTTCCATACTCTGTCCCTGATTAATCACCTGTTTGGCATTACGCAGGGCAATCGGCGGCAGTTTGGCTAATTTGGCAGCTAATTTCATAGCTTCCGCCACTACCTCTTCTTCTACTACTTTGTTTACCAGCCCATAGCTGAGAGCGGCAGCAGCATCTACCATACCGCCCAGCATGATCATCTCTTTGGCTCGAGCCAAACCGATTAACCTGGGCAGGCGCTGGGTTCCGCCGGCACCCGGCATAATACCGATGCCAATTTCCGGTAACCCAAAACGGGTATTGGCTTTGGCTATCCGAAAGTCGCAGGCCAGTGCTAATTCAGTACCGGCCCCTAAAGCATATCCGGCGACAGCGGCAATAGTTGGCTTTTCCAGATCAGCTACTTTGTTAAAGGTATCTTTAAAGGCAAAAAAACGTGCAAATTCTGGGTTACCTTCTACCATGTCGGTAATATCGGCTCCGGCCGCAAAGTTCTTTTC
>JBLNAA010000013.1:0-18740 GCA_050259135.1 Methylocystaceae bacterium | reverse complement strand
ACGAACTTGAGTACAATCTGAGCGAGTTGGCTGAATTGATTAAGAATACTGACAAGATTCCATTCGGTACAGTAATTCAGAAGCGCTACCCGGATATAAACTATCTTTTCGGGCCTGGTAAAATTAAGGAGGTTAAGGAGCGAGCTCAAACCGAGTATATCGAGGCGGTGGTATTCAACCAGGAACTGTCACCCCGGCAGGTTAAGGCACTGGAGGGGGCTTTGCCCGGACTTGAGGTATGGGATCGTACCCAGATCATTTTGGATATCTTTGGCCGCCGTGCCCGGTCACGTGAAGGTAAAATTCAGGTTGAACTGGCCCAACTTACCTATTTATACCCCCGGATGTTAGGATTAGGGGGAGTATTATCCCGTTTAGGCGGCGGCATCGGAACCCGCGGACCTGGCGAGACCAAATTGGAAGAAATGCGCAGATTCGTGCGCCGCCGTATCAAGCAGCTCCGGGATGAAGAAAAGGAGATCAAACAATCTCGGACTTTACTCCGTAAACAACGCCAGCGTTCCGGAATTAGGACCGCTGCCCTGATCGGTTATACCAATGCCGGCAAATCTACCCTGTTGAATGCTCTGTCAGTGTCAGACCATGAGGTGCTGGCTGAGAATCGCTTGTTTGTTACCCTGGATCCGGTGTCCCGAAGGGTAATGCTTCCCAGCGGCAGAGAGTTCCTGCTGAGCGATACAGTAGGATTCGTCCGGGATATGCCGACAAGGGTACAGCAGGCTTTTCGGGCCACTCTGGAAGAATTGACTGAAGCTGATGTATTAGTTGAGGTAATTGATATCACCAGTCCCTATCGCGACGAGCAGGAAGCGGCGGTAGAGCAGGTAATCAAGGATCTGGAACTGGAGGCCAAGCCACGCCTTCGAGTTTATAACAAGGCAGATGCCTGGCGGCAGGATTTTCCGTTGGACGGCATTACTGTCTCAGCTCGTGAGCGGATAGGGCTGGACCAGCTGCTGATTGACTTGGATGAACTGCTGTATGAAGGCATTGAAGTCAGGTTATTAGTTCCTTTTTCACGCCTGGGTGAATTGGGACGGCTGCGGCCGCGCCTGGAAGTGGTCAATGAAAACTATAATGATCAAGGCCTGGATATAACCGTCCGCGGAAGAATCGCCGATTTGCAGTCACTACAGGATATGATGATACCCAGTTTGGGTGAATAGTTCCGCTTAGATAAAGGGGAAAAATAATTATAGTTGGTAGTTGCATAATACAACAGTTGCTGTATACAATAAAAGTGGAGGTGAAAATAATTTATGACCGGTCATAATCAAATAGAGGCCCGCCGCCTGCGCGAAACCCTCCGACAGTTGGCACGCAGGCTGGATATCAGCAACCAAAATGAAGCCAGCTGTTGTGGGCTGGGGTTGACCCATTGTCATGCGCTGGTGGAGGTGGGGAGAAGGGGAGAAATGTCAGTAAATGAACTGGCTGACCTGCTTGGATTGGATAAAAGTACGATAAGCCGCACCGTTAACACGCTGGTAGAACAAACTTTATTCAAACGGGAACCCGATCCCCAGGATCGCCGCTTTGTAAGCTTGTGTCTGAGCAGCCGGGGGGAAGAGGCCTTAAGGTTAATTGAGACGACCATGGAAGATTACTATCTGCAGGTATACGACGCCATACCCGCAGAAAAACGGGATCAGGTGTTGGAAAGCCTGGATATTCTTCTCCGGGTATTGCCGGTACAATGTTGTTAAACAATTCAAATAGGAGGGATATATCATGGACGAACAGGTGCGTAATGAAGTTAAGAAACATTATTCGGATATAGCGAGCAAAATTAAACAGGGGGGAGCGGCAAGCTGCGGCTGCGGTGAGGGTTGCTGCGGCCGTAATGCCGATTACGCCCGCATACTATACGACCAACATCCTTTGCATGAGATTCCGGAAAAGGCCCGCGAAGCCAGCCTGGGCTGTGCTAATCCGCTATTGGTGGCAGATTTGAAGCCGGGTGAGGTAGTACTTGATCTGGGCAGCGGCGGGGGCATAGATGTATTTTTGGCCGCCCGTGAGGTTGGGCCTGAAGGCTATGTTTACGGGCTTGATATGAGTGAGGAAATGTTGGAATTAGCGAGGATGAACCAGCAGGAGATGGGGATTCCTAATGTGGAATTTCGGCAGGGCTATCTTGAGGATATTCCCCTGCCTGATCACAGCGTGGATGTAATTATGTCCAACTGCGTTATCAATCTGAGTACTGACAAAGAACGGGTAATGCGGGAAATGGCACGGGTGTTAAAGCCAGGGGGGAGGCTGGCGATTGCCGATATAATCAAAGTTGCACCGGTAGATCCGGCTCTGGAAAAGGAACTGGCCCTGTGGGTAAGCTGTGTAGCGGGGACCCTGCCCATCAATGAATATACTGAACTGCTGAAGAAAGCCGGTTTTGTTAATATCAGCATTGAACCTATGTTTATTTATAATAAGGAGCACTTGCAGCAAATGGTAGCCGGGGATTCGAAAATCAAGGACTTTGGTGGTTTGAATAACTGTTATGCCGGCAGTCTGGTTAAAGCGAATCATCCCGGATATACGATAAGAGCTGCTGAGGACTCGGATCTGGAGGCTATAACCAGAATTTATAATCAAGGAATAACCGACAAGGTGGCTTCACTTGACACCTGTCCCCGCAGCCTGGAAAATATGAAAGATTGGATGGCAGAACATCAGCCTCCCTATCAGGTTTTAGTGGCGGAAAATGCTGACGGCCAGGTTGTGGGCTGGGCTTCTCTTAACGAATTTGCGAACCGCTGCTGCAGCCAGGGAGTTGCCGATCTGTCTTTGTATGTGGAACGAGAAGAACGAAAACGCGGCTGGGGCCGAATCTTAGCGGCAGCGGTTGAAGCTGAGGCCCAAAAACAGCAATTTCATAAGCTGGTGGCCAGTTGTCTGGGTTCTAATCCTGCTCCCATAGATCTAGCTTTAAAATCAGGTTATCGTTTGGTGGGTACCTATCAAAACCAGGGTTATATCGATGGCCGCTGGATGGACGTAATTTTATTGGAGAAAATTTTAAGCCAGCTCACACCGCCTATAATACAGCGTTCAAGCTGCTGCTGCGGCTAATTAAAAATGTAAACTGCCCGTCAGCCTCTAGTTTGGTGGGCAGTTTTTATTTGCAGATCAGCAGGTAATTAATGGTTAAAGCCGAAGGTATTGGAGTATCAGCAAGAGGAAGGACGATAGAAATGCCGGGGGAGTTAGAGAATAAAGGGATGATTGTCAGTTATCCGGACTGTTACCTGGTGCGTCAGCCCATGCCCTATCCATTGGCTACCAGTAATTCATATTTAGTACCGATCGACGCAGGTTGGGCGGTTATCGATGTTGGTGTCGATTTGCCTATCACCCGTGAGCTCTGGCAGTTGGTATTAAAAGAACTGGGAATTGAATGGCCGCTTATAAAAGCTATTTATATTACTCACTGTCATCCCGACCATCTGGGAGCAGCCGCCTGGCTGCAGCAAATGACTGGAGCGCCGGTCTATATGGCGGAGCAGGAAATCAAAAGAGCCCGGCAGTTTATATGGCTGCCGGAGGATTATGCGGAAAGTTACTCAGCAGCCGCCGGTGCTGAGATGTTAAGACAGGGGTTCGGTTCAGACAAAAGCCGCCGTCTGGTTATCGATTGGCGTGATGAGGTCAGACCCCTCTACCCGGAACCGGAATACTTGGTCCCATTGGCGGTTAATCAGGAGATAAAGCTTTTTGGGAAAGCATTTCGGGTAGTGAGCCTGCCCGGGCATACTGATGGTCAAATTGGTTTCTGGTCATCAGAAAATCAACTGCTCTTTGCCGCTGACCTGTTATCGGTCAAAGGCGGTTATCTTCATTTTACCGATTGGCCTAATACTACCAGCCTTAACCCGTTGGGTGATTTATTTGACGCCCTGGATCTGGTTGAGCAAATTGGTGCCCGGGAGCTACTGCCTGGACACGGGCTTAAAATCGAACAACCGATGCAGGCAGTTGAGCGGCTGCGCCGGCGTCATCAGCAAATGTTGGGCCGAGTAGCAGAGCTTATGACCTCACCGCACCATGTTGCCGAGATTTACCCGCAGATAGCCACGCTTGCCGATGAGGAATACATTCATTATCACCGGGTTTGCCTCGGCGAAGCCCTGGGGTATATGCGCTATTTGGAAGCTGCTGGTCAGCTGCACAGTTACCTTGAGAATGGGATTATCCGGTTTGCCAAAGCCTAAACCTCAAAACAGGTACCGCCGACAAATTCACGCAGAATGGAATTCGGGGGTATGCCATCGGTACTCATAGGTAAGAAGTATTCAATGAATTTCAGCAAACGATGAGCGGTGACATACTCCGGAGCCTCGGGACTTATTTGTTCCAGCAGTGGTTGGACAAAAGGTTTTAGTACTGCCAGTTCATAAACCAACGATGAATTAAACATGGTGTCTGCCTGTTCCTGATAGGGGAAGATATTGTGATTTTCCCCCCGCCGTACCGATGGCCAGCGCCGGATGGTTTCCCGGGCACTGTGGCCGCGGTATTGGTAATCTCTGACCATACGTCTTATGATGCGGGCATCGGTGGTGGGTATACGGTTATGGTTATCCAGGTTGAGCTGAGTAAGGGCACTGACGTAGATCTTAAACTTTTTACCGGCCGCAATCTGAGCCGTGAGTTTTTCATTCATTCCATGAATGCCTTCAATTATAATAGGTTGATTGGATGATACTTTAAGGGTTTGCCCCTGATATTCGCGCTGGCCGGTGTGAAAATTGAATACCGGTATCTCAACCGCTTCGCCCGCCATCAATAACAGCAGGTGCTGATTAAAGAGCTCTAAATCGATCGCTTCTAAAGCCTCAAAGTCATAATCCCCGTTTTCATCGCGGGGAGTCTTATCCCGGTCGACGAAATAATTATCCAGGGATATAGATACCGGTTTTAAACCATTAACCCGCAGCTGGACAGCCAGCCGCTGCGCAAAGGTGGTTTTGCCGGAGGATGATGGACCGGAGATTAAGATAATTCTGGCTTCCGAACGGCTGCAGAATTGATCGGCAATCTGGGCCACTTTCTTTTCCTGCAGGGCTTCATTTATCAGTAAAATTTCCTGCCCCTGGCCGGAAGCCACTAACTCGTTCAGCTGACCCACAGCAGCCACTTCCAGCACTTCGGCCCAATATTCGGACTCAGCAAAAATATCCCCTAACTTAGGCAGTGGCAGGTAGGGCTTAATTTGATCTGGGGAATCTGCTTCCGGGGTCTGCATCAGCAGGCCGTTCCGGTAGGGCAATAACTCAAAATTGGTCAAAAAACCGACATCAGGCAGCATATAACCGTAAAAATAATCCAGGCAGCCATCAAGCTCATAAACATGAACCTCAGGCTGTTGACGATACTTAAGCAAACGTACTTTGTCGGGCTGGCCAGCCTGCTTAAAGATTTCGATGGCCTGCTCATGGGGGAAGGTATGTTTGATGATAGGACTGCGGCGGCTGATATAGTTCCACATCTGCTGCTTCAGGGCATTTATTTGAGCTTCATTAAGGTTTTCGGCATTCCTTACCTCACAATACAAACCATTGCTCAGAGTATGATGAACTATAACACTGGCTTGGGGGTATAGATCACGGATGGCTTTTATTAATAGAAACAGCAGGGAACGTCGGTAAATGCGCAGCCCCTCTTCATTATTCATCCCCAGGGGTTCAATATCAACGTCGCCGGTTAGCTGGTAGGATAGTTCCCTCAGGCTGTTATCAACAATGGCTGCAAATATGTTTTTAGAATCAAGTGACTTATCCAGCTGGATGGCATCACTCACGGTTAAACCATGAGCAAGCTGATAGGAATTACCATTAATCGTTACTGTAAGATCAGTAGGCATAAACAATCAATCCACCTTTACCTTTAGGCAGTTTCCCCTCATGAAAAATGTCGGGTTTATAGGGGGTTCTGATAAAATCATTATAACATGGAAGAGGTCCTGAATTTCTGTTAGAGGAATACAGGCAGGCAAATATTTTGCGCGGCTAAAGGAAGCTTTCCGGTAACTTCACAGCACAATAATTACTTGGAGGGATAACCTGGCTGAGGAAAATATTATTAATATTGAGAATCCAATAGGAGGAATTTGAGTGTACAAATTGGAAGTTACCAGTAAGCAGGCTTTTGAAATGATTGATATAACCGATTTAATTAACCGGATTATTAAGCTGAACCGGGTGAATAATGGGCAGGTTCTGGTCTATGTACCTCATACTACAGCTGGCATCACCGTCAATGAAAATGCCGACCCGGATGTGGTAACTGACATGCTGGCTGGATTTCGGGCCCTGTCACCAGAGCGGAAAGAGTATCAACATCGGGAAGGAAATTCTTCGGCTCATTTGCTCTCTACCCTGGTGGGAATAGAGAAACGTTTTATAATTAGTTCCGGCCGACTGGCCCTGGGAACCTGGCAGGGGATTTATTTTTGCGAATTTGATGGCCCTCGCCGCCGCGAAGTCTGGGTTCAAATTACCGACCAGACCTCGCTTTAAGAGTCGAAGTTAAAACGTCTGACATTAACATGGCTGCTCGGTCTGACATTTCACGCGGCAGGGTGTCAGTACCAATTTCAATTAAGAGAGCGGTAGGATACAAGTCTTGATTATAATTGCCATGTGCCATAAAGATGCCCTTAATCATACCAGGATACATTTTTTGACCGGTAGCTAAAACCTCCCGGGCGAATTTAAGATTGGTGGCCATGTGGGTGTTTTGCCTGCCTACCACCAGCATGACCCGGGAAATCGGTACACTGTTGATCTCGGCATAAAAATAACCAGCGGGTGAGGAATCACGATGAATATCAAAAATGGCGTCAGGCTGCTGTTTTAAAAGCTGAAAAACTGTTTTGCGCGAGCGGTTATAAGCATTGACATCATGGGGATCATGTCGGACAAAACTATGGTAGACACTGATTCCGTTATCCCGTAAACCATCGGCAAGCGCCGTTCCGACCTGCATTACACTGCCCTTAAAAGGCTGAGTGGATGCCTTGTCAGTAGGGGCATAGGATTCATCGGTATGAGTATGGTAAAGAACGACATGAATATTATCGGCTGCCTGGGCGGTACGGGTGGCGGTAAAACGGGCAAAGGGAGAAGGCAGTTTTATTTCGCGCTGCAGCTGCATTTCTCCTCGGAATCCATCTAGCTTGGTCACCACATAATGGCGGTTTTTATCATCATAGTATTCGTCTCCGGTCTGAACCGGCATTCCGGTGGCCAGCACCAGGTGGCCCTGGGGATCGTAAAGGGAATAGTATTTACCGCCGCTGGCCTCACCTAAAATATTGCGGTACGGCAGTGGCTTGGCTTTGGGAAGGTCGATGGCTCTAACCAATAGATAGGATGCAACCACCACCAAACTCAAAATTGAAAAGAAAATGGTCAGATATTTCCGATCACGCATCATAAAACCTCCAGTACCAACTTGATCATAGTGTGAACAAGTTAGGTGCTGGCTATGATAAGGAAAAAAATTTTTTCATCCGGCATAAAGGGGTGAAACTATGGATCGACTGATAGTGTTTGTTTTAATGGCGATGATTGCTGTAGCTTTGGCTGTGGTATCATTGCAGGCCATCCTGTTTTCCCGCAACCGATATCCCAGTTGGTTGGAGGCCCAACTGCTGGATAATGTTTTTGCCGGCATCTTTAGAAGTACGGTTGAAGGGCGCTTTGTTATGGCCAATAACGCCTTTCTTAAATTGCTGCAGGTAGATTCGTTAGAACAATTAAATCAAAGAAAGGCCTATGAATATTATAAAAACCCGGATGATCGTTATGGTGTCATTGAGGATGTACGCAAGCATGGAATGACCATATGGTATGGAGTAGCCTTTGAACGGCCCAGTGGTGAGGAGATTTGGGTAGATCTGCACTTTAAAGGCAGTTTTGACCGTAAAGGGAATCTGGTGTCCATGCAGGGTATCGTGGTTGATGTCACTGAACGCAAAAAGGTTGAACAGATGTTAAGAGAATCAGAACAGCGCTATCGCTTGCTCTCCGAGTTATCACAGGATGGAATTTTCATTTATGATGGTACGCGATTCACTTACGCCAATCAAAACATGAACAAGTTTTCGGGACGCGAAAATATGGTCGGACTAACTCTGGATGATCTATTTGATTATCGGCAGCAGCACGCCATTCGCTCCAATTATACCAGCGGCAAAACTAGGGGTGTAATGCCTGAACGTTGGGAAATAAAAATGGTATGGCCGGATGGCAGCACTCATTATGGGGATGTTGCCAGTGCCACTTATCGTGAGGGCGAGAATTTTTATGTCCAGGGCAGTATCCGGGATATAACCATTCGGCGAGACATGGAACGCGAACTCTATGTTCAAGCCGCTTTATTAAACAATGCAGGTGAAACAGCGATTGTCAGTGATTATCTGGGCCGGGTGCGTTATATCAACCGGACGGCAACATTGATGACTGGATATGAACGTGAGGAGATTGTAGGGAAACCAGCCGGGATACTGGTGGCCCGTGAAGACCGGCATCTGTTATATCAAATGCGGTCCCAGGCAGTGGAAACCGGAAGAGCCGAATTGGAAATGCGAATCAGGTCTCGTTCAGGGCAAATAAACACCTGTGAGGTAACTACGGTACGGATCACCGGACTGGAAGGCGACGGGGAACTGTATATGAGCCTGCTCCGCGACGTAAGTCCCCTTAAACTGGCGTTAAAGGAGCTTGCCCAGGCCAATCGTTACATGGAAGAATTAAATCGGCGTTTATCGCAAAATCAGGAGGAAGCACATCAGCTATTAGAAATGCAGTTTCCTCTTCAGCCGCTGGTGACGCAGCGTTATCGGTTAGAGCAGGTACACCGCCTGTCTTCCACAGTTGGTGGTGATATTGTCGGGTATGAATACCTGAAGCCAGGATACATATCTTTTTATCTGATTGATGCCTCCGGTCATGGTTTATCTTCGGCTATGGAAGCCTGTGCAGCGCGTAAGCTGCTGTTGTCCACGGAGTTAGCACCTTATCGGCTGTCTCCCGAGGAACTCCTGCTGCAGTTTGATAATCTATTCAAACAAAACCGTTTTTTCCCTGAAGATTATGTGGCGATTATGTACGGCTTTATTGATGAAACCGCCGGGGTGGTGACTTATGCTACCATGGGTATGCAGAATCAACCGGTATTATTAAATAACCGAAACACCGCTGACTTTATGCCCTCTGGCGGTATCCCTTCCTTTGGCAATCTGCCCCCGCGGGTGGTTGGCCACCAGCTGCGCCTGGAACCGGGAGAGAGGTTAGTTGTTTATAGTGATGGTTTCCTGGAAGCAACGAATCATCATGGAGAGCAGTACGGTTATGAACGATTGTCATATCTGCTTAATGGTCATAACGATTCGGAGGTTGATGCTATAGCAGATGAGTTATTTGCGGCGATATCTGATTTTACCAATCAGCCATTACCAGATGACGATTGCAGTTTGATGATTATTACCGCCGATCGTTATCCCAAGGGACAGTTATTTACCAGCTGGGAAGAAAAGCTGGTAGTTGGCGAAATATATACCATTGCTAGCCGGGTAGAACAAATAGTGGCCAGAGTTAAGAATTTATGGATGAGTAATCTGGAAGTAGAAAGACATCATACTCTGCTGCTAGAATTACTGACCAATGCCATTATCCATGGCTGTTTAGGAATTCATGAAGCCAAAGGGCAGCCGGAATTTGAAGAGCAGTTGGCCCAAGCCTTGCTGGAGCACAATAGTTTTGATAAGTGTGCCCGCATCCGCATTGAAGTTTATAGTATGTTAGTGAGGTATGTTATAACCGATACCGGCAAGGGTTTTTGTTATGACAATTTAGCCGATTGGCGATTTGATAAACCTGAGGATCTTCGGACATCTCATCTGGGGCTGAAGCTGATCAAGCTGTTAGCTGACGAACTTCGGGTTTATCCGCCCGGCAACAAGGTTGAGATAGTAGTTTATCGTGATGAAAACGGTATGGTCATGCCTACTCCCATTAACCAGGTAAAAAGGATTTTAGTGTAGTATAAATCCAATTTTTGGTCTAATATGTCAATAAGAGGTGCTTTAAGGGGAGGGTAAAGAGCTGTGCGGATAGAAAAAAATGATGAGGTGGCTATAGTATATCCGGGAAAGAATATCGATATTTCGAATTCCTCTGAGTTGCGGACCCGCTTGGAAGAACTAATGGATGAGGGATGTCGAAAAATTATCCTGGATCTTAATGATGTGGCGGTGGTTGATAGTTCGGGTATAGGTAAACTGCTGGTTTTTTACAGCCGTTTTGAGGAACATGGGGGAGCGATGGTAATGCGTAATGTTAACAACGCTTACCTGCGCAAATTGTTTTCCCTGATTAGCTTTGACCAGATTATAAAGATGGAATAAAGTGGTTTTGAGAATATTCGTACAAATTATTGACCATTATGCAACATGGTCATATAATTGAATTAGACCCAGAAGATCAGTATTTAAGCTATCTCAAGTAATCGTCTGCATTCCCAGTTGTTGGAACCGAGTTTCTCTTATCCCAGGTAAAATCGTTTAATGTGCATGGTAAAAAACTTTGAGGTATGGTTTTTTCAAGGAGGCCTCCGCAGGTTGTTTGCTTGTACGTTCTGGGAGGATAGGAGTCGACCAAGACAGGTGGAATGTGATCGCCCATTAAATCTCTGATAGGCAGACGATACTTGAGGAACAAGAAGGAGTGTTCAGTCCAAAGTGCATTACTTCCAGAACGGGGAAAGATAGGCCGGCTTCCCATCCCGGGGAATGCTTTCAGGCCTATCTTTTCTGTTTAAGCCCATTAATTAGTAATCCCATTGCTTTGAATGATAGTACAAAAGACTTTAACTAATTCTGGATCAAATTGGGTTCCCGCCCCTGCCTCAAGTTCTCTCTGTGCTTCAGTTACCGACATGGCTTTACGATAGGGACGGTCATTGGTCATCGCGTCAAAAGCATCAGCCACTGCCAGAATACGACAGGGCAGCGGAATTTCCTCACCTTTAACCCCCAGCGGATAACCGCAGCCATTCCACCATTCATGATGTTTTAATATTAGATCTGATAACGGAGCCAGTTCCGGCGAGGCCAGGGCTATGCGGCTGCCGATTTCGCAGTGACGCTGCATTTCCGCATATTCTTCAGGATCCAAAGCCCCCGGCTTAAACAGAATTCGATCAGGAATGCCGACCTTGCCAATATCATGGAATTGGGCCAGTATTTTCATATCACCCACGGTGCGGGTTGGCAGCCCCAGTTTGGTGGCCAATGCGGAAACCAGAATCTGCAGTCGTTCGGCATGGCCTTCAGTTATATAATCACGGGCTTCCAGGGCGGTCATTAAGGTCTGGACCAGGGCGCTGCGGGCGCTGCGGCTGCGCTGTAATTTATCTCGGTACATATCGTTGTCGGCTTCTTTATAAAGCTCACGAATTAGCTGTCCGATTTGACGGTGCATAGCCATCCCGACCGAAATACTGAGCGGCAGTTCTGGAAACTGCTCATTATATTCCCCCAGGGCTTTTGACAGGCGCTGCCTGATGGCCTCCATCTGGGTTTGATCACAACAAGGCAGTAAGGCGGCAAACTCGTCTCCGCCTACTCGAGCTACCACATCACCCTGGCGAAAACACTTTTTAATAACCTCGCCCGCCCGGTAGAGAAGCAGATCACCCTTTTCATGACCAAGAGAATCATTCACCAATTTCAGACCGTCTACATCAATTACAAAAACCCCAATTGGTGAAAGGCGTCCATCACTTAACCGGTTCATTTCCTCTTCAAAATAAGTGCGGTTATAAAGACCGGTAAGAACGTCATGCAGGCCGACATAGCGTAATTCGTCTTCTAAAAGTTTGCGATCGTTTATGTTACGGCTGCTTAATACCGCACCACAAATACCGTTATCATCAAAAAGCGGGCTGGCAACAGTTTCAACCCAGAGATAAGAATCAGAAACATGCCGGCAGCGGACTTCAACGGTGGTGGCCTTTCCAGCTCGCAGTACCCGCTTAAGGGCAGCTATAACATCAGGAATATCATCAGGATAAATGAAATCCTCCAGTGTCATTTTGCTCATGGTCTCCAGGTCGGTTCCAAAAACCTGCAGATGGGAAGGACTGAGGTAAACAACCCGCCCATGTCGGTCGGTTTTGCATATCAGGTCAGCCAGGTTATCCATGATTTCTCGGAAGTTAAGTTCACTCTTTTCCAGTGCCTGGCGAACCGTTTCCCTTTCCGTTATATCCTCGCCGATCAGGGCAATACCCTCAAACCTTCCGGTTTCATCATATAATTGCGTTTGTGAAAAATTGATAATTCGGGTATCCCCCAATTTGGTTTTAAGCGGAACCGAGAAATAATTACCTTCCCGGGTATTCAGCACAGTCTTGGAAAAATGCTGGTACCATCGGCGTCGGTAATAGTCGGCCACTAAAATTTCGCCAAAGGTGTAACCCAATAAATTCTGGTAGGCCCAGCCGGTTGCAGTAGTAAGAAAATCATTAACAAAGGTTATGCGGCCACTCTTATCAAGCATTAAAGTAATAAGGTTGACATTTTCCAAAAGGGTCCGGTAGCGGCGTTCTGATATGGCCAGCCGGCTTTGGGTAATCTCCAGTTCATCGTATTGCTGGCGTAGTTCTTCCTCTAAACAGCTAAGTTGTTGAAATGAAGCTTCCAGCTCTTCGTTCGCACCCCGCAATTCTTCCTCGATATGTATCCGATCAGTAAGGTCACGCACGATACCCTGGAGCCCAACTTTGATGTCGTCACAGTTTACTATTGGTACCACTCGTACTTCCAACCAGGCGGTCACCCCATCCGGTCTGTGCCATCTGAGCAGTATGGTTTTGGGTACCCGACCGTAAAAGATGCTCAGCAGGGCCTTATGGTCATCGGGGTGTACATAGGACAATACCTGATAAAAATCATCATATAAGACATGGGTTTCCATACCGATAATGCTGCTTAAAGCCGGGCTTAGATAGCTGAAATGATAACTGGGGACAAACTCAATCCGATAAAGCATGTCCTCAAGGTTTTCTATCATTTCCCGAAAATCTAATTCCTCCCGGGACTGATCGGGGTACTGAAACAAAAGCATTACTCCATCAATTGAGCCATCAGGTTGATACAAAGGTACAGCACGAGCTAAATAGCGAGTCCTGCCGTCAGCGAGATTGAGCTCGGCACTATAGATGCCATTGTCTATTTGCAAATGGTCATAACTGGAGCTAAGCTCCGGGCGGGAACCCAGAATTAAATCGTCGAGTCCGGGGCGGGCATTTAAAAGAGGAGTGGACAGCAGATAGGCTTTAATTCCCAAAGCTTCCGACTGGCTTATGCCAGTCAGGGTGACCATCGCCCGATTCCAGGCTTTGATCTCCTGCTGGCGGTTGATTATGCAAAGGCCGTCGGGGATGAGGTCTTGCAGCATATCCGGTAAGCTGAATATGGTTTCAGAATTCATGATATGGCACCTCCCCCCCCCATATAAGTGCACTATACGTTCAAACTATAATATAAGAATCCCCGGATAAACCGGGTAGTATATCTTTTATACTTCCCAATCAGCCAGGTAAGCCTGCTGTTCCGGGGTAAGGCTGTCAATAGTCACTCCGATGGCCTGCAGCCGCATGCGGGCTACCTGTTCATCAATTTCTGAAGGTACGTTGTAGACATGGTTTTCCATCTGGTCATGGTTCTTAATCACATGCAGAAGTGAGAGAGCCTGTAATGAAAATGAAAGATCCATCACTTCCGCCGGGTGACCATCACCAGCCGCCAAATTCACCAGTCTTCCTTCAGCCAGCAGATGCAGACGCCGACCGTCCTCCAGAGTAAACTGCTCTATATTATTTTTTACAGTCCGACAGTCAACTGCCAGAGCATTTAAATCCGGTTTGCTGATTTCTACATCAAAGTGACCGGCATTGGCCATCAGAGCATTGTCTTTCATCAACAGGAAATGTTCTTTTCGGATCACATTGATGTTGCCGGTAACTGTGATAAATACGTCTCCCAAGCGGGCGGCATCTGTCATCTGCATTACTTCAAAGCCATCCATCCAGGCCTCATTGGCCTTAATGGGATTAATTTCCGTGACAATAACCCGGGCGCCCATTCCTTTGGCGCGCAGGGCTACTCCTTTACCGCACCAGCCATAACCGACTACCACCACATTTTTTCCGGCTACCACCAGGTTGGTGGTGCGCATAATGCCGTCCCAAACTGATTGTCCCGTACCATAGCGGTTATCGAATAGATATTTCATATAGGCATCGTTAACGGCGACCATGGGGAAGAGCAGAACCCCTTCCTGGTCCATGGTTCTAAGGCGCAATATACCTGTGGTAGTTTCCTCACAGCCACCTATAATGGTCTTGGCCTGTTCGGGGCGTGACTTATGCAGAGTGCCGACCACATCCCCGCCATCGTCAATAAGGGCATCGGGCTCACAATCAAGCAGCATTTCAACCGCCTGTTCATATTCTTCCATAGTGCAGCCATGATGAGCGAAGGCGGTAATACCGCTGTCAACCAGAGCAGCAACTACATCATCTTGAGTGGAAAGTGGATTACTGCCGCAAACAATAATATCACCGCCGCCAGCCTGGAGAGTCTGAGCTAAATAAGCAGTTTTAGCCTCCAAATGCAGACACATGGCAATCCGTAATCCCTGCAATGGTTTTTCCTTTTCTAACTGACGGCGAAGCATTGACATAACCGGCATGTGCTGACCGGCCCATTCTATCTTTTTGTATCCGGAAGGAGCCAAAGATATATCTCGAATACGGGAAGAGGGTAAGGACTTTTTTACAGCAGTAGTCAATTTAAAATACCTCCAGTATTATGTAACTTCCAAATAAGCTTAAAGATACGCTGCATACCATTCTACAACAAAAACAAAATACCTGCATCTGCAGGAAAATAGAGGCTCTCTGTTGAATGCTAGACCTTAATAAATTGTTTAGTTGAAAAATAATTAGAGAGAGATACAGGTGGGGAGGGTTAACCCTTGGAGGTGCTCATACTGAGCTGGGAATACCCGCCGCAGATGGTAGGTGGACTTGGCCAGCACGTTTATGAGTTGTCCCGACATTTGGTTGAAACAGGTGTGGTGCCCCATGTTTTAACTCCAGCCGTTAAAAGTGCCCCTGCCTATGAGGTAGATCAGGGGGTACATATTCATCGTATCGGAAGAGAATTTGATTGCGTATCCAGCTTTAAAGGCTGGATCATGTCCTTTAATAGCCAAATGGTAAAAGAGGGCACCAGAGTATGTCGGAGTCTCGAGAACCTGAGGGTAATACACGCTCATGATTGGTTGGTCGCCTATGGTGCCCGATCACTTGGCAAAATGTTTAATGTACCAATAATAGCAACAATTCATGCCACAGAATGGGGGAGAAATAACGGCCTCCACAATCGAACTCAAATGGAGATAAATGATATTGAACGCAACCTGACCCTGGCGGCATCCCGGGTAATTTGCTGCAGTCATTATATGCAGGACGAGGTTAACCAGCTATTTGCCGTCAAGCCTGAACAAGTTGCAATAATTCCCAATGGAGTGAGTCTATATAGTCAGGAATCATTTCCCATGTTGGCGGAACGGGCGAACAAGATATTTTTTATCGGCCGCCTGGTTCCTGAAAAAGGGGTTCAGGTTCTAATTGATGCCATGCCGATAGTTCTGGATAAGATTCCCGACGCCCAATTGATAATCGGAGGGCGGGGACCCTGTTTTAATGAGCTCGATCAACAGGCCGAGAAGCTCGGGGTTAGTTCAGCCGTACTAATGCCCGGCTATATTACTGAAGACCATAAGGAAAGCCTCTTTCGTGAGGCAGCAGTCGCAGTATTCCCCAGCCTGTATGAGCCATTTGGAATTGTTGCCCTGGAAGCAATGGCAGCCGGCACTCCAGTAGTAGTGTCGGAGATTGGTGGGTTGGGTGAAATCGTCAGCGACCAGGTTAATGGCCTGAAAGTACCTGCCAATAATCCAGTGCTGCTAGCGGAGGCAATTATACATTTATTAACTGATCGGCAGTTATCCCAACAAATAGCGGATAATGCCCGGCAAGAGCTAAAAACGGTTTATAATTGGAGAAATATCGCTGAATTGACTCAGAATGAATATCAAAAATTAGCTGATTCGCAGCCAAAAACTTATAAGGTGGTTACGGCATGAAAGCGGTAATAATGGCCGGTGGAGAAAGCACCCGGTTACGCCCTCTAACCTGTAAACATCCCAAACCAATGGTTCCCGTACTTGATCGCCCGGTAATGGAATACATAATCGAACTACTCCGGGATCATGGCTTTACAGATATCATGGTCACGCTCTTTTATTTGCCAGATGAAATAAGAAATCATTTTGGAGATGGTTCATCTTTCGGGGTGAACCTGCGTTATTTTGTTGAGGAATTTCCGCTGGGAACGGCGGGGAGTGTTCGTAATGCTGCCCGTTACCTGGATGATACTTTCCTGGTGATAAGTGGTGATACCCTGACCGATATTGATCTGACCCGGGTAGTGGAATTTCACCGGGAACGAGGAGCAATAGCCACTCTGGCCCTGACCCAGGTCGATAATCCACTGGAATATGGGGTTGTTATGACCGATGACAATGGCCGGATTACCCGTTTTTTGGAAAAGCCAAGCTGGGCTGAGGTGTTTAGTGACCTGGTCAATACCGGCATTTATGTTTTAGAACCGGAGATTTTTGACTATTTCTCTGAACGTCAGGTTTTTGACTTTTCCCGGGATCTATTTCCGTTGTTAATGCAGCAGAATAAACCGCTGTATGGGTGCTTGTGCCCCGAATATTGGTGCGATATCGGTAACCTGGCCCAATACCGGCAAAGCCATTATGACATTTTGTCAGGACGAGTACGGGCTAAAGTCATAGCTAATGAACTAAAGCCGGGTATTTATGTGGGTGAAGGAGCTAAAATCAGTGAGCTGACTCGCCTGGAAGCACCCTGTTATATTGGCCCTGGAGCCAAGATTAAGGATAATGTACGCATCGGTGCTCATTCGGTAGTAGGGAGTAATTGCGTAATTAATGAAGGTGCTTCCCTGAAGCGCTCAATCTTATGGGACCGGGTTTTCGCAGGCCGTAAGGCGGAAATGCGGGGAGCGGTGCTGTGTCATAATACGGTGGTAAAACCTGAGGCTACCGTGTTAGAAGGCGCAATTATCGGAGATGGATGTATTCTGGGTAAAACCAGCCTGGTACGGCCGGAGGTGAAAATCTGGCCTGAAAAGAGCATCGATGCCGGAGCCACGGTTAACAGCAATATGATTTGGGGCACCCGGCTGTCCAAATTTTTGTTCGGTTCCCGTGGCGTTTCTGGATTGGTTAATTTAGAAATAACCCCGGATTTCATGAGTAAACTGGGAGCGGCGTATGGCAGCATTTTGGGCAACAGACGATTTGTTGCCGTTGGTTCAGATTCCTCACGGGCAGCTTCGATGCTTAAACGGGCTTTTATTTCAGGGCTGATGTCAACCGGGGTTAATGTCTATGAAATTGGATCCATTCCTTCCCCGGTAACACGTTTCTGTGTGCGGCTGTTAAAAGCCGATGGGGGGGTACATATCCGGCTTTCTGCCCAGGATAACACCGCTCTGATGGTTGAATTTTATGACCGCCTGGGCCTTAACATGCACCGTAATACCGAACGTAAAATTGATAACCTGTTTGCCCGCGAAGACTTTAAACGGGTTGATGGAGAAAACGTGGGTGAAGTGGTCTTTTTAACCAATATAGCTGCTCAGTATCTGGAGGGTGTCTTGAGTACCCTGGATAGAACCGGCTTACAATCTGCGGGGTTAAAGATTGCGGTTTATTGCCCGGATAATAACCTTAATATCATGGCGGCAGCCCTGCTGCGCAAGCTGGGCTGTGAAGTGATCATTCCTGAGATACCGGAAAATGAAGATACCTTATTTTATCGGGTGCAAACCGAAGAGATGGTGAGCTATTATACTCGGCGTGAACATGCCCAGTTGGGAGTAATTATTGAGAAAAATGGCGACCGTATGGTGCTGTTTGATGAAACGGGAACCCCGATAACTGATGATGAGCTGATGGCTTTAATATCATATATATTGCTTAAATTCACCCAGGGTAAGACCCTGGCCATTCCGGTGACAGTGCCCAAAGTAATTGGGGAAATGGCCAGAGAGTACGACGGTGAAGTATTATGGAGCCGAGCTAACAATCCCGGCAATATTCTGGGCAGTATTGCTGATGAACGGGTTTTTTATGACGGCGATGAGCTGCCGGAGTTTCAGGTTCTTTGTGATGCAGTTACGGCATTGGTAAAAATAATGGAACTGATGGTCAAGCAGCGAGTAAGTATGAGTCAGCTTATCAAATCGATGCCGCCCTATTATATGGAAAAACGTGAGGTTCACTGCCCCGACGACCAAAAGGGACAGGTTATGCGTACGCTGCTGGATGAGTTCAAGGACAGCCGCCTGGAACTGGTGGAAGGAGTAAGAATAATCGAGGATGAAGCCTGGACATTGATAGTCCCTGATGATGAGGAGCCTTTGTTTACTATCTACACCGAAGCATCTTCTCAGCACAAGGCTAATGATATAACCAGGCGATATGTTGAATTTATCAATTCTATGCGTTTAGTAGAAGGTGAATTAAAGGTGGGAGGTAGCT
>JBLNAA010000012.1:0-13391 GCA_050259135.1 Methylocystaceae bacterium | reverse complement strand
GCTGCTGCCGCCCGCAAGCGGCTGACTGAGCTTGGTTACCGGAACATTACATTTAAGCTTGGTGATGGCAGTGAAGGATGGAGAGAATTTGCCCCCTTTGACCGGATTATGGTAACTGCCGGCCCGGCAGCGGTTCCGCAGGAGTTGATTGACCAGTTAGCCAGCAGCGGGGTCATGATTATCCCGGTTGGCTCTGCGGGGGAACAGCAGTTATTGCGGCTGCGCAAAGATGCTGGTGAGATCAGGCAGGAGGTTTTGGGGGGAGTCCGTTTTGTTGAATTCAAGGGTAAATACGGTTGGCACCAACCTGACCAAGGGGTGAAACAATGAGCTTTTCATTAACCCAAAAACTGGGATTCGACCAACCGGGAACGGTTTTGCTTATAAATTCTCCAGAGCAGTTTTCACAGATGCTTACCGCTGAGGGTATCAGTTATGACATTTCAGCAACCGGGGTTTACCGGAAGGTAATCTTTTTTGTCTTGAGCAGGCAAGAGGCAGAACATCTAGCTGCCGGGGCCGTTCATGCACTGGCAGCGGATGGCTGGTTATGGCTGGCCTATCCCAAAGGCACCTCTAAACGTTATAAGGTGGATATAAATCGTGATCGGGCATGGGACATCCTAAAACCGTATGATTATGAACCGGTATCCCAGGTAGCTATCGATGAAGATTGGACCGCCATGCGTTTTCGGCCGCAGGCAGCAATTAAAAGGAAGTCTCGAAATTAGCTCGGACAATACTCGCAATATTGCGTAAATATTTTATGGGTACCCCCCTGAATTTACGAATGGTATTATAGAAAAAAGTAATATCATTTTAAAAATGGGGGGTTTGTACGTGCCTGCAACCAATTATTTGTTCGACACCAGAGATATCAAGTTTGTGCTTAAAGAATGGCTGGATATGGATAAGTTAATGGCCATGGATGATTACAAGGACTTTTATACCACTGATGACATTGATGCCTATATCGATGTAGCTTTCAAGATTGCCCGGGATGTGGTAGCCCCGGCCAATGGCGAAGCCGACCTGATTGGTGCCCAATTTGCTGATGGCAAAGTAACCCTGCCCGAACTGGTTAAAAATGCTTATTATAAGGTAGCCGAAGCCGGCATGGGTGCTTGCTGGTTTGACCATCGGGAACCGGGTAATATTCCGCGTACCGTCGCGGCAGCACAGATTGAAATGATTACTTCCGCATCACCCTGCATGTGCATGTATTGGGGTGCTGGAGGCTCAGCAGCGGATGTCATTCACCTTTATGGCAATGAAGAAGTAAACCGGCTGTTTGTTGACAAGATGTTTGACTCCACCTGGGGTGGAACTATGAACCTGACTGAACCCGGAGCCGGATCGGACCTGGGTAACCTCTCCACCAAAGCATTCCCTACGGAAACTCCGGGCTTATACAAGATCAAAGGTACCAAGTGCTTTATCACCGCTGGTGACACTGACCTGTGGGAGAATATTGTCCACCTGGTGCTGGCCCGTCCGGAGGGTGCCAAGGCCGGCACTTCCGGAATTGCTTTATTTGCCGTGCCCAAGTTCCGTCCCAATCCGGATGGAACAGTTGGCCCCTGGAATGACGTAACCACCGTGGGGATAGAACATAAAATGGGCCTTAAGGGTTCTGCCACCTGTACATTGTCTTATGGTGAAAATAATGATTGTTTCGGATGGTTGATCGGTGATCCTCCCAACGAAGAAGGCAAAGCTCAGGGAATGGCACAGATGTTTCATATGATGAATGAGGCTCGCCTGGGAACGGGTTTGATGGCTTTATCGTGTGCTACCGAGGCTTATTTGAATGCCCGTGATTATGCCAAGATAAGAATTCAGGGCCAAAAGATCACTGACCCCAAGGGACCACGGGTGGCCATTATCGAGCATGAGGATGTAAAGCGTATGCTCCTGCACCAAAAGGCGGTTACCGAAGCCTGCCGGGCGCTGCTTTACAAGTCTTACTGGCTGACTGATATGGCTCTGGCTTCCCAAGATGAGGAAGAGAAAAAGTATTATGATGACCTGTTTATGATCAATAACCCCATGTGTAAAGCTTATGTTACTGAAGCAGCCTGGCCCCTGGTCGGCGAGGCCATTCAATGCTATGGCGGTTATGGTTATTCAGAAGAATATGGTGTGGCTCAGTTGGCCCGGGATGTTAAAATCTATTCCATCTGGGAAGGTACCACTTACATCCAATCCATGGACTTAGTGGGCCGTAAATTCATGATGGGCAAAGGCAAGCCCTTTATGAAATGGATGGGTGCTATAGCCAAATTTATTGAAGCCAATCAAGATAATACCGATTTTGCAGCCGAATTTAAGATGTTAGGCGAAGCCTATGGGGCTTTCGGCGAAATTCTGGGAATGTTCCGCACCCACCTGACTGAAGGACGGATCAGTTATATGCCCTTATGGGCTACCCGTATAATGATGGCGATGTCGATGGTCTATTGCGGCATGCTGATGCTGGAACAGGGCCTGGTGGCTGCAGCCAGGCTTAAAGAGATAGGAGACGACCATTTTGACAGTAACTTCTACCACGGCAAAATTGCCAGTGCCAGGTTCTACCTGCTTAATGAAGTTCCTCAGGTACTGGCCATCAAACATGCCTTTGCCACGGCGGACAGCAGTGCAGCCGAACTAAAACCTGAATATCTGGGATAAATCAATGGTGATAAAAAATCCGGATGCTTTAAACAGCATCCGGATTTTTTGGGGGAGGGTATTTTCTTTTAAATGGTCTGGCCGAGTCAAAACCAGACCAATGGAAGAGGATTTAATAGTGGGATTATGGAGAGATCGTAAGAATTAGCGTTGGTTGTGCTGTATCTACTAGCTATGGTTTAAGATTATAGACGGCAATCTTTAACCTAATGTCAAGAAACCTTGGATAAATATTTAAACTTTTACTGGAAACAAACTCAGTTACTGGTTCAATACACCTTGCCTTTACGGCGCGTTCCCTGATTTTGGCTATGATATGTTCAATAAGCGACTGGCAAGCTACATCAAACACCACTTACAGGGGAATAAAATAGTATTATTTAAATATGCTAAAGCACCAAAAGACCTCAAAAGCAGTGAGATTGCTAAAAATTAGCTTAAGGGATTGGAGGAGGCTGAATTATGAAAATATTAGTGGATGCTGATGCCTGTCCCCGGGGGGTGCTGAAAGCATGTCAGGAAGCTGGCCGGCAGTATGGTATTGAAGTATGGACCGTGGCCAATTATAACCATGTTATTGAATCCGAGCACCATATAACGGTAGGTAATTCAGCGCAAGAAGCCGATGTTAAGCTGATGAATCTGGCTCAGCAGGGCGACATAGTAATAACCCAGGATTGGGGATTGGCGGCAATGCTGCTGGGGAAAGGCGCTCTGGTTTTAAGCCCTTTGGGTAAAGAATACACCGAGCAAAAAATGGATTTCATGCTGGAAGAGAGGGAGGCTAAAGCCAAATTCCGGCGGGGGGGCGGACGCACTCCCGGGCCGAAGAAGCGAAATGTCAGTGATGACCAACGATTTACAGCTAATCTGATCCGGCTAATTAGACCGGCTGAGATGGCAAAAAAGCCGGAATTACCCACCCCCGATTAAAGGGAATAATGATAGTATATCGCCTTCCTCTAATTTATGGTCAAGTGTAACCGCCCGGCCATTAATCAGAACCATGCCTAACTCATCCAATTTTATGTTCAGTTGAACTGCTGCCTGAGCTACAGTGACAGGCACAGCGTAATCCCTTTGTTCTTCTTGAAAACGACCCTGCTGCAGACTGGAATACAATTTAACGGTCACCGTCATTTCTTCTTAACCACCTCGAATTCTTACTTCCTCCAGTACACAATATCTGTTCCCGTAATGCAAGAACCTGCAGCCCAGGTGTCTACAATAATAAATAAGTGTAAGAATAGTAAGCCGGGCTGGATATATATGGACAAAAGGTTAACCTTTAGCAGGGGAGGGTTAGAAAGTGATAAAGCGATTGGCAGCCATTTTGGGCATATTTGCGGTGGTAAGCATTTGTTGGCTGATATTGGGTTCCAGTGTGGATCGTCGAACCTTACAGCAAGATAGTACCCTTCGGCAGGAAGTAGGGCAATTGTGGGGCAACAGTCAAAGACAGCTGGCCCCTCAAGTTTGGTCACATGATGCAATTATCAGATCGGTTTCTATGATTCGTGGTGGTAAAACAGTGACTGAAAAACAGACTGATTATGTAGATAATTATTGGCCGCTGGATGCCAGTGATATTAAGGTAAAACTTGATTTAGAACATAGAAAGAAAGGACTGCTGTGGTACTCAACTTATCGAGTAAATTATGATTCGGTTTATAGGATAGCTAATGAAACTAACCTGCCGAAACAAATATTATTTGATTTTCAATTTCCGAACAGCGAGTCAGTTTATGATGATTTCCACCTGTTAATTGGTGGTAATGAGGTCAAGGATGTTAAAATCACCAATGGTAAGATACGCAGTACATTTAGCCTTTTGCCCGGTGAAACTAAAGAAGTTGATATTGCTTATAAGTCACAGGGACTGGATGAATGGTGGTATGACTTTGGCGAAAAGGTGAACCAGGTCAAGAACTTCTCATTAGTTATGGATACCAATTTTAAAGATATTGATTTCCCGCAAAACAGCATTTCACCGACAGCTAAAAATGAAGCTGAATCCGGCTGGCGGCTTTCCTGGAAGTATAGTAACCTTTTAACCGGGGTGAAGATCGGTATGAGTATGCCCCACAAACTTAATCCCGGTCCCTGGGTAGCTAGTGTCAGCCGTTTTGCACCGATATCACTTTTGTTATTCTTGTTTATGCTGCTGATATTCTCAGTAACCAGCCGAACCAATATCCACCCGGTTAATTATTTCTTTATTTGTGCGGCCTATTTTAGTTTTCACCTGTTATTAGCTTATTTGGTTGACCACTTATCCATCCATGCAGCATTCTTGATCAGCTCAATAGTCTCTATTTTTCTGGTAGTTTCTTATATGCGTTTAGTTGTAGGAAACAGATTTGCCTATTTACAGATTGGAATTTCACAGTTTGTCTTTTTAGTACTTTTCTCATATACATTCTTTTTTAAAGGATATACCGGGCTTACGGTAACCGTTCTCTCAATCCTGACTCTGTTTATTGCCATGCAGTTAACTGCCAGGGTTAACTGGGAACAAGTCTTTACGCCTAAGCCGGAGGGTGATGAAAAACTGATTATTGAGTAAACATCAGAAGTTATTTGATCGATTAACGGGGGGCCCTGACTGGTGGGGTCTCCCTTTTTTGTTTAGGTTATGATGGGAAATAAGTCCTTTATTGAAACACAACTCAAGTAGAAATTATCAGGAAAAATAAATTGCATGCCTATTAATTCCTTCTTGCACCCTCTATAATTAGTTTTGTGAGGAAAGTTATATATGAAACGCCTGTGACTTCCTCTCTGTATTTTCATCATTTATCGACTGAGTAAACCACCCCTGGTTAAAACGACCAATACTCATTTTTATCACTGTGATATTTAGAGATTTTTAGTTATGCCAATTAAGAGCGGTTTTACAGTTTGCATAAGTAAAAGTAGATAAACAGGGAGGCTTACGCTTAATGAAAAGTGTTGGGACGCGACTAACGGTCATGGTCTCGTTGGTGGTATTATTTGTCTGCGCTGCACTGAGTGCGGTATCTTACCAAACAGCATCTAACAGCCTGATTGCCAATGTTGAAGAAACACTGCCGGAAAAGGCAACTGATTGTTCAAAGTTGATTGCCCGCAGTATCCAGGTCCATATGGCAGCGATTGAGGGTGTTGCAGCTCAGCCAGAGATTTGCTCGATGATTTGGGAGCAGCAGCAGCCGGTACTTAATTTTGAAAACCAGCGTCTGGGATATCAGAATTTAGGGGTTGCTACTTTAGATGGCATGCTGCATTATCCTGATGGTTCTACTGCCTACATTGGGAATAAAGATTATTTTAAAGCGGCGGTTAGCGGAAAAAGTGTTATGTCTGACCCGATGATTGGGCTGACTACCGGAAAGTTGTCCTGTATGGCTTTAGTGCCAATCAAAGGTAACAGTACGGTATTAGGGGTGTTGGTTGCCACGATGGATGATCAGGCCCTTTCCAAAATCGTCAAGGAAATCAAGTACGGCAAGTCCGGTTATGCATTTGTAATCAACAAATTGGGAACTACCGTCGCTCATCCGGATCATAAACTGGTAATTAACCAGGACAATGATTTCAATAATGTTAAAAAGGATCCCCAGCTTAAGCCGCTGGTAGTATTGGAAAGCCGGATGGTCAAAGGTGAAAAGGGAGTGGGCT
Organism: Methylocystaceae bacterium; assembly: GCA_050259135.1. GTDB lineage: Bacteria > Bacillota > Syntrophomonadia > Syntrophomonadales > JBLNAA01 > JBLNAA01. The sequence goes on along the minus strand of JBLNAA010000012.1, from coordinate 7,058 downwards.
CCTATTCCTATAACGGGGTGGAAAAATATATGGGGTTTGCCCCCATCGAGGGGACTGACTGGTCGGTGGCAGTAGTGGCACCAAAAGCTGAAGTATTAGCTGGGATGGGCAAGCTTCGCACCCGAACTATTTTAGTTACCCTGATTCTGATTCTGCTGGGTATGGGCCTGGGCTGGTTCATTGGCCGCCAATTAGGTAAACCAATCCATCGGGCTGCCGATCTGGCCCATAAGGTAGCCAACGGGGATTTAACCCAGGATGTCGATGATAAATTCCTTAAGCGTCAGGATGAAGTAGGTATGCTGGCCCGGTCAATCGAAACTATGATGAAGAACTTGAGATCGATAGTCGGTCAGATTGATCAGGGCAGCAGTCAGATCAATCAAGCCGCGAAAAGATTATCAGCGTCAGCCCAGGATGTGGCTTCGACCATGCAGCAGATATCAGCATCCACCGAGGAAATAGCGGCTGGTCTGCAGGAGGTGTCTGCCTCTACTGAGGAGATCAATGCTGCCCAGGAAGAAGTCGAAGCTTCTTTAAATCAACTGGCATATGAAGCTGAAGGCGGCAAGAAGCGGGCAATCAAGATTGATACCAAAGCGTCTGAGATGCAATTATCGGCTCAACAGTCGCGCAATCTAGCCAATACGATGTATGAAGAAATCCAGGAGAAAATGAAACGGGCAATCGCGGAAGCCCGTATCGTAAATGAGATCACAAGTCTGGCCATGACTATTGCCGGAATAGCCGATCAGACCAACCTGTTAGCCCTTAATGCAGCCATTGAAGCTGCCCGGGCCGGTGAGCAGGGAAGAGGGTTTGCCGTTGTTGCCGATGAGGTTCGTAAATTGGCCGAAGAAACATCGGAGACGGTTCACAATATTCAGGAACTGACCAAGCAGGTTGAGCGTTCTATTGGTCAGTTAGTACAGAACTCAGACGTCATGCTTGACTTTATCAATAATACAGTTATTAATGACTATGAAAAGTTAGTCAGCATTGGAGAACAGTACAAAAATGATGCCGATATGGTACTGGGGTTAACCAGCAGGGTAGGTGATATGACTCAGCAGGTATTGGCGTCGGTTGGTGAGACCACCAAGGCTATTGAAACTATTGCTACGACGATGCAGCAGAGTGCTTCGGGTGCCCAGGAAATAGCCCGTGGTACTGAAAGTGCCAACCAGCAGATGGAGGTTACTAACCGGTTAGTTGAACAGCAAAAAGAAGCTGCTGACCAGCTGGCCGTGGTTCTTACCCAGGTAAGAATTTAAAAAGGTTGGTTAATTAAGGAGGCAGCTGACCTGGTTTAAGTCAGCTGCCTTTTTTATCTTTATAGCAGGCGGCTGCTTCGGCGCCAGATTTTTTGCCGGGCAGCTGCTCTAATCAAATCATCGCGAAAATCAGGATGGGCAATAGAGATAATTTTTTCTGCCCGTGCCCAGGTGGAGTCGCCTTTCAGGGAAATGGCTCCATATTCAGTCACGATTATATTGACCATCTGCCGGGGGACCGTGGTGATACTGCCGGGATCAAAGTAGGGAACGATGCGAGAAAACTGCCTCCCCTCCTTATTAGTAAAGGTTGAGGCCATGCAGATAAGACTGCGGCCACCTTTAGACCAGTATGAGCCGAGGACAAAGTCCCACATTCCGCCATTGCCGGACACCTGCTTAAAGCCCATACTTTCCGCATTAATCTGGCTGTAAAGATCGACCTGTACCGCCTGGTTAATTGAAACCACATTGTCTATGCTGGCAATAACATGGGGGTTATTAATATATCCCACATTATAAGAGGCAACTGCCGGATTGTGGTGCATGAATTCGTAAAGGCGCGGACTGCCAACGGCAAAAGTGTAAGCAATTCTGCCCTGATCGATATTCTTGCTCATGCCATTCATCTTGCCGCTTTCCCAGAGGTCAACATAAGAATCAACCAGCATCTCGGTATGTCCGCCCAGATTTTTGAGGTCTGAATCATTAATCATAGCTCCGATGGCATTAGGAATGGAACCGATCCCTAATTGCACACAACAGCCATTACTCAGAAAAGGCATTACGTTTTCGGCAATCCGCTTTTCGGCTTCTCCCGGTTCCAAATTAGGTAAGGTAATCAGATCCGGATTATCTCCTTCAACTACGTGAGTAACCTGGGAGATATGAATACGTTCTTTTTGTCCGCCCAGGCATACTGGCAACTTATTGTTAACCTCGACCACTACCAGATCAGCATGGGTCATTGATTGGTAAGTTGATGAGTTATGTAGGCCGAAATTGAAATACCCGTGTTCGTCCATCGGGCAAGCCTGTACAATACTGGCCTGGCGGGGAGGGGTACCGACTGCTGCCGGATCATCAGAAATGTCTGAATAATAACGTTCGCAATCACTATAAAGAATAGGGTTGTAAAAGACATTGGGCAAGTTTTCCTGAAGAATTCGGCTTAAGGGACTGAAGTGAAAATCATTGTAGGTAAATACCTCACCCTTGGGGTCCTGCATCAGAACTTCCGGTACCGGGGGCAGAGTGACTGCTGCCAGTACCGTTATATCAGATAATTCTTCCTTGCGGGCAGCCAATGCTCGATCACATTGGATTGGTTTGCCGTTAAAAAAGCCATAGTCAATCCAATAGCCAGGTTTTACTTGCTGCATAGCTTCTTGAGCAGTGGACAATTTAGCCCGGTATTGCTCCCAAACATCACGCCCCATACATTCCCCTCCCTAAAATACCTGGAACGGCGGCTGCTGTGAAGTTAAAAACCACAAAAAATCATCAATCCTGCGGCCAGACCTGCTTGATTATCCAGTCCTCATTGTAATATTTATTATATTTTGTAATAAGGATAATCGTCAATTAATAACTAAATGGGTGGTTTAAAGAAGGAAGAAAGCATAAAAAAGGAGCCGGTGCCGGCTCCTTTTTAGAGGTTAATTATAATCAAGTGGTTATCTGCCAGCAAATTCCGTAAGGGTCTTTTACCCTTCCTGACATGCTGCCCCAGAATTGTTTGGCTAATGGCATGATGACGGTTCCGCCTGCAGCCAAACCCTCAAAAACCCGCCCAGCCTCTTCTTCATTCTGGAATTCTAAAGTTAGGTCCATACCATTACCGCGTTCTACCGGTTCTTGAATGGAATCTGACATGAAGAACATTAGGCCAGCTGCCCTTAGTCTGAGATGCATGATTTTATCCTTTAAATGCTGGTCGATCGGAGCATTAGGCAGTTCAGCAAAGGTCTTGACCATCAGTATTTCTCCGGCCAACGCCTTTACATAAAAGTCAGCCTGTTCTTTAGCGTTATCGCAATAAATATAAGGATACAGGTTAGCCATCGTTATCCTCCTTTAATCGAGTAAATAAATACAGATTTATGCTTCCCGAATTGAAAACTGATATACCTGCCGGGTGCAGGGAACAAGCAGTTTACACCAGGGCTGCTTGTTGTTTGCATAAGGATGCATATGTATTTGCTTTTATCCGTATCAACATTCAGAGCGAATGTATACCTGTTAAGTTTGTGTTTATGGAAGTTCACAGACCGTATTTTTATGTTAAGATAAAACCACTGCATTATCTTTGGTACATATATTACTCTTGTATTCGTGATATCAGCGTTATATCTTGGATAAAAATGCAGGAAAACTTAAATTTCAAACGAGTGAGGGGATAATGGAATGAGGAAACTGAGACTGGCATTAAGTGTGGTTCTGGTGTTGGTTCTGAGCCTGTCCACCATGGCCTGCAGCAGCAGCAAAAAGGCAGCCGAAACCAAAAAAGATTTCAAGGTTGGACTTGAATGCGGATATGCTCCGTTTAACTGGACCCAGAAAGACAGCAGCAATGGTGCGGTCCCTATCCAGGGAAGTGCCGAATATGCAGGTGGTTATGATGTGGAAATAGCTAAGAAGATTGCCGAGGGCTTGGGTAGAAATTTGGTCATTGTGAAGACGGCCTGGGATGGACTGCCGCCCGCTGTACAATCTGGAACTATTGATGCTATCATCGCCGGTATGTCGCCAACTGCAGAGCGAAAAAAGGTTATCGACTTTACTGACAATTATTACAAGTCTGAGCTGGTAATAGTGGTGAAAAAGGGTTCACCTTACGAAAAAGCTACCAGTATCCAAGGTTTCTCCGGCGCTAAGATTACAGCCCAGCTTAACACTTTCCATTACTCGGTTATCGATCAGATTAAAGGTGTTAAAAAACAGACAGCTATGGATGATTTTCCCGCCATGCGCGTAGCGCTGGAATCTGGTATTATAGATGGGTACGTATCAGAGAGACCGGAGGGGGTTTCTGCTTCTACGGCCAATCCTAATTTTGTTATGGTAGAGTTTGCCAAAGGCCAGGGCTTCCAGGCTTCTGATGATGATGTAGCCATCGCTGTCGGCATGAAAAAGGGTAATACCGATGTAGCGAAAATTAATGAGATTCTGGCAGGAATTTCTGAAGATCAGAGAAAAGCTATGATGGATACCGCTATCAAGAACCAGCCTACGAACAAATAACTTTGGCGGCCTTTAAATAGGAGTGTAAACTATAATGTCTGCTGAAAGTTCTTTTCTACAACAGGTAGCATTTGTATTGCAGGGATACTGGCCCCTCTTAGTTAGAGGGGCTGGTGTTACTCTTTTGATTGCGCTGACCGGTACCGTAGTCGGTTTTTTTATTGGTATCCTGATCGGTGTTTATCGAACAATTCCGATTGACAGCACGACTGGTAAGGTTAAAACCGTCCTCTATAAGATTTTTAATTTTGTACTTTTAGCCTACATTGAAATATTTCGCGGCACCCCGATGATGGTGCAGGCGATGGTCATTTTTTATGGGGTAGCCTGGATTTATGGAATACATTTGTCACCAATCTATGCTGGTATTGTTATCGTATCAATCAATACCGGTGCCTATATGGCGGAGATTGTCCGCGGTGGTATCTTATCCATAGATAAGGGACAGTTTGAAGCTGCCCATGCCATTGGTATGACCCACTGGCAGACTATGGCCAGTATTATACTGCCGCAGGCGGTTCGCAATATCCTGCCGGCAACCAGTAACGAGTTTGTAATTAATATCAAAGATACCTCCGTGCTCAGCGTCATTTCGGTAACTGAACTGTTCTTCACGTCTAAATCAGCTGCGGGCGCCACTTTTTTGACCTTCCAGGTCTTTATGGTTACCTGTATTGTTTATTTTGTACTGACTTTCAGTGTAACCCGAATTCTGCGTTACTTTGAGATGAAGCTGGATGGACCATCAGTTTTTACAATTCACGGATCACAAACTGTACCTGAAGCTGAATTCCGGATTGTGGGCAGGGAGTAAGTCAGATGGATAAAATGATTGAAGTCAGACATTTAAGAAAAAACTTTGGTGACAATGAAGTATTAAAAGATATTAATTTCTCAGTCAGCAAGGGCGAGGTAGTATGTATTATCGGTTCCAGCGGATCGGGAAAGTCGACTCTTTTACGCTGCCTCAATCTACTTGAATATCCAACCAGCGGTGAAATCTTATATCACAGGGAAAATATCCTCGAGCACAATATGTCCAATGCGGTTTACCGGACCAAAATGGGGATGGTATTTCAGCAGTTTAATTTGTTCAATAACCTGACGGTACTGGACAATTGTATGGTTGGCCAGATTAAGGTGCTGAAAAAAAGTAAGGAAGCTGCCCGCAAGACGGCCATGGAATATCTGGAAGTAGTAGGCATGTCGCAGTTTATTGATGCCAAACCAAACCAGATTTCGGGAGGACAAAAACAGCGGGTAGCTATTGCCCGGGCATTATCCATGGAACCAGAAGCATTATTGTTTGATGAACCTACCAGTGCGCTCGACCCGGAATTAGTGGGTGAAGTGCTCAAGGTCATGAAGAGCCTCGCTAAAAGCGGATTGACCATGCTGGTGGTTACCCATGAGATGGGATTTGCCCGTGATGTGGCCAATCGGGTAGTTTTTATGGACAGCGGTGTGATAGTGGAGGATGATGTTCCCGAGGTCATCTTTAATAACCCCAGCAACGAAAGAACCCGCAACTTCCTGAAACGAATACTGGAAGACCAATAAGATAGTAAAAAGCACTGCTTGGGGGCAGTGCTTTTTTGTTGAATAAAATCTCTTACTCTGGTACCGACCGGAGGATTTTCCCCCATTGTACTATTGAATCGATAACCACCAGCAGCACTATGGCCAGCATTATTGCCACCAAGATCGCATTAACCACCATACCATTGGGCAGGTAGTTGGTAAATATCAGCCGTAAGCCTGCGGTCATTGTGGTTACAAACAAAATGAAACCTGGAATCATGGTTATCAATGCATAGTGACGTTTCTTATTTATCTTAAAGATAATGGTGGTGCCTATAATCAATGCCAGGGTAGCCAGCAACTGATTGGCTGTACCAAAGATTGGCCAGATGGTTGATATGCTTCCGCCATACAGCAGATAACCCCAGGCCAGTGACACCAGAGCACTGGTAAATAATACCCCGGGCCACCAGTTTACTTTTTTAAAGGGGGGATAGGCCCGGCCAAGCAAATCCTGAGCTATATATCGGGCGACCCTGGTACCAGCATCAATAGTGGTCAGTATGAACAGGGCTTCGAACATTATGGCAAACTGATACCAGTAGGCCATTAATGCTTTTAGCCCGGGTATACTGGAGAATATATAGGCCATGCCAACTGCCAGGGATACAGCACCACCTGGCCGGTGAGCTACCTCCTGGCCTACCAGCTGCTGCAGCTGCGGCAGGTCGGTAATATGAAAACCCAGGGAACTCGGCATCTTGGCAAAAGCTTCGGCGGTGGTATTTATGGCAAAATAATCTCCCGGCTGTAGTACCGTGGCAGCGACCAGAGCCATGATCGCCACAAAGCATTCTACTAACATTGCTCCATAACCAACCATGGGGATATCGCGCTCACTTTCTACCATCTTGGGGGTAGTGCCTGATGAGATAAGCGCATGAAACCCTGATATCGCACCACAAGCGATGGTAATCATTAAAAAGGGCCATACCTGTCCCGGGATTATCGGGCCTCCTC
>JBLNAA010000011.1:0-5823 GCA_050259135.1 Methylocystaceae bacterium | reverse complement strand
CAAAGCCGCCTCCCAGTTGGACTGAAGAAGACATAATCTTATCAACCTTTAAATACTCCAGGCACACCGCTGCTCCTACAATATCAATAATGGAATCAACAGCTCCCACTTCATGAAAATGAACTTCATATAGTGGCTGGCCATGAACCCGGGCTTCAGCTTCAGCAACCTTCATAAATATGGTCAGGCTTAACTCTTTTACCCGGTCACTCAGGCTGCTGTTCAGTATTATATTTTCAATATCCTTTAAATTTCTGTGGGCATGGTGAGTATGGTTATTATCCGTTTCAACACGGTTCTGAACTTCATTATTATCATGATGGTGATGGGCTGCGTGTTTTAAGATTACGTCTGCTCTGGTTCCGCTTATCCCTTTTTTCATATCCTTTGTTATCTGCAGTTCATATTCAGCATCCAGATTGAGCTTGGACAGTTCCTGTCGTAAATAATGCTCATCTACGCCCAGGTCCAGCAAGGCAGCTAAATTCATATCACCACTGATTCCGCAAAAACAATCATAATATAATACTTTCATAAGCTTAGTTCTCCATTTCATACCGCCCACCAACTTTAAACCCCGCCGCCGTATATGATACAACGGCGGGGTACTTTTGCTTCATTTAAATGTTCGGGTCACATAGCACAATTCTTGATAGTAAAGTCCATTATATCCGGATAAGATTATAGTCGGGATTGCCCATACCGAGAGTCTTCATATATTCAACCTGGTGCCGCCCGCCGCGGGATTCTATCCGTTCCAGCAGATCATGATTTTGTTCGGTCGGGAGTTGATCCACCAGATCCAGGGATGCCTTATCAATAGCCACAATATCCGTTGAACCAAGAATACCGATGTCCTCGCATTTCGGGGGGGCACCATTGGCATCACAGTCACAATCAATGGATATATTTTTTAATACATTGATGTAAGTAATATGACCCTTGAAATGTTCAATAATCGCCTTGCCCGATTCAGCCATTCTTTCAAGAAATTGCGGCCCGATGTAGTCCATAAAATTTATATCAGGTTCATTTAAGTCAACACCATGAACCTGCTCTTTCCCAACGTGACCTGAAGCGATGCCGATACCGATATTTTTCAGTGACCCGCCAAAACCGCCCATGGCATGACCTTTAAAGTGGGTATATACCAGCAGTGAGGTATAGTGCAGCAGATGACTGCCGACTGCAACTTCGGTAAGGTGATCGCCGGGAACATATCCCTCACCCTTGGCCAGAAAATCTTTCATTCCCGGCACCGGCAGCATGACATCGCCTTCCTCATCCAGGATATCAACCGGGCAGAAATCGAAACCGTTGGTTTTGATTACTTCTCGGTGACTGACTGTATCATAACGCGGACCCGGATATAAAACGTTGCATTCCACAATCGTGCTGCCAGGAATTTCAGCCTGCAGGCCTTTAATAAGCCCAATGGGCAGGAGGTTGGGGCCATGCGGTTCACCACTATGCAGCTTTATGCCGACCTTTCCGGTCATTCCTTGATTTATATGGGAATAGATCTCCAACAAACCTTTAACACTAATGTCTTTGGTAAAGAAAACATTGGGCTTACTGCTGCTTGATAACGTCATCATTCTCGCTCCTTATTTTTAGAATCTAAACTGACTCATCTAGTTTTAATGCCGCTGTTTTGCTTTTAGCCTCCTCGAGCCTCAGTCTAGCACCTGGAGTTAACTCCAAGTCAAGGTGTTCTCGGTAAAACGCAGCGCTTCTCGGACTGCCTCCTCGGAACGGTAATTATGATAAACGAAGCGGTGTCAAAGTAGGTGAAGCCTTTTTCCAAGAAGGTATCCACCAGTTGGTTGAAGGTCTTATAATCGAAGGATGTCTGATCGTTTTTGTCCAGCAGCGGCAATCTCATACATCCAAAGCCAAGTTTTTTGTCCATCCTAATCACATCAGTTATTTAAGCTTGTTATAATCTTCTTCTTTTACGGGCTCCAGCCATTCGGCACCGCCCTTTTCCGGATTAGCCTCTATCGCCAGGTGCACCAACCAACTGTCTTGGGCGGCACCATGCCAGTGCTTTACATCCGCCGGGATCTGAACCACATCACCGGGATGCAGTTCCTGGGCTCTCTTACCCCATTCCTGATAATAGCCTCGGCCGCCAGTGACCAGCAGGATTTGCCCGCCGGCGTGCTTGTGCCAGTTGTTGCGGCACCCCGGTTCAAAGGTTACATTGCCGATCGGGCAGTTGTATTCAGTTCCAGCTGGGACCAGCATATGCAGCCAGGCCTGACCGACAAAATTTTTACTAAACTCAGATGGGAGTTTTTCCCCCTTCGGGAAAATAACGCTGTTATTTATCTCGTTCATAATATTTCCTTCTCTCCAGGTTGATTAACGGTAGGACTCCTCCGGGGAATAGCTTATTCCCTGGAGTTAACTCCAGGTCAAGCACTTTTTTGTAGTTTGCCATGTTACATGAATTGAAATTCTGATTCAGAGCTCGCAAAATGGGGACACCACTAAATGTTCTCGGGCTTGATAACAAATCACTAAAAAAGCAGGATAAAAAAGATGAGATGTGAGAAGTACGGGCAGTAATTTATTAAAGAAAGGTAGCTGCAATTTACGAAAAAAACCCGTCCTGGTCATCAGGGCGGGTTTAATATCAAACAAACTTTTTGTATAACTCCGGCCGGTAATCCGGTACCCCTGTATATTTACTGGTTACAAACAGCGGCCTTGTTGCCAGGGAAAGGTCAATGGTTGCCAAATAAATCCCCTCTTGGACATTGTCCTTATCGCCTGCATAGTAGTTGAGATCGGTTTCAAAGAACGCGTTTATTTTGGGACCTAGTATAGCACTTCCGCCGCCAAAATAATTAACCCCATCAAACCCTGTTAAATTGGCGCTGGCGATAAAAATTGTATTACATAAAACACCATACTCCAGAGTTGGAGCGTAATAATTGATAAATGCTTGCCGGCTGCACTCTTTAGGAATTTCTTCCACAACTGCAGTGGGATTTAAATAAAGCCGTGAGCCTTTAGCAACATAATATCTCATCAGTTCCGGGAACTGATAGGTATCAAAGCAGATACCAACCGAGATTGGTCCCCACGGGGTGTCAAACATAAATGGATCTTCGCCCTTTTCACACCAGATGCTCTCCGTCTCAAAAGGATGAATCTTTTGATAGGCACCAATCACACCGTCAGGACCAATGGCGATGGCTGAGTTGTATAGGATATCACTGTCGTCCTTCTTTTCGGAAGCCCCGAATACAATATAAATACCATACTGTCTGGCAACTTCCGCCAGTGCCATGCAAGAAGGGCCGGCCAGGGTTTCCGTCGCTTTGACCTTGGTCTCCCTATTGACCTTTTCATCGATAAAAAAGTCATAGCCCATCAGACACATTTCAGGAAATAGCACCAGGTCGGCACCACGTTTGGCCGCCGCAACTGAAAACCCCTTAATTCTGGAAAGGTTCTTTTCCTTATTGCCAGTGTCAACTTTAAAGTTAACAACGGCAACGGTTATAATATCACTCTTATTTTCCATATATAACCTCCGTCTATTATCGTTAAAATTGGTGCAGCCCAGGGGCTTTATCGTTAGTAATGCCAAATACTATGCCATTTTAACAAAAATAATCGTGTACGATAATTCTGGTGTTTATTCAAGATGAAATACAGCAGCCAGCAGGGACCTCGCTGTAACACAACAATCTTATAATCAATAGGTCTGGTGCTGATAACTACCCGATCCTAATTATAATTGTTTCGGATAGTAAAGCTTAAAAAAAGATGGTTCCTGCAAAATACAGGAACCATCTTTTAGACTTCGCTATCGTTTTCTTTTATAAAGATATCCTGTCTAACACGCTTATCCAAATGAAAACAATTCAAGAAATTTACTATGAGAAGCGATATAGCCTTCTCATTTACTCGTGATAAGATCCTCCCATTTCCGGGGGAGCAACCTTAAAGCCTTTAGTTAGATAAATCAGATAGAGGAAACCGATAACAGCCCAGCTGATACCCAGGGTCAGAGCTGATTTGTCCAGGTGAACCAGCAGATAAAGATCAGCAATGGTTCCGATTAACGGGAAGATTAAGAATTTTATGGCGTCAAAGCCGGCACGTCTTCCTTCCTTAAAGAAGAAGTGGAAAATTACAGAAATATTAACAAAAGTAAACGCGGTGAATGCACCAAAGTTAATAAATGAGGTTGAGGTAGTAACATCGAGTTTCAATGCCAGCAGGGCAATAACAGCAGTAACCAAAATAGCATTAACCGGAGTATTAAATTTGCTCAGTTTGCCGAAAAAGCCCTTGGGCAGAACGCCGTCACGTCCCATGGCATACATCAGGCGAGCACCGCTGGCCTGTGCCGAAATACCGGAAGCAAACTGGGCGATTATCATACCAACCAGGAATACGGTGGCAAACCAAACCGGTGCAATCGCTTTGGCAATTTCAACAGCCGCATTGCCAACTTCTTTATAGTTGTAAGCAGGATGAGCCAGGTGGGTGAAATAGGTTGCCACGACGAAAATTACCCCGCCAAGAATGGTGGTCAGCATGATAGCTCTGGGTATATTCTTTAAGGGGTCTACAGCTTCTTCAACAAAGGTAGAAACCGCGTCAAATCCCAGGAATGAGTAGCAGGCTATAGCTGCGCCGGCCAGCACCATACTGAAATTCGCGTGCGGGTTGTGGAAGGGGCTCCAGGATATCAGGGTCCCTGTGCCCATACCGCGCATTACAGCGTCGATACTGAAAACTACAAATAAGGCAATAACGATCAGCTGCAGTATTACCATTACTACGTTAACTTCTGCACCAATCTTAACCCCAATAATATTGATGAAGGTGGTAACGATGATAAAGCCTAAGACCCACATCCAGGCCGGGGTTCCCGGGAAGGCAGCGGTAAAAAATGCTGCGCCGATCAGCCAGATTGCCATCGGAATGAAGCAATAATCAAGCATGACCGCCCAACCTACCATAAATCCCAAATGGGAACTCATGGATTTGCGTACATAGGTGTAAGCAGAACCTGCAATCGGATAAGCCTTAACCATGTGAGTATAGCTGATAGCGGTAAAAATCATCGCTATCAAAGCGCTGAGATAGGCAGCAGATTCTTGTCCACCAGTTTCGGTCTGAATAATACCATAAATACCATAAACAATCATCGGGGCTAGATAAGCCAAACCAAAGAGAACCAAGTGAGGCAACTTTAAAGTACGATGAAATTCAGATTGTACATTTACTTGCTGCTCGGACATTAATCTTCCTCCTCTATAATTACGACCAACACTACAACTGGTCCCATCAGGGAATAAAACCATTACCACTTCCAGGTAAGCGCTTATTCACACGGGATTTTGTTATCTTTATCCCTCTAAATGGGGAGGTTGAAACGTTCTAACACATAAGAGATTAGTTAATATACACTTCTGTGAACTGGCTGAAATTTCTGATTCAGCTTTTTAATCTTGCCGTTGGGATGTTTTTTATTTTCAGCCTTACCTTCGGTTATTTTAGTGCGTTCTAGGTCGTTCAACATTATGGGAAGAGCGAGAGATATTTAATATCTCTCGCCCGTAGTATTAGTAACTTCCCTGGGCATGCATGGCGTCGGCAACTTTAAGGAAACCGGCAATATTGGCACCGGCTACCAGATTGTCACCAAAACCATATTCCCGAGCTGCTTCCAAGGAGCTGTCAAAGATATTCACCATGATCTGGTGCAGTTTGGCATCTACTTCTTCGGCAGTCCAGGAGTACCGCATGCTGTTTTGGGCCATTTCCAAAGCTGAGGTGGCAACGCCGCCGGCA
>JBLNAA010000010.1:0-4235 GCA_050259135.1 Methylocystaceae bacterium | reverse complement strand
CCAAGATTCTCCCCAGTCTTACCCATGGCATATTTACTACCGTATCGCGTACTGATGTTCAATATGTGGTGACTGAGTATGGGGTAGCCTCGCTTAAGGGACAGAATCTGCGGACCCGGGTCAAGGAATTAATCCGCATTGCTCATCCGCAGTTCCGTGATTGGTTAGAGGAGCAGGCACGGAAAATGAACTATATCCCCTAAACCTGGTTAAAGAATTGCAGATAGGCCAGCTTTAAGCTGGCCTGTTTCGTATGTTCGCTATTAAATAACAATCCCTACCTAGATTTAAGCAAAAACCCAGTAGCGATAAATGATAAAGTTCCACAGCCCTTCGCTGCCCATGCCGAGAATTTTCCCGAAGCTCAGAATAAAGTGTGGCGAAATTTGAAGATGAGGGGTTAAAAAAGATACAATAGCGACCACCAGACTGTTAATGAATATGCCTACCATTGAGGTGATGGCAAACCGGTTAATATGAACTAACTGGTGGTCATCATTAATTCCAAAGGTAAATCTGCGGTTGAGCATATAGCTATTTACCATGGCGGCCGTAGCAGAAACAATACTTAGCACCCAAACAAATGGGCCGGTATAAACCCGGAAAACGGCAATCAATAGGTTAAAGCCACCCAGGTCTATGGCTACATTGGCTATACCTACCAACCCAAAACTTATAAATTGAACATGCCACGGTTTATTTCTTAACATTTCGGAGATCTCCCCTTTATGAGGAAATGTGGTACGACTCTAAAGTTTATTTTAATATTACGCCCGGCATCAACATCTGTGGAAAAAATTTTTTGCAGTCAACGTCGGAATATTAGCTTAATGGGTTTTAATTACGACAATTTGATACCCGGATAGCTTCATTTCACCGTTACTATAATGTCCATAACCCTGACATAATATTGTCAAACCGGAGGAAAATTGGACAGTTTTTTCAGAAATAAATTTTGTAAACCATAAATGTAAGATAAATCCATAAGAAGAAATTATATGGTATGATTATCTAAGGTTGTTTCATATAACTCGTAAATAGATAAAGGTGATTTTTGGGAGGAGCGAGAGGAGGATTAAGTTTGGCGGCGACAAATTATCTGTATGATACCCGGGATATTAAGTTTATCCTTAAAGAATGGCTTGATATGGACAAGCTGTTAGGCAGTGAAGCCTATCGTGATTACTATTCCAAAGATGACATTGATTCTTTTATTGATGTAGCATTTAAAATTGCCCGTGATGTAATCGCCCCTATTAATGAGGATGCTGACCATATAGGGGTTAAATTTGAGAATGGCAAGACCATCACCCCGGATTCATTCAAAAACGCGTATCGCACCGTTTGTGAAGCCGAATTGGCATCGCAGGTGGCTGACCGGGAAGCGGAAGGCAGATTGCCTCTTTGTGTCTATGCTCCGCTGATTGAAATGATGAGTGCGGGTTGTGCAGCCCTGCCTACTTACTGGGGATTGACTTCAGGCGCAGCCAGTGTTATCCAAAAATTTGGCAGCGAAGAAGTGAAAAACAAGTTTTTGCCTAAGATGTTCAGCGGTGAGTGGGGCGGCACCATGAACCTGACTGAAGCAGGGGCGGGTTCAGATGTAGGGGCATTAGCTACCAAGGCTTTCCCCACTGATACGCCTGGTTTATACAAAATCAAGGGTACCAAGCAGTTTATTACTGCTGGTGACAGTGACCTGGTCGACAATATCATTCATCTGGTATTGGCAAGAATTGAAGGAGCCCGTCCGGGTACGTCCGGCATATCACTGTTTGTTGCACCCAAATACTGGGTTAATGATGATGGCAGCATCGGTGCCTTTAATGATGTTACCACCGTCGGGATTGAACATAAGCTGGGGTTAAAGGGCTCGGCTACAGCCAGCCTGGCCTTTGGCGAAGAGAACAACTGCCTCGGCTACCTGCTCGGCGATCCTCCCGGAGAGGATGGCAAAGGACAGGGGATGTCCCAGATGTTCAATATGATGAATGAAGAACGTCTTAATACCGGTATGATGGCTCTATCGGTGACGGCAGAGGCTTATTATAATGCACTCCAGTATTCCAAGGAGCGTATCCAGGGAACCAAGCTTACTGATCCCAAGGGGCCCCGGGTCAGGATCATTGACCATGAAGATGTCCGCCGCATGCTGCTCCGGCAGAAGGCCTGCATTGAGGCTATTCGCGCTATGATCATCAAGACCTACTACTATGTTGATATGGCTCATGACGCCGATAATGAAGAAGAACGTGAATACTACTTCAACATGTTCCAGGTCAATAACCCCCTCTGTAAGGCCTATGCTTCCGATATGGCCTGGCCTTTAATCGGTGAGGCGATTCAAACTTATGGTGGTTATGGCTTTATTGAAGAGTATCCGCCGGCACAATTGGCCCGTGACTGCAAAATTTACTCCATCTGGGAAGGCACTAACTATATCCAATCCCTTGACCTGGTAGGACGCAAGTTCACCATGGGCAAAGGCAAGCCATTTATGAAGTGGCTGGGTGAAATTGCTGCCTTCATTACCGCCAATAAGGAATTAGAGGAGTTTGTCAGCGAGTTCCAGGTTTACGAGGAATGCTGGCAGGCATACCAGGGTATTCTGGGGCTGCTGCAAAAGTATTTAGGCGAAGGCAAAATCAGTCTGCTGCCGTTGTACTCAACCCGTATCCTGCATGCTACTTCCATGATTTATTGTGGTATGATTAGTTTGGATCAGGGAATACTGGCGGCCAAGAAGCTTAAAGAAGTGGGCGACAGTCACTTTGATGCCAACTACTACAAAGGGAAGATTGCATCAGCCAGGTATTATGTTAAGAATGAAGTTCCCAATATCCTGGCTATTAAACGGATGTTTGAGATTGCTGATACCAGCCCGGTTGACGTACCTGAAGGAGCATTGGGTTAAGGTTTATCCCGCCGCCCACTGATCAAAAAGGTTCGAGCCCCCGGTTTTGTCGGGGGCTAATTTTTGTCTGCTCTTACAGGTATTTTAAATGTAATATAGTAATGAGAACTTCGGAAGGGAATACCACGGTGACAACCTGCGATATTACGCCCCCGGGCCAGCACTATGTCAATTGCTGTGACAAGTAGGTCTCCGTTCATCGGGTGGGTTATCCCCGTGATAATTACGAAATCGTTCTAATATTTGAAGGTTCAGGTGGCCAAGGAATTCAGACTAAACAGTTTCCCGGCAGGTGCTTAAATGAAATCGCTGATAAGCTATAAAAGATTAGTTCCCCTGGTTGTAATAGTACTTCTAATTACCATGTTAGTTGGCTGCCAACCCCTGCCCAGCAGTTCGGGACCAACAGTGCAGGAGACGGTACAACCTGTCACCCAGCAGTTTTCAGGAAAGCTTACCATGTGGATGCTGGATGTAGGACAGGGTGACTGCCTGCTGTTTAAATCGCCATCCGGCCGATTTTTGTTGGTTGACGGCGGCCCGACCGACAGCGGTACGGCTGTCCTGGCGGCATTAAACCAGCTGGGGGTAAAAGAAATCGATACTCTGATTGTTTCCCATGCCCATGAGGATCATATTGGCGGTCTGGATGCTGTTTTGGCAAAATATCCGGCCCAGAAAGCCTACCTTCCGAAAATGACGTCCACCACCCGGGCTTATGAAGATATGTGGCTGCGGTTTAAGCAGGGCCACACTAAAATTGTTTATCCCCAGGCCGGTACAGAAATTCCCTGGGATCAACAGGTTAAAGTGGAGGTTTTGGGCCCAGTAAACGATGACTATGAAGAGCTGAATGACGGGAGCCTGGTTGCACGCCTGGAATTTGGGCAGACCTCTTTTTTGTTAACGGGTGATATTACCATTCCGGTGGAAGAGGATTTACTGAGCAGGGGGTTAAATCCTCCGGTCACGGTACTAAAAGTTGCTCATCACGGCTCGAATGGTTCCACAGGAAAGCAACTGCTTGATAAGATAAGGCCGAAGCTGGCTTTAATCAGTGTGGGACAGGGCAATGACTATGGGCACCCTGGTTTAATGACCATCAATCGCCTGAAAGCGGTCGGGGCAAACATTTTGCGGACTGATCAGCAGGGAACCATTCGCCTGGAAAGCAATGGTGAAAAGGTGATGGTATACCAGGAAAAACCGGTACCAAAGGAAAAAGTTAAGCTAATCGGGAATGCGAAGAGCGGGGTTTGGCATCGATCTGACTGTGGTCATCTGCCAACCCGAGGCAGCCAGGTTTTTTTTAATAGCTCGG
>JBLNAA010000009.1:0-45680 GCA_050259135.1 Methylocystaceae bacterium | reverse complement strand
GGGGCCCGCCCCGTGCACGACGAGCTGGCTGTAACCGGGCTGGTCGGCGAAGCCGGTCAGGGTGTTGTTCGGGTCGGGCACCGTCACGCCGTCCACAGGGACAGCCGGGCCAGGGTTATGGTGACCGCCGTCCACAGGGACAGCCGGGCCAGGGTTATGGT
The DNA here is from genome assembly GCA_050259135.1 of Methylocystaceae bacterium. Classification (GTDB taxonomy): domain Bacteria; phylum Bacillota; class Syntrophomonadia; order Syntrophomonadales; family JBLNAA01; genus JBLNAA01. Next base: position 45,519 of record JBLNAA010000009.1, on the reverse strand, counting down.
GATCGCCGTCCGCAGGGACAGCCGGGCCAGGGTTATGGTGATCGCCGTCCACAGGGACAGCCGGGTCAGGGCTATGGTGATCGTCGTCCACAGGGACAGCCGGGTCAGGGCTATGGTGACCGCCGTCCGCAGGGTGGACCAGGTCAGGGTTATGGCGACCGCCGTCCGCAGGGTGGACCAGGTCAGGGTTATGGCGACCGCCGTCCGCAGGGCGGACCGGGTCAGGGAGCAAGACCACCGCGCATGGTAGTACCACCAGCACCGGTAACCGAAGACAAACCCAGGAAGACTGGGCCACCGGCCAAAGATAAAGAAAAAGATTCTCGCCGGATGATGGAGAAAAAGGCTCATACGGATAAAGAGATTACACGAGTTCTCGATGATAATACCCGTCGTGGCTCAAAAATCAGGGGTAAAAAAAGAGCGGGTAGTAAAGATGAGAATGGCACTACCCCTGAATTTATAACCATTTTGGATCAAATAACTGTTCGCGAGTTAGCCGAACAGCTTAATAAGAATCCAGCCGAACTGGTTAAAAAACTGTTTAATCTTGGCATCATGGCAACGGTTAATCAGGATATTGAATATGAAGTAGCCGAAATCCTCGCCAGTGAATACGATGTCCGGGTTGAGCGTGGGCAAACTGAAGAAGAACGCCTGATGGAGGATATAGTTGACGCCAACGAAGATTTGAAGGCACGTCCGCCGGTAGTAACGGTTATGGGGCATGTTGACCACGGTAAAACCTCCTTGCTTGATGCCTTGAGACAAACAAACGTGGTTGCCGGTGAGGCTGGCGGTATTACCCAGCATATCGGTGCTTATCAGGTAGAAATAAAAGGTAATCGTATAACCTTTATCGATACTCCGGGGCATGAAGCCTTTACCGCTATGCGTTTACGCGGTGCTATGGCTACTGATATTGCCATTCTGGTGGTAGCTGCTGATGACGGTGTTATGCCGCAGACCATCGAAGCTATATCACACGCCAAGGCAGCTGAGGTACCGATTATTGTGGCAGTTAATAAAATAGACCGTCCTAATGCCGACCCCAGCCGGGTCAAACAACAATTGGCTGAACATGGACTGGTTGCTGAAGACTGGGGCGGTGACACTATATGTGTACCGGTGTCGGCTAAGACTAAAGTTGGCCTGGATCATCTATTGGAAATGATCCTTCTGGTGGCTGAATTAAAAGAAATCAAAGCCAATCCCAATCGCCAGGCTGAGGGCGTGGTTCTGGAAGGTCAGCTCGATAAAGGTAAAGGTCCAGTAGCATCAGTTTTAGTGCAAAAGGGAACCCTAAAAGTAGGGGATACCTTGATCTGTGGTAATACCTGGGGAAAAGTGAGGGCTATGTCTGACGAAAAAGGCAGACGCGTAATGGAAGCTCCCCCTTCAATGCCCGTAGAAGTCCAGGGTATAAATGATGTACCGATGGCCGGCGATGCTTTCCGCGCGGTTGATGACAAAGTTGCCAAACAGGTCGCCGGGCTGCGGCAGGCGGATAAGAAACGGGAAGAACAGGCCAAGACTGCCAGAGTAAGCCTGGATGATTTCTTTAGCCAGATGGGTGACAGTAAGGAACTTAATCTGCTGGTCAAGGGTGACGTACAGGGTTCAGTAGAGGCCCTATGTCAATCACTGGCCCGGTTATCAACGGATGAAGTTAAAGTGAGTGTTATTCATTCGGGAGTGGGAGCGGTAACCGAAGGTGATGTCATGCTGGCGTCAGCTGCAAACGGTATCATCATTGGCTTTAATATTCGGCCGGATTCCAAAGCCCGGAAAGCAGCCGAAAATGAAGGCATTGATGTTCGACTCTACCGGGTTATTTATGAAGCCATTGATGATGTCAAAAAGGCTATGACCGGACTTTTAGAGCCCGAGCATCGTGAAGTGTTCCAGGGCTCAGCTGAAGTACGCGCAACCTTTAAGGTACCAAAGGCAGGTATGGTAGCTGGTGCCTATATTACTGAGGGTAAGGTTACGCGGCAGTCCAATGTACGTGTGGTTAGAGACGGCGTAATTATTTACGAAGGCAAACTGGCATCACTTCGCCGCTTTAAGGACGATGCCAAGGAAGTTGTAGCCGGTTATGAATGCGGTATAGGTATTGATGACTTTAATGATATTAAGGAAGGCGACGTAATAGAGGCCTTTGTGATCGAAGACATCCCCAGAGAATTATAAATGATAGCGATTTTGAGGTGAGACAATGGGGGCCAGAAGAAATGACCGACTGGCAGAGGAAATAAAACGGGAAATGTCACAAATTTTCCGTGAGGAAATGAAAGACCCTCGCCTGAATCTGGTAAGTATAACCCGGGTTGAAGTTTCCTCTGAGCTTTCCCATGCCCGCATTTTTGTCAGTGTGATTGGTGATGAGGAAGAACGCCGCCAGGTGGATAAAGCTTTACAGGGAGCCAAAGGATATCTGCGCACGGAGATTGGTTCACGCCTGCAGGTAAGGCGGGTGCCTGAGCTGGTATTTAGAATTGACCGATCAATTGAGCATGGGGTTCATATTGCCAGTCTGCTTAATCAGATTAAAAAGGAACAACGACCGGAGATAGACTTTACTGATGAACGGTAAGAGTAGGGGAAGTTTGGAAGCGGTAGTCAACTGTTTACAAAGAGAAGACCGAATTACCATCATCGGGCATTCAATTCCTGATGGCGATTGTGTCGGTGCTTGCCTGGGGATGGGCTTGGCTTTAGAGAACTTGGGAAAAAGGGTAAGCATTGTTTTAACCGACCCTATACCTGCGATCTATTCATATCTAAAAGGTCAGCATTTATTAACTCCGACCGAGAAGCTATCGGAAGGGGGAGTTTTGTTATATCTGGATTGTGCTGATCAAGAACGTACGGGGGCACTGCCCCCTGCTTTTATTGCTGGGGCTAAGTTAGTAATAAACATTGATCATCATATTAGTAATTCCGGCTTTGGCGATTATTTCTTGGTTCAGCCAGAGGCAGCTTCAGCCTGTGAGATCTGTTTGCTGGTATTGGATGCTCTGGGGCTCATACCCAATATGGAGATTGCCAATGCACTTTATACCGGTATTATCATGGATACGGGCAGCTTTCTCTACAGCAGTGTAACCCCGCAAACGATGCGGGCGGCAGCCCGTCTGCTCGAATATGGAGCGGATAAGGATTTAATTCGCCAGGCTTTGTTTGAAACCAAAAGCTGGACTGAGATGCAGGTATTACGATTAACGCTGCAAAGCCTGCGGTTTAATAAAGAACGGACCGTGGGGTGGTCCGCCTTGACGAGAAAAGAATTAATTGATATAGGTGCTGAAAACCTGCATTTTGAAGGGATCATCAATTATATCCGCAATATTGAAGGTGTGGAAGTAGCGATTTTATTTCGGGAAATGGCAGATAGTAAAGTTAAAATAGGTTTTCGCTCCCGGGGAAAGGCGGATGTCAATAAAATAGCCGACATTTGGGGCGGAGGCGGACATCGGTTGGCTGCCGGAGCATCTATTTCGGGAACTATGAGCCAGGTGGTATCCCAAGTAACGGCAAGGGTTGACGAGTTTCTATCATGAATGGGTTTATTAATATTGATAAGTCCTCAGATATGACTTCCTTTGATGTGATTCGTGAGTTACGCCGCAAATTACAGGTAAAAAAAATGGGACACCTGGGGACCTTGGACCCATTGGCTACGGGTGTACTGCCCATAGCAGTCGGTAATACTACCCGGTTAATAAGCTTCATTGAAGCGGATAACAAATGTTACCGTTCTCGGGGCAGATTAGGGAAAATATCTGCTACTCAGGACGTTACCGGTGAGCTGACCATAATAAAACGTAATCCGGTGGTAGATCGGGAAAAATTAATCCTCCAGCTGCAGCAGATGACTGGTAAAGTGATGCAAAAACCCCCGATGTATTCGGCGGTACATCATAACGGACAGCGACTATATGAACTGGCGCGTCAAGGTGTAACCGTGGATGTTCCTACCCGGATGATAAATATTTATCGTATGGAATTACTAGGTTCGGGTAATGATGAAGAGGGCCCCTGGGTCGATCTGGAAATAGAATGTTCACGAGGTACTTATATTAGAACAATTTGGCATGATCTGGGACAAGCTTTAGGCTGCGGTGCTTATATGGAGCAGCTGCAGCGAACTCAGGTAGGACCTTTTCATATCGAACAGGCGATATCGCTGGAGAAAGTTTCCAGTGATTGTTTACTGCCACCTGACTATCCTTTTGCTGATTGGCAGGACATGGTGGTTGAAGGATTGGCTCAAAATAGGATAAGCAATGGTAATACAATAGCAGTACCATCTAATTTAGGTCCTGGTAAGGCCGTTATAAAAGACCAGCAGGGAGAATTGATTGCGCTGGGGGAAATAACTGCTATCGATAATGAAATGGTGTTGAGGCCATGGCGAGTTATTCCGCAAGCTAGCAAAGGATGATGACAGCATGCAGTTGGTGAGAGGCCTGGATAATTACCAAAAAGAAGGAAGACTTCAACTGGCATTAGGTAATTTTGACGGGGTCCATTGCGGACATCAGGTTTTGGTAAAACAGGCTATTATCAAAGCACGAAAGAATAACGAAAAATCAGGGGTATTAATATTTGAGCCGCATCCCTTAAAGGTATTAGCACCTGCGATGGCCCCGCAAATGCTGGTGAACACCAGCCGAAAACTTGAACTCTTTGCTGCTCTTGGTTTAGATGAAGTAATTATTGCAGAATTTAATCTGGAAGTAGCCAAGTGGTCGCCGCAGTACTTTGTGGAAGATATTTTGCTGGGGAAGCTTGGTATCGGAGGTGCATATGTCGGATTTAATTACACCTTTGGCCACAAAGGGTCCGGCAATGCGGAAATGTTAGCCGGTTATGGAAAGCAAAAAGACTTTCTGGTAGAAATCATACCTCCGGTTAAGATAAAGGATACGATTGTTTCGAGTACCGTTATCCGCAGCTATATGGAAGCCGGAGATGTAGATTCAGCCAGGCAGTTGTTGGGGTATACTCCCTCTTTAACCGGCCCGGTTATCGAGGGCGAAAAGCGAGGACGTTCTATCGGTTTCCCAACTGCGAATATCGAACCGCCGGCTGACATGTTGGTGCCAATGACTGGTGTATATGCAGCCATGGTTAAACTCCAGGGGTCGCTGTATCCTGCGGTTCTCAATATTGGGAAAAAGCCAACCTTCCATAAAGAGTATCCCTTAACCATCGAAGCTCATTTAATAAACTATCAAGGTGATTTTTACGGGCAGGAGGTTGAGGTGTTACTGGTAAAACGCCTTCGCTCTGAGATGAAGTTTGAATCAGTGACCAAATTGACTGCTCAGATTAACCAGGATACCCAGGCAGCAATTCAGGCTCTAAAAAGCTGGCAGCCTTCGGATTTGGAACAAACATGGCTTGGGTAACGGAAAGTTTACTTTTACCAGTGGCTGTGCTAGAATGATTTTTGGCATCCTCTGGCAGTAATGTTAGGCGGAGGCGGCCAGGTAGAGCGGTTAATGTACCTGATAGCTGTGCATTATCACAGTTTTAACCATTGACTCGGTAACACGAGTTTCCCGGCGTGTAACTTGGTTAATGGCGTTTCTGACGTCAGGCAAGAAAGGGAGGTGAATCCCTATGTTAACACCAGAGAAGAAAAATGAGCTGATCAAGGATTTTCAGGTTCACGAAAATGATACCGGATCTCCGGAAGTGCAGATTGCGCTCCTAACATTTCGGATTAATTATCTGAATGAGCATCTCAAGCTGCATAAAAAGGATCATCATTCCCGTCGTGGGTTGTTAAAAATGGTTGGGCAGCGGAGAGCGTTGCTTAATTATTTGAAAGACAATGATTTCGACCGGTATAAAACTATTGTAACCCGGTTGGGATTGCGTCGATAAAGAGCGGTATTACCGCTCTTTACCTTTATAACGAGGCCGGCTTAACCGTACCGGGACGGATAATATGACCTCAAAACCGGGGCAAAATACTTTGCCCCGGATATTTTAAAATACCTCAAAAAGGAGGGAAAAGGATACTGATGCAAACATTTACCACTACAGTTGGGGGACGTCCCCTGAAAGTGGAACTCGGCAAATTTGCCAAGCAGGCTAACGGCGCTGCCATGATTCATTATGGTGAGACCACGGTAATGGTTGCAGTTACTGCTACCAAAGAGCCGCGGGAAGGCGTGGATTTCTTCCCGCTGACTGTCGACTACGAAGAGAAGCAGTATGCGGCTGGTAAAATACCCGGTGGGTTTATTAAACGGGAAAGCCGTCCCACTGAATATGCCACTCTGTCAGCCCGCCAGGTTGACCGCCCGATCAGGCCGCTATTCCCCAAAGGGTTCCGAAATGATGTACAAATCGTTACCACCGTAATGTCAGTGGATACCGATAATCCGCCTGATGTCACTGCGGTTATCGGAGCTTCGGTTGCCCTTAATATTTCGGACATACCGTTTAAGGAGCCGGTTGGTGCGGTTTCAGTCGGTATGGTGGATGGCCAATTTGTAATTAACCCTACTGTGGAACAGATGGGAAAAACCGCCATGCATATTACGGTTGCCGGCACTAAGGATGCTATTATGATGGTGGAAGGCAGCTGTAACGAAGTTCCCGAGGATGTAATGCTGGACGCTATTTTCTTCGCTCATGAAGAAATCAAGCGGATAGTAGAATGGCAGGAAGGGTTTGTAACCCAGGTAGCCAAGCCTAAGATGGATGTACCTTTAAAGGTTACTGATCCGGAAATGGAAGCAGCAATTAAAGAATATACAACGGCTCCCATGCTGGACGCTCTGCAGTGGCCGGAAAAACTGGAAAGAGAAGACCGGGTGGCGCAGGTTTATGCCGATGCCAAGGCTCATTTTGCCGAGATTTACCCGGAGCAGGACAAGGCAGTCGGTGGTATGCTGGATAGCCTGGAAAAAGAAGTGGTGCGCCGCTTAATACTTGATGACGGTAAACGGGTTGACGGCCGGGCACTGAAAGAAATCCGTACCGTAACCTGTGAGGTAGGAATACTGCCGCGTACTCACGGATCAGCATTGTTTACCCGTGGCCAGACCCAGGTTCTTTCAGTAACCACTCTGGGTGCGCTTAGTGATGAACAAATCCTGGATGGACTGGGAGCAGAAACATCCAAACGCTATATACACCATTATAATTTCCCGCCTTACAGTGTTGGTGAAACTGGTCGTATGCGCGGACCAGGCCGTCGTGAGATCGGACATGGTGCCCTGGCTGAGCGTGCATTGCTGGCGGTGCTGCCCTCAGAAGAAGAATTCCCATATACTGTGCGGGTGGTATCGGAAGTACTGGAATCGAATGGCTCCAGTTCGATGGGCAGTGTTTGCGGTAGCAGCATGTCATTAATGCATGCTGGAGTTCCAATCAAGAGAACGGTTGCTGGTATTGCCATGGGATTAGTTAAAAATGAGGATCGTTATGCCATCCTATCTGATATCCAGGGCATCGAAGATGCGCTGGGTGACATGGATTTCAAAGTTGCCGGGACAGTAAATGGTGTGACGGCTGTGCAAATGGATATCAAAATTGCTGGTGTCAGCCGGGAGATCATGAGCAATGCCCTGGCTCAAGCCCGTGAAGGACGTTTATTTATCATGGGTAAGATGGCGGAAGCGATCAGCGAAGCCAATACGGAAATGTCACCATATGCACCGCGGATGCTTTCCTTAACCATAGACCCAGATAAGATTCGGGAAGTCATCGGACCGGGCGGAAAAATGATCCATAAGATCGTTGATGAGACCGGAGCCAAGATAGATATCGAAGACGATGGACGGGTTTTCATTATGTCCAGCGATAAAGATTCGGCTGAGAGAGCCAGATTCTATATCGATGCCATTGTGAAAGAGGTCGAAGTTGGTAAGGTCTATAATGGCAAGGTGACCAGGATTATGGATTTTGGGGCTTTTGTTGAGATAATTCCCGGAGTGTTCGGAGCATCGGGGAAAGAAGGCCTTTGCCATATATCGCAGTTGGATGAAACCAGAGTTGGCAAAGTTACTGATGTGGTCAATGTTGGTGATCCGATCACGGTTAAGGTAACTGAAATTGATCATCAGGGCCGGGTCAACCTTTCCCGCAAGGAAGTACTAAAACAAATGAAGAACTCTGACCCCAATCGGGAATTTGCCGGCGATGAAACTCCTGCTTCCCGTCCGGAACGTCCCCGGGAACAACGGCCATATCCCAGAGAAGGTCGAGGATCTTCGGGTGAGGGAAACCGCAACTAGTTAACAATTAGATATAAAGTATTGAATGGTACCGGCCTGGATGGCCGGTATTAGTCTTTTTTTGGCCTTTTTGTATTACCACCTGGTCCAACCTTTATGTCTTCTTTCACCTGGCCAGTATTAGTCCTTTAGTCTCTGAATAGATATTAAATAGTGCATACTGATAAGAATGTTAAAAGGGCAGCATAATGTTGGAAATCAAGAACCGCGGTCCATATAACCAGTTGCTTATCATTTCCTTGATAAGTTTAACCCTTTTAGGGGGAACTATTGAACGTATAGAGAGAGAGCTTTATGGCGTAAAACCGGGTGTACATTTAGAGGAAATGGACATTAGCTGTTATTTACCGCGGGAATTAATGCCAATTCTGGAGGAAATGGCGGCCAGATCACAGACATTCCCGATTGAACCTGCATTTAATAAAGATGGGAAAATTGTATCCGGAGCCGATGGAAGCACCCTGGATGTTGAAGCCACCATGGATATGGTATTGGCTGCCCCCAGGGGAAAACGAATAACTCCAGTTTATATTAAAACCCCTCCCGGGCATAATGAAAAGGATCTAAAGGGCATAAACCAGGTTATCGGACGATATGCAACCTTGGATGAGGGTTCACAAGCCCGGAAACATAATATGAATTTGGCCTGCCAAACCCTTAACTTTTCGGTAGTATGGCCTGAAGAAACCTTTTCTTTCAATAAAGTGGTTGGACCACCAACAGAAGAATATGGCTATTATGCTGCACCGATAATGTTGGATGAAGAAATGGTTCCGGGGGTAGGCGGAGGGGTATGCCAGGTAGCCACAACATTATACAATGCCGTTAAAGTGGCACAGCTTCCGGTGGTGGAAAGGCATGTCCATTCGGGGAAGGTTTATTACGTACCAGAAGGATTGGATGCAGCCATTGCCTATGATTATATGGACTTCAAATTTAAAAACAACAAAAGATATCCGGTGGTTATAAAAAGTTATCTAGGTGCCCATCAAATTAAGGTTGAGATTTTAGGTAAATAGGTCAAACAGGGGGAAGGAGAGACTGAAGGGTGAAGGTAGTTTTTTTTAGCTGGCGTCAGTTCTGGGGGATTTTGCTGGTGGTAATAATTGCTCTGGCTGCAGTTGGAGGTTTTGGAGCTTATATTAGCCAGGGGAGTGCTCAAAGTGTCAGTGCACCGGTTCATTATCAGGGAAGTACGGGCGACAAGGTCGTCGCTCTCGATGTAAATGTTGATTGGGGCGAGGAATATGTACCACAAATGCTTGATATTCTGGCTAAAGAAAAGGTGTATGTAACCTTTTTTGTTACCGGCACCTGGGCCCAAAAACACCCGGATTTAGTTCGGGTAATGGCGGAGAAAGGCCATGATGTGGAAAGCCACGGTCATCGCCATTTGCATTTAACTCAGGCTTCCGATCAGGTTGTAAATGACGAACTGACTGCAGCCGAAGATGTTATAACCGAGGCTACCGGGCGCAAACCGGTATTATTTGCCCCCCCCTTTGGTGAAACCGATGCGCGTATCAGTAAATTAGCTGCCAGCCGGGGGTATCAGGTAATAATGTGGAGTCTTGATACCATTGATTGGCAGCGTCCTTCACCTGACGTTATCGCTCAGCGTATTCTTAAACGGCTGCATAATGATGCTATTGTCCTGATGCACCCTACAGCGCCTACTGTTAAAGCCCTTCCGGATATGATAAGTGAACTTAAGAAACAAGGGTACAAAATTAAAAAAGTACAGGAGATAATCCCGAGACCATCGAAGGTTACAGAAATCTCGTATGATCAGGAATAAATCTGTGATCAGGCGTTATCTATCAATCTGTCTGATAGCTGTCAGCCTGGTTCTGGGTAATTGGACAGCAGTGATGGCGGCTGCCCCTCAGGTAACCGCTGATGCATTTTGTCTGTATGATACTAATGCCAATCAAATTATATGGGGCAGGAGCATACATCAAATGCGTCCTCCTGCCAGCACGACCAAAATGTTAACCGCTATTCTAGCTCGTGGCTATTGTAATTTTGACGACCAGATAACTATCAGTGAAAAGGCTGACCGCACCAGTGGTACTTCCATTGGAGTAAAAAAGGGTCAGATCTGGCGGGCAGAAGATTTATTAAAGGCTGCTTTGGCTAGATCAGCCAATGATGCCTGTGTCGCGCTGGCGGAATATATGGCGGGCTCCGAGACCCTGTTTGGGATGCTGATGACTAAAAAAGCAGTGGTAATAGGGGCTAGAGAAAGCAATTTTGTCAATGCTTCGGGATTACCGTCCAAATATCATTATAGTTCGGCCTACGACCTGGCCCGCATCGGAACAGTTCTGCGCCACGACCCCTATTTGCGAAAACTGGTGGCTTCACCGCAGGTAGATATCAACCATCCTGGCTACCCACAGGGCTTAACGCTGTTCAATACCAACCGGTTGTTGTTATCGTATCCTGGAGCTAATGGAATCAAAACCGGCACCACGGACGCTGCCGGCAACTGCCTGGTTTCTTCCGCTTCCCGCGATGGTAGAAATCTAATAGCCGTAGTGTTACACTCAAATGACAGATACCGGGACAGCAGGACTCTGCTGGATTATGGCTATCAAAGAACCCGGTTGGAAAAGATTCTGTCCAGGAGGGAACCCTATAAATATCTGCGGGTTCAAAATGGTATTAAATATAAATTGACGGTAAAGACTGCAGATGATGTTAAACTGCTGATGGATAAAGATAATAAAACCCTGATGCAGCAGCTGGTCAACCTGAATTACTCTCCCCGAGCTAGAGTATTGTATGGACAGCATTTGGGGCAATTAGATATATATTATTGCGGAGAAAAGGTGATCACTATACCGCTGGTGGCTGCCGAAGAAATACCAGCACAGAAAAAGGGAATTAAACAATTACTCCCCTGGTGGCATTAATAAATATGGAGGTAGTTAAGATTGGTCGAAGTAAAACAACTTACCTGTGGAGCCAGGTTGGCAATGGAGCCCATACCCTACCTGCATTCGGTGGCAGTAGGTATTTTTGTCAATGCCGGATCTCGGGATGAAAGTGATGAGTTAGGCGGGGTTTCTCACTTATTAGAGCATATGCTGTTTAAAGGGACTAATCGGCGCAGTGCTCGTGATATTGCGGAAACTTTTGAAAGCATTGGCGGACAGCTAAACGCTTATACCAATCGCGAGTATACCTGTTACTATGCCCGCTGCCTGGATGAAAATTTGGATCTGGCCATGGATGTTTTATTTGATATGCTTACCGATTCGGTTATCGGAGAGAAGGAACTGGATACCGAAAGAGGTGTCGTCTTAGAAGAAATAAATATGTACGAAGACACCCCGGACGAGCTGATTCAGGACGTGTTTTACGAATTGTTATGGGATGGAGAACCAATTGGCAGACCTATATTAGGCAGCCAGGAATTTATTACTTCGGTAACTCCAGCTCAAGTAATCGATTTCTATCGCCAACATTATATACCGGAAAATATGGTAGTAGCGGTAGCCGGAAATATTGATTGCTCGCAGGTAGAAGCCACAGTCGACGAGAAACTTTCGGCCATAAAAAGAATTCCGGGTGAAAGAGCAAGAAACACACCTTCCACTATCAGTGGTATCAGGTTAATGGCTAAAGATACCGAGCAAATCCAAATATGCATCGGGCAAGGCGGTATCAGCTATCATTCTGATAAGCGTTATATTCAGGGTGTCATGAATAACATCCTGGGCGGTGGGATGTCTTCGCGTTTATTTCAGAGTATTCGCGAGGAACGTGGTCTTGCTTATTCGGTTTACAGTTATCCGTCTCAGTATTCAGATACTGGCGCCTTTGCCATTTATGCCGGTATTGGTCCAACGCGGGTAGTTGAGTTCATGGAAGCCCTCCATCAACAACTGGATTTATTTTTACTAGATGGGGTTTCTGAAGACGAGGTGCGGCGTACGCAGACCATGCTAAAAACCACAACTTTGCTGGGATTGGAAAGCGTAATGAACCGCATGAATCGAATCGGCAAATCACTGCTGTTTCATAATAAAGTGGTGCCGCCGGAAGAAGTTATTGAGCGATTCAATCAGGTTACAGCCGAACAAATCAGAGAATATGCCCGGGATGCATTAAGGCCAAGCGGGTTCTCATTGGCAGCTATCGGACCTGAGGAGGTTTTAAAGCAGGTTAAACAGCAGTTTAATAATAAGTGGGGAGAAAAATGATTAATCTGGTTATACAAATTAGCCAATTACCATCTGCCGTTGACTTGCCAGTACCGGAATACATGAGTTCGGGAGCCAGCGGGATGGATCTGAGAGCCTGCGTGGATAGCACCATGATTATACCGCCGGGCCAACGGGAATTAATTCCTACCGGACTACAGATAGCCATCCCTTCAGGATTTGAAGGACAAGTACGACCCCGCAGCGGACTTGCCTTTCGGGAAGGGGTAACGGTGCTTAATACGCCTGGTACGATAGATGCTGATTATCGTGGTGAGATTAAAGTTGTGGTCATAAACCTGGGAGAGGACAACTATGTTGTTAACAGGGGAGACCGTATTGCTCAACTGGTTATCTGCCCGATAGTCACTGCTCGGCTGCAGCTGGTGGATGAATTACCGCCTTCCATAAGGGGTGAGGGAGGATTTGGGCATACTGGCCGCTCCTAATATGGGGGTGGGGGGTACAGGCCTTGCGGTTATCCGAAATGGAAGGTAAGGATATTGTTAATATTTACGATGGCAGAAGAATGGGATCGGTCGCTGAATCGGATCTTATAGTCGATGAATTTAATGGAGAAATTGTCTCTTTGATCATGCCGAATCGGGGTAATTTTATTAACTTATGGGTAGATAGGCAGCGGCTTACCATACCCTGGGAAGCAGTAAAAAAGATTGGCCGGGAAGTAATAGTGATCGATGTTGACAGTACCCATCCGCGATTGAAAAAGAGTTCAATATAAAACGTTTATTGGTTGGCGGCTTTCTATGAATAAATAGCTGTTTATACCAAGAGACTGCTTAAAAAGAGCAGTCTTTTTGCTTACCCTTGACGATGGACAACCAGATAATGCAAACTAAAAAAAACCAATATAATCATGGGGGTAACACAATTTGAATACACAAATAAAAGTTGCCATAGCCGGCGCCCTGGGGCGTATGGGTCAGGTGACGGTCAGGGCGGTCTTAGCTGATGAAGCGCTGGAATTGATAGGTATCGCTGATACCCGGGTTACTGACCGCCAGTTTTATGGACTTACGGTTTATCATGAAGTTGAAGAAATGCTGATCAACACTAAGCCTGATATAATGGTAGATTTTACAGTACCATCGTCGGTGAAAGCTAATTCTGTCAATGCCATTAAGCACCACATAACTCCGGTAATTGGTACTACAGGGTTAACTGATCACGATTTGCTGTTGTTAGAGCAGGAGGCTGATAAATACGAGGTCGGTGTGGCGGTAATTCCTAATTTCGCGATTGGTGCCGTATTAATGATGAAAATGGCCCGGGAAGCTGCCCAATATCTGCCTCAGGTGGAGATCATAGAATTACACCATGATCAAAAGCTGGATGCACCTTCAGGTACTGCCATCAAGACTGCCCATTTGATTGCTGAAAATCGAACTGTATCTCTAGACAAATCAGCGGCGGCAGAAGAAAAAGTAGCAGGTGCTCGCGGCGGCTCGGTAGAGGGTATTCCGATTCACTCCGTACGTTTACCTGGTTTGTTAGCTCATCAGGAAGTTCTGCTGGGTGGGAAAGGACAATTGCTAACAATTCGTCATGATTCCTTTAGCCGGGAGAGTTTCATGCCCGGGGTCATTCTGGCAATCAAACGCATGTATGGACGAAAAGGCATGGTTTATGGCCTGGAGAATCTGTTGTAATTATTAACAATGATGCCTAGTGGCGGAATACCACGGTGGAAGCTGCGGCTTTGGGAACGATTACCGCTTATCTCCTTCCTAACCGGGTACCGCGCCAACATCGCCTCTCCCCCAAGAGGATTCCCTCAAGCACTTACGTACCTTCGGGGCGCATGCGCTGAAGGCGCTCTCGCTGCCTCGTGCAGCTCGGCCCGGTTCGGTGCGTCGGTTTCGCGGATTGTTCCTCAAAACCTTGCTAACGCCGCCTTCGGCATTCCGCCACTATGCTATTAAGACGTCAAGTACATAATTTAATAAAACTGTGATGCTTAGCAGGGGGACACCCCTGCTTTTTTGTTGTATCAGTACAGGCACCCCCGTTTTGAGCAATACATATATTGCTAGTAGTTTTGGCAACACCGAAATAGGAAATATGCAAAACCCCTGGCTAGGAGGGACTATTTGGTGAGCACAGCTTTGTCCGGTATCAAGACTGCGGTAATCGGTGGAGATGACCGTGAAATAATCTTGATGACGGAATTGGTCAAGATGGGAGCTACAGTAACTGCAGTTGGATTCCCACGTGACAAGGTCAGCTACGGTATTTGTCTGGTCAAGACGGTAGAAGACGCATTAAAAGGGGCAGAAGTAGCTATATTACCGATGCCGGGTACCAGCCCGGAAGGGACTGTCCGAGCGGTTTATTGTGAAGATAATTTGGTTTTGACCAAACCAGCACTTTCTTCCATGACCCGTCCGGGAATTGTGGTTATTGGCAGTGCTCGTGACTTTCTTCATCAATGGGTGGAGGAACTGAACCTGACCTTATTTGAAATTGCCGAAATGGATGAAGTAGCAATTCTAAACTCGATACCCACTGCGGAGGGTGCTATTCAGATTGCAATGGAAGAGACTGCTATCACCATTCATGGCAGTCGCTGCATTGTAGTGGGTCTGGGAAGGGTTGGTCAGACCCTGGCTCACAAACTCGCTGTTTTAAACGCTCAGGTTACTGTAGTATCCCAGCAAGCTGGGGAAAGGGCGCGGGCCAAGGAGCTTTCCTGCTTGACTGCCGGGTTTGATGAATTAACCGCGGTGATGCAGAATGCTGACATTGTTTTTAATACCGTTCCCAGTCTGGTTATTAGCCGTGAGGTAATAAAAACTGCAAACCCCGAATGCTTGATTATTGATTTAGCGGCCAGCCCGGGCGGTACTGATTTTGAAGCCGCCAACAATTATGGCATCAAAGCCATTTTAGCACCAGGATTACCGGGGAAGGTGGCACCAGTTAGTGCTGGCAAAATTCTCGCGGAAGTGATTCCGCAGCTGGTTATCAAAGAAATTAGCCGTGTTGAGACTGCTCAGGCTTATGCTTAAGGACCAAAGGAGGCCATCATGAAACTGCAGGGAGTTAAAATCGGATTGGTGGTGACCGGCTCACATTGTACAGTGGGAGATGTAATTCCTGCTGTTAAAGGGCTGGCGGTGGAAGGAGCAGTAATAACCCCCATATTTTCTTATACGGTATCCAACACCGATAATCGTTTTTATCAAGTAAAAGAGCTGGAGAAACAGATAGCGGAGATTACCTCGGAAAAAATAATTAGATCGATAACGGAAGCGGAACCCATAGGTCCGCAAAAATTATTTGATGTAGTAGTAATTGCTCCCTGTACTGGTAACACAATGGCGAAATTAGCCAATGGAATTATTGATTCTCCGGCATTAATGGCTGCTAAGGCTCATCTGCGCAACCAAAGACCAGTTGTATTAGCCATCTCCAGTAATGATGCTCTGGGACTGAATGCACGTAATCTCGGAGTATTGTTAAATAGTAAATTAATCTATTTTGTACCTTTTCGTCAGGATTCACCGCAGGAGAAATCTAACTCACTGGTAGCCGATATGAAGCTGATGATAGAGACCATTGTATGCGCACTTCAGGGGAAGCAATTACAGCCTTTACTATTAGGTCCGGCTTAGTTTTATTGTTGCCGATAAAACCGGTGTGTTACAATACTCCTTAAAAGGATAACTACCGATCTACAAATGAGTGGGAGTTCTGGTAGTGTAAAGGAGGAATCACCGGAATGAATGCAGTAAAAATAGCAGTTGTTGGGGCTACCGGGGCCGTTGGCCAGGAAATGTTAAAAGTTCTCGATGAAAAAAATATACCTGTCAGTGAATTAATATGCCTGGCCGATCCCAAAGAGGCTGGCAGTAAAATTAAATTTAAAGGTGAAGAAATTACCGTTCAAGCGGCAACCCATACCTCATTTAAAGGGGTACAGATTGCCCTTTTTGCCGTGTCTACCGAGGTTAGTAAAGCCTTAGCTCCCCAGGCAGTCAAATCGGGGGCAGTGGTAATTGATAATAGTTATGCTTTTCGCCTTGATGATAAATGTCCGCTGGTAGTTCCAGAAGTTAACCCCGAGGATGTAAGATGGCATCAGGGTATAATTGCCAATCCGAATTGCTCAACCATAATCATGGTTGTTGCCATCAACCCGATTCATCTGGCAGCCGGGTTAAAACGGGTAGTTGTTTCAACTTACCAGGCAGTATCTGGTGCCGGGATTGCCGGTCTGGATGAACTTGCCCATCAGAGCCGCAAAGCCTTGGCCGGGGAAGATTACCCGCCAAAAGTCTTTGCTCATCCGATAGCTTTCAATTTAATACCGCATATTGACAGTTTTGTTGAAGAAGGATATACCCGAGAAGAAATGAAGATGGTATGGGAAACCAGAAAAATTATGCATCTCCCCGAGTTAAAAGTAAGCCCGACCACGGTACGGGTTCCCGTATTCAGAAGTCATTCGGAATCGGTTAATTTGGAAACTGAAAAGAAAATAACCGCCGAACAAGTCAGGAATATACTGGCAACTGCCCCGGGAGTAGTATTACAGGATGATCCGGAGCATATGCTGTATCCCATGCCCCTGTATACTTCGGGACATGATGAGGTGTACGTCGGGCGCGTACGTGATGATATATCCATTGACCAGGGAATAAACCTCTGGGTGGCCGCCGACCAAATTCGTAAGGGGGCTGCGACTAATGCGGTACAGATTGCAGATATAGTTATTAAGGAAAACCTGTATTGAAGGAGAGGTATTGAGTAATCCCATGCCAATTATTGTGCAAAAATATGGGGGGACGTCTCTATCAAACGCTGAAAATCGAAACTGCGTAATAAATAATGTAGTCGCAGCCAAAAGACAGGGCTATCAGGTGGTGGTCGTTGTATCGGCCATGGGTCGGAATGGTGATGCTTATGCTACGGATACCTTAATCAGCCTGATTCGTGGTGTTAACCACAACCCTCCCTCCCGAGAATTGGATATGCTGCTTTCCTGTGGGGAGATCATCTCCGGTGTAGTTTTAACTAATTCTTTACTGGCTCAGGGCGAAGATGCGGTATTTTTAACTGGTGCTCAGGCCGGTATAATAACTGATGATCAGCATGGTGATGCTCATATTCTACGGGTAAAAACCACGCGCATCCAAGAGTTATTAGAAAAGGGAAGTATAGTAGTAATTGCCGGTTTTCAAGGCATAAATGAACAGGGTGAACTTACAACTCTGGGTCGGGGCGGCAGTGATACCACCGCGGCAGCCATAGGTGTTGCTTTAAATGCCGAAGTCATCGATATATTCACCGATGTAGATGGAATAATGACTGCAGACCCCAGGATTGTCAAAGATGCCCGGCTGCTTACCATGGTTACTTATAATGAATTATGCCAGTTGGCTCGTGAAGGGGCAAAAGTAATTCATCCTCGGGCGGTAGAAATTGCCATGCAGAGAAATGTCCCCCTGCGGGTACGTTCGACTTTTTCGGAATCTACCGGTACTTTAGTATGTAATGGCAGTGGAAATGGGATGCAGGAAATGGGAGTGGATATTGAACGCGATCATGTCATTACCGGGATAACTCAAACTCCTCATATTAGTCAAATTAAGATAGTATTGTCTAAAGATGAAAATAACGCACAGATACAGCTAAAGGTCTTTAAGGCTATGGCATTGGCTAACATAAGTGTTGATTTTATCAATGTTTGTCCCGAGCTTATCAGTTATACGGTTTCCCGTGATGATGCTGAACGAGCCCGGGAGATACTTGACACTATGGGTATAACTGCCAAAGTAACCCCTGAGTGTGCTAAAGTAGCGGTGGTTGGAGCAGCTATGACCGGAATACCGGGTATTATGTCCCGGGTGGTGGAAGCATTAGTGGCTAACCAAATTCAGATACTACAAACTGGTGACTCCTATACCAACATATGGTGTCTGGTACCGGCGCCCGAAATGGAAAAGGCAGTAGCGGCCCTGCACTCCAGATTTAGTTTGGGGTTAGAATAAAAAAATCAAAGGAGGATGGCAGATGGATATTCCCTTATTGGTAACGGCTATGATTACACCATTTGATAAAGATGGTAATGTTGACCTGAAACGCGCTGAAGAATTGGCCATCAACCTGGTTGATCAA
Organism: Methylocystaceae bacterium; assembly: GCA_050259135.1. GTDB lineage: Bacteria > Bacillota > Syntrophomonadia > Syntrophomonadales > JBLNAA01 > JBLNAA01. Next base: position 26,906 of record JBLNAA010000009.1, on the reverse strand, counting down.
GGCAGCGGCGGCATTGTGGTGGCTGGAACCACCGGTGAGGCACCTACCCTGAGCGACCAAGAAAAGATTGATATGTTTAAGGCAGTTCGTAAGGCGGTCGGTCAGCGGGCTCAGGTATGGGCGGGAACCAGTTTTAACAATACCCATCATTCAGTAGAATTGACTAAAGAAGCTGAGAAAGCAGGGGCAGACGGTATTCTTGCCGTAGTCCCCTATTATAACAAACCCTCCCAGGAGGGACTTTATCAGCATTTTAAAGCTATGGCGTCAGCCACTGGTTTACCATTAATGCTTTATAATATCCCCGGCCGTACCGGGGTGAATATGCTGCCGGAAACCGTGGTAAGGCTAGCCCAAATACCTAATATTGTTGCTATCAAAGAAGCGGCTGGCAGCTTAGAACAAATGGCCCAACTGCGAAAAGTATTGCCTGAATCGTTTAGTATTTACAGTGGCGATGACAGTTTAACTTTACCGATGATGTCTCTGGGAGCTCGCGGAGTAGTTAGTGTAGCCTCACATATAGCCGGACAGCAAATTCTTGAGATGATTGAGTGTTTTAGAAAAGGTCAAAACGAGGTAGCATTAAAAATTCATCTGCAGCTGTGGGCGTTGTTTAAAGTACTTTTTATAACCAGTAATCCAGTACCGTTAAAAGCTGCCCTGCAGCTGCTGGGGAGAGACAGCGGGGTAGTCAGACTGCCCTTGGCACCGTGCAGTGAAGGTGAACGCGAACAGGTGCGGCAGGTACTCTTAGCCGATGGTTATCTAAAATAAACAAATAGTGCCAGAAAGCTCCGGTAACAATTACCGGAGCTTTTTATTACTCAAATACTTTTTAGCGGCAATTTACTATACTAGACCAGGAATGGATATTTAAGCCGGGGATAATTCACAAGCAGGAAAAACGGTATCTGTAGTCGAAATCATGGGCACAAGAATAAAAAGATTTGGTCTGCAGGGATAGCCTGTGCTATAATATATTTCGCTGTGGGGGCGTGGCTCAGCTGGGAGAGCACCTCGTTCGCAACGAGGGGGTCGTGGGTTCGAATCCCATCGTCTCCACCAAAGTATGAAAGCATAGGCACCTGTAGATTATCAGGTGCCTATTAATCTTTTACAATGCATAATATGCTATCGAGGGGGTAGACCTGTTGTCGGCAGTATCGATAAGGGAGACATCAAATCGAAATAGAATCGCCCGGGAAGGTAAAATATTTATAACTGCTGGATTATTAGCCTCGACAGCAGCCTATTATCTGGTAATGAACTGGTTTTGGTTGCCACTGACTCTGACCCTGTTTACCGGCTTCTTTTTTCGCAACCCTCGGAGAACAATACCTGATAGTGAAGGCTTGGTCGTATCACCAGCTGATGGCCGGGTAATGCGAATTGAGAATGTAAACGAAGATAATTATCTGATGAGTTCAGCCGTACGGGTGACTATTTTCATGAGTCTTTTTAATGTCCATGTTAACCGCATGCCGGTTAAAGGCAGAGTGGAGAAGGTAGTACGTAAAACCGGTGATTATTTACCCGCGTATCGGCCAGAAGCTCCAGAAAAAAATGTAACATGTTATACTCTGATTAATACCCAATGGGGAAGGATACTTATCGCGCAGATCACCGGTGCAGTAGCCAGAAGATTGGTATGCTATGCTAGCCCAGGAAGAGAATTCGAAACCGGCCAATTGTTCGGCCTGATTAAATTCGGCTCCTGTGTACAGTTATATCTGCCGCCCGAAGTTTACTTAACCATCAAAATCGGTGATAAGGTCAGAGGGGGAGAAACGGAGATTGGGAGGTTTTAATCTGTGAATTTTCTGCCCAATGCAATAACATTAATGAATTTAGCTTTCGGGTCCCTATCACTGATTTGTACCATGAACCATGACTATCATACAGCAGCAATTATGATTGTGTTGGCAGTTGTAATGGATAGTATGGATGGCAGAGTAGCCAGACGACTGAATGCATCAGGCGATTTAGGCATGGAATTAGACTCACTTTGTGATCTCGTTTCCTTTGGAGCAGCACCAGCGATACTGTACATTGCAGCTAGTATTGGGGTTATGAGTTCTTATACCTATGTGGATTACCTGGGGACCCTGATCGGTACATTATATGTTCTTTGCGGCGCTTATCGTTTAGCCAGATTCAATGTTCTTAATATTCATGAGTATTTTGTGGGCATACCAATTACTCTGGCGGGATTTATTGTAGCTTTGATTTATTTAAGTGCTCCTCATATACCTACTCTGTTGATGATGGCAATTATGGCCTTGTTAGCCTATCTTATGGTAAGCCGAATAACTATACCCAAATTGTAAAAAAAACACCTGGATAAAATGGTTTCAATGGCGGTTATTACCGCCATTTTTGATTCCAACTAAAAAAATTATTTTGATACTGTAATGTATACACGGATACAATTACCCGTAGTTTAATACTCTATGATACTATTGTGGAAACAGATCATAAAGCAAATGGATTTCTCCATTTATCGATAGGTAAATAACATAAATGACAATTAAAGTTATAGCAGGAAACCAGGAATGATTGACGAATAAAAAATGCTAATGTTTGTCTCGGTCAAAGTAGCTATGGCAGTTCGGATTCCGTTGCAAGCAGGCAAACAATTTGAGGAGGTGATGACACGGGGTCTGGAAGCATGGTAGTTAAAGAGATAGTAGGAACAGGCCCTAAATCATTGATCGACGAGTTAACTGCTTTACAACGGGTCTAAAAATCTGATTATCTGGAGGGTAAAAATGAGAGTTAATAAGAAATTATCTGTGATTTTTCTGGTTTTAATGTTCACTTTCTCCCTGGTATTAGGAGGATGTGCAAAGAAGGCGGAAAGTCCTGCTGCTAGCGGTGAGAAAGTAGTAAAGATCGGCGTACAGACTCCCATGACCGGTGATATTGCTACTTTTGGCAAATCCACCAAAAATGCATTTTTAATGGCTTTAGAAGAAACTGGTTATAAAGCCGGCGATTACAAGATCGAGTATAAGATTGAAGATGATAAAAATGACCCGACGGAAGCTGTCAATGTAGCTACCAAGCTGGCGAACCAGGAAAAAGTAGCTGCTGTTATCGGTTCCGTTAGTTCCAAGACCACTATTCCGGCATCAGAAGTTTATAATGCCGCCAAGGTTCTGCAGATTTCCAGTACCGCAACTAATCCCAAAGTTACAGTTGATAATGGCAAACGTAAGGAATATACCTTCCGTGCCTGCTTTATTGATCCGTTCCAGGGCAAGGTTGGTGCCAAATTTGCGCTTGATACCCTGAAAGCCAAGAAAGCTGCGGTTATGTATGATCAGGGTAACGACTATACCAAGGGCCTGGCTGAACAGTTTAAGCTGAATTTTGAAGCGGGCGGCGGCCAGGTTGTAGCTTATGAAGCTTATGCCCAGGCTGACGTTGACTTCTCGGCGGTATTAACCAATATCGCCAAGCAGAATGTTGATGTACTTTATCTGCCTGACTACTATCAGAAGGTTTCCCTGATAGGCAAACAAGCACGGGCTAAGGGCATCAAGGCAGCCTTCCTTGGTGGTGACGGCTGGGATTCTCCTGATCTCGACTATGCCACTATGGCTGGCGGATATTTCACCAACCATTATTCTTCCAGTGATCCCAGACCTGAAGTTCAAAAATTTGTTGCTGATTACAAGGCCAAATATGGCGAAGTACCTGATGCACTGGCTACCCTGGCTTATGACGCTACCAACCTCTTGATCAATGCTATCAAAACTGCTAACAGCAACGATCCTGAGAAGATAAAGGCCGCCCTGGCAGCTACCAAAGACTTCCCGACCGTCAGCGGCAAAATCACCTTTGATAAGGATGGCAACCCGGTTAAAGCCGCTGCTATTCTCCAGGTAAAGGCTGACAAGACTTACCAGTTCGTTACTTCTGTAAATCCTTAAGCTAGCTTGAGCAGGGAGGGGGGCAACCATCCCCCTCCTTTTTACGTGATACTGGGGGTAATATTCTTTGGAGAACTTAATTTTACAGATTATAAATGGCTTACAGCTAGGCATGGTGTACGCCCTTATTGCTCTGGGCTATACCATGGTTTATGGCATTATTAAGCTTATAAATTTCGCCCATGGCGATGTATTTATGGTGGGAGCCTTTATGGGCTATTTTGCCTTTACCAACTGGGGATGTTCCATTCCGGTTTCTATTTTGATCGCAATGGTCACCTGTTCGGTTTTAGGTATAGTGATTGAGAGATTGGCCTATCGGCCTTTAAGGTATGCACCCAAGATTGCGGCTTTAATCAGCGCATTGGGCGTATCGCTGTTTTTAGAGTATTTCTGCAGTTTAAGTTTTGTGTTCGGCCCCAATTTTCGGGTCGTAACCGCTCCGTTAAAAGTAGTGCAGTATAATCTGGGTTTTCTGCACATTACCAATGTTCAGCTGTTAATCTTTGGTACAGTTATAATCATGCTCCTGGGCCTGCAGTATCTGGTATATCGTACCAAGACCGGTATAGCAATGCGTACCGTGGCCTTTGATCATGATGCTGCGCGTTTAATGGGTATTAATGTGGATTATATTATATCGCTTACTTTCGGTATTGGCTCAGCCCTGGCCGGGGCAGGTGGTGTTCTGTTTGCTATCGCTTATCCGCAGATCCAGCCGTTTATGGGCATAATGCCAGGCCTGAAGGCTTTTACTGCCGCTGTTTTAGGCGGTATTGGCAGTATTCCGGGGGCGGTACTGGGTTCACTAATAATGGGGCAGGCTGAGATTCTTACCGCCGCCTACATATCTTCCCAGCTGAAAGATGCTATTGCTTTTGCCATATTAATTTTAGTTTTACTTGTTCGGCCTACAGGAATTCTGGGACGGACCGGCAGGGAGAAGGTGTAGATAATGATAGATGATAACAAATATGAAATTGGCAATAAAACCTTTCGCAGTACTATTATCTTAATTGTTATAGCAGCGGTAGTTTACGGGTTAATTAAAGCTACTATTTATAGCGGATATATTAATAATTACTGGCAGCTGATATTGGATCAGTCAATGATCATAACTATAGGTGCCCTTGGTCTCTGCATTATTTATGGGTTTGCCGGACAGTTTTCTCTGGGGCATGCGGCGTTCTACGGCATTGGCGCTTATACTGCAGGGGTTATCGGTAAAGTATGGGGCCAGGGTGACCCGATGTGGTTTTTAATTGCGGTCATTGCGGGTATAGCTATGGCAGCCCTGATGGGCTTTTTAATTGGTGTACCTATCTTAAGACTTACGTCAGATTATCTGGGCATAGCCACCCTGGGCTTTGGTATTATCATTAAAGTTGGTATGGATAACTCAGATAAACTGTTTCAACCTTTTGGTGGTGCTACTGGTATGACCGGCGTACCGACTCTGGTGAACTTTGATATCGTCTTCTGGGCATTTATTCTAACCATAATTCTGGTTCGCAACTTTATTGATTCCAGTTATGGGCGTGCCATTGTTACTATCCGGGATAATGAAATCGCCGCTGATGCCATGGGTATTAATGTAGCCAGGTATAAGGCGATGGCGTTTGTTTTGGGTTGTGCCCTGGCAGGCTTTGCCGGAAGCCTTTACGCTTATCGCTATCCTTATGTTCATCCCGATACATTTAACTTTATGAAATCATGGGATTTTCTGATTATTGTGGTGCTCGGCGGATTGGGCAGTATGTCCGGCACCCTGGTAATTGGTGTTTGCTGGGTATTTTTGCTGGAAATCCTGCGTATGGTACTGGGCGATACCTTTGTTGAATGGCGCGGCGTAATTTATGCCCTTATTTTGATAATTACCATATTGGTTCGTCCGCAAGGGTTATTTGGCGGTAAAGAGGTGCGGCTGCTCTTCCCGAAAATAAAGATTGGCCGAAGGGAGGAAGCATAAGATGGCACTGCTGGAGGTTAATGAGGTTGTTCGTGACTTTGGCGGATTGCGGGCGGTTAATGATTTTACTCTTAATATTGAACCCGGAGAAATTGTCGGTCTAATCGGCCCTAATGGTGCCGGCAAGACTACCGTCTTTAATTTGATTACCGGAATTTTCCCCTGTACTGCCGGTACCATATATTTTAAAGGGCAGAATCTGGAAAGTATGATGCCTTTTAAAATAGCCCAGCTGGGCATTGCCAGAACATTCCAGAATATCAGGATATTCAAGGATATGACTGTACTTGACAATATTCGGTCGGTTATACATCCAAGAATTAAGTACAATCTCCTTGATTCAATGATTCATGATCCCAAATACAAAAAAGAGGAAGAAGCTGTTACCCAATTTTCCCTGGATTTGTTGGAAACAATGAATCTTTATGATCGCTGGGATTTAAAGGCAGGCAGTCTGCCTTATGGTGATCAAAGAAGATTGGAGATTGCACGTGCATTGGCTATTCAGCCCAGCCTGTTGCTGCTTGATGAGCCGGCAGCGGGCATGAATCCATTTGAAGTGGCCAAATTGGTTGAATTGATCAAGTTCGTCAAAGGGAGATTCAATCTCACCGTACTGCTGATAGAGCATCAAATGGGTCTGGTGATGAATACCTGCGAAAGATTGGTAGTAATGGACTTTGGGCAGGTAATTGCCCGGGGGCTGCCGGAAGAAATTCGTACCAATCCGCAGGTTTTGGAGGCTTATCTGGGTAAGGGGGCGGCAGCAGGATTATGATGCTGGAAGTTAAAGACATCGAAGTATTTTATGGTAATATTCAAGCCCTCCATGGTGTCTCCTTTGAAGTTGAACAGGGTGAAATAGTAACCCTGATTGGAGCCAATGGGGCTGGTAAATCAACCACTTTGCGTTCAGTTTCCGGGTTGTTAAGGCCGCGTAAAGGAAGCGTTTTCTTCAACGGAAAAGATATTACCAAAACCCCGGCTCATCAGTTGGTGCGGATGGGCATGGCTCATGTTCCGGAAGGCCGTAAAATAATACCAGAATTGACGGTGCTAGAAAACCTGAAAACTGGTGCTTATACCCGGAATGATCCCAAGGAGATCGAAGACACTCTGGAAAAGATTTTTAGCAGTTTCCCGCGGCTGAAAGAAAGACTGAAACAAATGGCCGGGACCCTGTCCGGAGGCGAGCAGCAGATGCTGGCCATTGGTCGTGGACTGATGTCTAAGCCTACTCTGCTGTTGTTGGATGAACCTTCAATGGGATTGTCTCCGCTGTTGGTTGAGGAAATCTTTGAGATTATCAGGCGTATCAATACCCAGGGAACCACCGTGCTGTTAGTCGAGCAGAATGCTTTTATGGCCTTGCAGGTCGCCAACCGGGCTTACGTTCTGGAAACCGGTATGGTTTCCTTGACCGGACCAGCAGCCGAGGTACAGGCAAATCCCAAAGTTCGCTCCGCCTATCTGGGAGAGGTAAATGCCGAATAAGGTTTAGAGAAATAAACAAATATTAAGAAGGCCTGAGGGTATAATCGAAGTTATTCCCAAGGCCTTCTTTTATCTGCCAGAGAAGATTTTAATGGGTAAAAATCATATGGCTACTAGCGAAGGAGGAGGTTAACCGCGCAATTGGTATATCACATAATTGTAATAGGGCTTCAAGTGTGGTTAGTAAACGATTAAATTTCTTCGGCAAAAATACTCACTTTAAAAGTTAAATTAGCTGCTGACATAGCCGTAAATAATGGCTGCAACCGTTTGACCAGGATATCACCGTCACCCTCGGCAGTTATGGTAAAGGTCATTTTGCTGCCTGGTGCTTGAGAATTATCTAGCTTTGAGAACAAAAGATTATCCTTGGGCTGCCGGGCAGGCGGTAACGAAGTTTTTTTGCTGTTCTTGGCTTTCCGACCTCTCTTACTTACCGATAGATTTAATTCATGGATTAATTTATACAACCGGGAAGTGGAAATACCCCAGATTTTAACCAGATTTCCTACCCCGTGTTCTCGACGCATTTCCTCAAGTACAACCTTCTGTTTTTCTGCCGGCAGATTCATAAACTCAGCATAGGTCATCATCATGATTATACCTCCCCAATTTGTTTTACCTAATTGTATTAGAGAATAAAGCTGAAATATTCCTCCGTCACGGTATATTAGCTGCATTTGCCATTCAAACTAAAAAAAATACCGGAAGGATGAACAGCAGTGAAAAGTATTTGGAAAGGTGCGGTAAGTTTTGGCCTGGTTAATATACCCGTAAGTATGTATGTGGCCACTGAAAATAAGGATATAAAATTTAATTATTTACACCGCGAATGTATGGGGCCAATTAAGTATCAGAAATTTTGTCCGCGGTGTTCCCGAGAGGTAACCAGTGAAGAAATTGTTCGCGGCTACGAGTATCAAAAAGGAATGTATGTGGTGGTGGAAGATGAAGACTTAGATAACCTTCCGCCCAGCATCAGTAAGAGTATAGATATTCTCGACTTTGTCAGATTGGATCAAGTTGATCCGGTATTTTTTGATCGTACCTATTATTTACAAGCCATCAGTGGAGGTGATAAAGCCTACACTTTATTGGTTGAGGCTATGAAAAAGACCGGGCGAATCGCCCTGGCGCAGGTAACCATTCGCAGTAAACAGACTCTGGCCGCTATCCGGCCAAGCGATAATTTACTGTTAATGGAGACTATGTTTTATCCGGATGAAATACGGGCTCCAGTTGGATTAACCCCGGCTATCTCAGTTGAACAAATACATGATAATGAAATGAAAATGGCGGTTAATTTGATCGAAAACCTGGCTGTTGACTTTGCACCGCAAAAATATGTTAATGAACACCGCCAGGCGCTCTGGACTATGATTGAGAAAAAAGTAGCCGGACAAGAAGTTACCTACACTCCTACTCCAGCGGCTGCCAGCAATGTAGTTGACTTAATGGAGGCTCTCAAAGCCAGTGTCAAGTTAGCCGAAGAAAATAGAAAGGGAACAGCAGTAAAAACTAAAAAGCCGCGGAAAAAGGCAGTTCCATGAGCCACCAGTTACTACCCGAAGGTTTTCATGGGGTAATGGAACCGATTACTGCTCAAATTACCGCCCTCAAACCAGACGATTACTGGTATGAAGTCAAATGGGATGGTGTACGCCTGGTGATAATCATTGACCGGGAAGAAGTTACGGTTATTAACCGCCATGGCCGAAATAAAACCATTCAGTTTCCTGAACTGCAAAAACTGCCCGAGTATCTTAACTGTCGGACTGCGGTAATTGATGGAGAAGGGGTAGTGATACAGAATAACCGTCCTGGCTTTGCGGCAGTGATTAAGCGTAATAACCGGCAAACTGAACCGCCGGCGCAGTTGCTGAGCGAATTACCTCTGACTTATATGATGTTTGATTTATTGGCGATCAATGATAAAAGCCTTCTGAATTGGCGCTATGAGGACCGTAAACAAAAACTGCACGAAATACTGTCTCCTTATGAACAATTTCAGGAAGTAGACAAAATAGCCAGCGGAATTGATCTTTGGACGGCGGTTCAGACATTAAATCTGGAAGGAATAGTCGCCAAAAAGAAAGGTAGTATTTATCAAGCCGGTAAGCATCATCATAGTTGGTTCAAAATTAAACATCGGCGTCAGGAATGGTGTGTAATAGGAGGTTACACTCTTCAAGGCAGCAATATTAATGCCTTGTTATTAGGAAAACCATCTGGCCGACAATTAAGATATGTCGGCCGGGTGGGATTAAGCAAGGAATATGCTAATAATGAAGCTTTTTTATCCTCACTCAGACAGATGGTTAAGAAAAGTAATCCCTTTGACGATGTGGCACTGATCAAAACCGGATCTAATTTTATCATTCCCCTGTTGGGGGCCCTAGTAGAGTATGCCGAATGGACACCGGAATTAAGATTGAGACATCCGGTTCTTAAAACAATCATGCCTTTGAGTATGCTGAGCGCACAAGAGGTAAATTACAATGCCTGAACGCATTTTGACCAATATTGATGGCAGACAGATTACCCTTACCCACCTTGATCGAGTTGTTTACCCGCAGATCGGGATCGTAAAGGCTGAAATTATCAATTATTATCTGCAAATAGCGGCGTACATCTTACCTCATCTGCTGGATCGGCCATTAGTTTTCACCCGCTATCCAGAAGGTGTGGCAAAAACTGGCTTTTTTCAAAAGAATGCTCCCTCCTACCTACCGGTCTGGATTGATACACTTCCAATTAATTTAAATAAAAAATACATTATGGTTAGAGAAAAAGCAGCTTTGGGCTGGCTGGCCAATCACGGCTGTATAGAAATACATCCCTGGTTGTCGCGTGTTAAATCACTAACTAATCCGGACTTTTTGGTACTGGACCTTGATCCTTCACCGGAAAATACCTACCGGCAAGTGGCCTCAGCCGCTAGGGAATTACACCGTTTGTTGAATGATCTTAAATTAGTTTCCTATCCGAAAACCTCAGGGGGCAGAGGATTACATATTTATATCCCGATTAAGGCGGTTCATTCATACCAGTCAGTTCGTGAGGCAGCTCTGGCTATCGCCGGGATATTAATTAATAAAATGCCGCAGATAACCACCATCGAAAGAGTAAAAGCCAAACGAGGTAATCGTATTTATGTTGATTGTTTACAAATAGGCGAAGGCAAAACTTTATGTGCACCCTATAGTTTGCGCCCATCGGTGTTTGCTACAGTTTCCACCCCGCTGCAATGGGATGAGGTACCTGAATTCGATCCCACCCGGTTTACCCTGGGTAATATTGTTGACCGGTTAGAAAAATATGGTGATTTATTTTCTCCGGTGCTGCATGATAAACAAGCCTTAGACCCGGTAATTAAGGCCATGTCTCTAACTGCTGCCCCAATGTCCGGCGGTAACCACCAGGCAAATGTAACATAAACTGAACTAGAAATGCTGATTGCATGATTTGGCAACTGGGGAGAGTAGAGCTTGGCAACTTTAATACTTAATCGGCCAGTAATTGGTGTTACCGGCAGTGCCGGCAAAACTACCACCAAGGAAATGATAGCTTCGGTTTTGGGTACCAGGTGGAACGTATTTAAGAATAAATATAATAACAATATCATTCCGTCGACCCGAAAGCATGCTCGTATTATTAACTCTTCACATCAAGCTGTAGTGCTGGAATATGGGACGGCCGCCCCGGGGCTGATTCGTTTACACTGTCAGATCATCCAACCGAATATCGGGATAATAACCAATGTGGGCAGTGCACACATTGGTAACTTTGGCGGTAAAATTGAGCGATTAGCCGCCGCCAAATCTGAATTAATACGGCATATGAAGCCATCTGGCCTGCTCATTATCAACAGTGATGACCGTGGCAGTAAATTATTGAACACCAACCGGTTTAAAGGACATTTAGCCACCGTTGCCATCGATAATGAGGCAACCTATAAGGCCCGTAAAGTTAAATACACTCATGGAGGTATGCAGTTCCAGGTCTATTTTCAAAAGGCCTGGCACGAAATTTTTATACCCGTACCCGGGCGGCATAATGTATATAACGCCCTAATGACTATTGCGGTAGCTGATTATCTCGGGTTTACACCTCCTGAAATAACCACCGGCTTGAAAAATATGCATCGTACTGGTCGTCGGGTATACGTGCATACACTCGGTAACGGGGTTACGGTTATTGATGATTCTTACAGCGCCAACCCTCATGCCGTAAAAGCGGCGGTTGACGTATTAATGAATGTCGGCGGCGGCAAACGGGTAATGGTATTAGGTGATATGAGGGAATTAGGTGCTTATACCAGGCAAGGTCATCGGGAAGTGGGAGCGTATATTGCTGCCAGTGGGGTAGACTATTTTTTGGCTCTGGGGCCGCGAACCCGTTATGCAGTTCAGGAAGCAATCAGATGTGGTATGCCATTAGCCAAAATCAAGCATTTTTCCTCCCGGCCGGCTCTGCATAGTTATCTGAAAACCATTCTGGATGAGCAAACTACCGTGTTGGTTAAAGGGTCACATGGCAGTGAGATGTATATAACTGCTGATTATATACGGGGAAAGAAGCGAAAGAAGACACCAAATGCTCCCGAGCCCGCCAAAACTTCTGACCGGAAGACTAAACCGCCAGCTCGGAAAAAAAGAACTGGGGCATCAGCGCCCGGGCGTAATCCCCGCCGAGCAAGTTCGGGGAAAGGTAGGAGAAGAACAACTGCTTAGGGCAGGTGTAAATGGGATATAGGCAGATCGGTTATAATAAACGAGTGAGGAGGTGGCATCTTTGGACAGCAAGTGGGAAAAATGGAGCGAACAAATTGAAGTGACAGCTGATGAACTGGTTAGCAAGGTCAAAGAACTGATCGCTGAAGGCAATGTCCATCGCTTGATGATCTACAATTCCAGTGGGGATAAACTGATGGAAATACCAGTTACTGCGGGGTTAGTTGTTGGAGGGGTAGTAACTATTCTAGCACCTCTGCTGATGGCAATCGGTGCTTTAACGGCATTGTTTGCTAATTTCCGTATTGAAATCGAGAGGCGCGGTTTATAGAAGGCCGATCTGTTTTGTTTAAGGGAATAGATCGGCCAATTAAGCTGGTGCTTGATTTACTGAGGTTTCGTCTCACTATCAAGGCGCTGCTGATATAGCTTTTCATAACGCTGCCATACCAGGTATCCAAACAGAGTACCTGCCAAGCCAAAAACAATTATCACGGTTATTACTACTGGAGTACTGATAAAGAGAAAAATTTTAACCAAAAGCAATATCAGCAGGGTTATTAAGGTCGCGGTAAAACCATAAGAAAAGACAAACTTGCGCTGCCCCTTAAGTCGGTTTTCACCCCAGAGGGCAAACATTTTATCATCCACCGCTGCCGCTCTCCCTCCCTGAAAATTCATTAACCTAATATAATTGCATACCCCAATCCTACAATTATAGGGCAGTTATTTATGCCGATATGGATTTGTTAGGAATAGTCTGTAACAAAGTTATGGCCAGTATTATCAAGACAGATCCGATTATCTGCCAACCGGTTAATGCTTCACCCAATATTAAAAATGCCAGGATGGCAGACAATACAGGTTCGATGGTGCTGGTTACCCCAGTTATCACCGGTGTAAGCAAATGCAGTCCCTTGAAAAAGAGTCCGAAAGGGATGATAGTGGCAAAGATCGCCATATAGAAAAAGAATCCCCATTCGGTCAAGGAGTAGTTTATCAAAGTTTGCCAGGGCCAACGATATATACACCAGACAATGCTGCCGGCTCCCATACCCCAACAGAGCATAGTCCAAGGTGAATATTTGCCTAAACCATATTTGCCATAAATAGTATAGAAGGCAAAGAAAACCGCGGAGGCCAAACCTACGGTGAGCCCCAGTTTAGAAATGGCCAGACCTTCACTGCCTGACCCTTTTACCATTAAAAAACCACCAATTATGGCTGTAGCGATACTGATTACTTTAAGAATATTTATCTCTTCGCGGCCGGATGCAAAAGCATATAAGAGGATAAATACTGGCGCCAGGTATTGCAGGAAAACAGCAGTCGCCACATTAGTTTGACTAATGGTGAACATATAAGAAAACTGAACCGCTGACATACCAGCTATGCCAAAGATTATCATATAGAGATAATCATGTTTTTGCACCTTAAGCAGGGGCCGATTAAAAGCTAACAGGCAGCAAAAAAGCAAAATAAAAGCCAGGGTTATTCTTAATTGAGCCAGATCAAAAGCGTTAACCTGATTATTAAACAGAAACTTAGCTATTACCGCCGATAACCCCCAAAGCAGGTCGGCACACATAATAAAAATTAAGCCTCTCCAGCGCTGCTTCATATATTACCTCCATGGTCAAGTACGTAAGATGAGTTAGTAATTATAATAATGTTTGCTGCAAAAAGGGCCCCTCCCTGCCGGGAAGGGCCCGGAAATATCTGCGTTTTACTTGCCAGTGAAACGGGGTTTGCGTTTTTCGACGAAGGCCTGGCAGCCTTCCTTAAAATCATCAGACGCCCAGGTAAGTACCTGATACATAGCTTCCAACTCGGCTTGCTGATAGAAATCGTTAGACATAGCGGCTCGAACCAGTTTTTTATCAAGACCGATGGTCATCAAGGGACCATTAACAATCCGAACCGCCGCTTTCATAGCTTCATCCATTAGCTCTTCGGGAGTCACCACTTTACTGATAATGCCCAGGTTTAGTGCCTCCTCCGGCGTCAGCACTCTGCCGTTCCAAAGAATATCCAGAGCTTTGTGATACCCCAGTTTTCTGGTTAAGAAATAAGAAGCACCACTGTCCGGGCAGAAAGCAAGATTGATAAAGTTATAACCAAATTTGGCCTTCTCTGATGCAATTATAACATCACAGGACATCATCAGTGCAACCGCTGCACCGGCTACTGGCCCATTAATGGCCCCGATTACGGGTTTGTCAATTTCATATACTGATTTGACAGTGGCAAAGGAAACATCATAAGTCCATTTGGCCTTGGCGGGACTGGTCATACCGGCCAGAGTGGCTACATTACCGCCGCCGGAAAAACCATAACCTTCACCGGTTATAATAACTGCTTTAATATCATCATTTTCTTGAACATAACGGCAGGCGGCAATAATATCCTGGCACAGCTCAATGGTGAATGAATTCATGTTTTCCGGGCTGTTAAACGTAAGCAGAGCAATACCATTTTCATCAATATTTAATTTCACCTTATCCCACATAAATAAGTCACCTTTCATACGTATTTTTTAAATCCGTAACAAACAACCCCCAATAATTATAACAAAAAAATACATACACTTTCATAATTAATGCTGGTTAAGATAGGTTAGAATAATTGAGGCAGAAAGCAGGTGAAAAATGAAGATTAATATCAAATACATGGTTTGCCTAATGCTTTTAATGGTTATAACCGGATGTGGAGGGAATATATCATCAACTGCCAAAAAAGTTAATGCTCCTACCTTTACTCTGCCTCAATATGGGGCTAAAAGTGAGGTGACATTAGCCGAACGGTTAGGGAAACCAGTGGTCCTTAATTTCTGGTCAACCACCTGAAGCTATTGTATTCAGGAGTTGCCTGAACTGGAGAAGTTTTATAGCCAGCATCATGGGGAGGCAGAATTATTAACTGTCAGCACTGATCCGGCGGCCGACATATTGACAATTCAAGAACAAAATAAGCTTACATTCCCCACTTTATTTGATAAAAACGGTCGGGTTTTCGCTCAATATGGCGTACGAACCATACCAATGACCTTTATTATCAATGCCCAGGGTCAGATCATAAAACAGCTGCCAGGACCGGTTAAAAGTGAGGAGTTATTAAAATACATTAAGTGAATCCGTCTAGGTAAGCAAGGTGCCCCATAGATATAAAAGAGAGGTTTGTCTGTGGGGTAAAGAATATGCTGTTACTCATTGGCATGGCAGCCGGAGCTTGTACTCTGGCTGGTGCTGCCATGTTGATATTAAAAAGGAATTGGAAACAACGCGAGCTGGCTTTGTTTCTTGGCCTGGCATCAGGGGTCATGGTCAGTGTGGTCATATTTGACCTTCTGCCTTCCGCATTGGTGGCTTACCAGGGCCGAGGAGGCTTGACCGGTATTGCTATGGGTGTAATAATTACCTGGTTAATGTCAGGGGCCATGCGCGGCAATGAAGAAGCAGCAACTGCAAAAAGTTTAGGCTATCTAATTATGTTAGGAATAGCACTGCATGATTTACCGGAAGGCATGGCGATTGCTCTGGGGGGCGAGCTAAAAGAACGTACGGCCATGGTAATTGCTTTGGCGATTGGTATTCATAATATGCCCGAAGGTATGGCTATTGCAGCTCCTTTGCTAATGGGTGGTGTTAAGCGAGCCAAAATAATTTGGCAGGTAGCCTTATTGGGGTTTATTACTCCGATTGGGACCCTGATTGGAGAGTTTACGGTAAAAGCCTGGCCCACCAGCTTACCATTGTTTTTAGGATTTGCCTCCGGGGTGATGATTACTCTGGTAGTCCGTGATTTATGGCCTCAGGCGCGATCACGCTCCCGCTGTCTGGCAGCCGGTGGCGCGGTCCTGGGTACCATTATTATTTTGTTGGCTACTTTTATATAATCAGGGAGCCTTAATCAGCATCAAGCGGGCACCAGCTGCCATCAGTAACACACCGAGCAGGTTCCACCAGCTGAAACCGATCTTTTTCAATCCCAGTAACCCCATGTTATCGATCAATACAGCCGTTATCAGCTGCAGCAGCACAATAGCAGTTGTGGCATTACCGACACCTGTCGCGGGTATACTCTTGATCACACCCCAGATGATGAGAACATTTAAAATACCTCCCAAATATGCAGGCCAGGGTGCGGGCTGCTGCCACAGCGAAGATAACGGTGATTTTGAAACCAGCAACAATACTGCGACTATAACGGTGCCGCTGATATGAACCCAGAACATGGACGGCCATACGCCGGTGTTTTTAGTCAATACCGAATTAAGACTGCCCTGAACCGCCATAGCAGCACCAGCTAAAGCAGCAATACCCAGATAAAACCAGTGCAACAGTAGCCCTCCTAGAATGAAAGTTCTCCTAATACCATTAACTAGTAGGCCGGAAAAGATGCGTCCAATCAAAGCTAATCATATTTGGGGGTATAAGCCGGGACAAACTTTCCTTTATAATGGGATCAGATGGGAAAGGAGAGTCGCTAGCAGATGCCTTCTCCAGAATTTGTACAATCGATTCGTGAACTTGACCGGCAGTTAGGCGAAGGCTTTCTTCAGTTACCGCCATTATCGGTGACTAAGCAGCACCTGACCAGCCTGGGACGTCTTATTCAACTGGGCAATACGGATATTAATGATTTGAAACACTGGCTCCAGCACAGATCCATTGCGGCTTGTGATGGCTCCAGATTGGAGTTTGGCCCGTTTTTTCCGCATACGGTGGTGCTGCAGCGGGCGATGGCCATCGTCAGCCAACACCAGGATACAGTGACAGAGATTAGCTGCTGTACGCCATTAATTCCATCTGTCAGTCTGGAAATTGAAGAAATGGCTCGCCATAAGACTGTTTCTCCGGCGGAAGTCTATCCCCGCTGGCTGCAGCGAAAACTGGCGGCTTTGGAAGTGAAGGTGGCAGCACAGGCTATAGAACAATGGCAGCCGAGGTTGATGCTGATGGACGGCGGACTGCTGCTGTTTGATACCCTTCCTGGTTGGAATGACCTTTTAGCAGCGGCAGCCCGGGCCGATACTCTGGTAGCAGGGGTAATAGAGGAAATTGCCACCGCCGAATTGGCACCGCGGCTACATATAAATCGACGGCCGGTATATGATCGGGAGTTACTCTTTGGCCTGCTGGAGCCTGGTGAAGTACTAATTTTAGATAAAGATAAACCGATTAAAAAAGAATACCGCACGGTTTTCACTCGTTTTTCCACCCGCCCGGCAGCAGCAGCTTGTGATTTCTTACCTGGTACATCGGAGAACGATATAATCCAGTGTATAAAGCTGCTCTATGCTGCCACCGGCAGTACGGGGAGGGGAGTTCCCTTTTTGCTTGATTTGGTTGACCGTAAGGTTCGCCTGACGCATCAAGAAGGCGAAGTAATATTGAAAATGGGACTTAGCAATGACACCTATGAAAAGTTATTTACCAGTCAGCGCCAGCAGCGCAACATCTAGGAGGGAAGACCATGCAAGTGGTAGGAACCACCAGTGAAAGAGAAGTACTGGTAGCAAGTGCTGATCGCCGCTTTCGGTTGAATGAATTATTAATTGTTGAGGATATCACCCAGGGGGTACCGGTAGGGGAAGTAATTGAAACCCTGGCTTTAAATCCGCTGGCTCCTGCCGTATCCGAGAGATCGCCTTTTGTTTTAGGTAATGATACGCTGGCCTCACTGGCTGATTTGGGTTTTAACCTGGAAAAAGAGACGGTATATTTAGCTCGCCTGCGCATGCTGGATGAATTATTTTACCCCCTGCCGGCAGGAGCAGTCGTTCGTGAACCTGTTTTCAATGAAGTCAGCCACTTGTTGGTAAGCACTGAACCAGCGCAGGGACTTATCTGGGGCAGTATCCGCGGAACTGAATCATTACTCCCGACGCTGCCGCCTGAATATCTGGGTTTAGCACCGATACTGGAAAACGGGCAACTGCTGGGACAGCCAGGTGTTCCGCTGGTATTTAATTATCGAGCTATGCAGGACTATCCCCATATAGGAGTATTTGGCGGCAGTGGCTCGGGGAAATCATTCGGGCTCAGGGTTCTTATAGAAGAAATGATGGATCACCATATTCCGCTGCTGGTTTTGGATCCGCATTTTGAGATGAGTTTTGATGAATCATATTTGAAGAACGGTAAAAGTTACAGCAGCCAGACCCAGATTTACATGGTGGGCCAGGATGTAGGAGTGCAATTTTCTGAGCTGACCGAAAATGATTTATCCAGCTTGCTTGATGCCATCAGCCCGATGTCCGAAGCCATGGACGCGGCAGTTAAGACTGTTATAAGGCTTCATGATACTCTGGAGAGCTTTAGTTTGCGGTTGGAATTATTAAATGAACTGCTGGAAGCAGGGGATAACGAGTTTACTGAAGCCTTCAATTCACGCCGGGATTTCCCCGACCAACGGAAAGCAGAAGAACTGCAGCGCTTGAAAAAGCTGGCTTCCCAGATCGGAGGCATTGCCACTTTACGGGCCATCAGATGGCGCCTAAATCGCCTGGCAAATGAAGGAATTTTTATGCCCCAAGGTGCTAACCGGATAGAAGAGGGCTTAAAAAGTGGTAAAACCGTAGTTGTTCGCGGCTCATCCTATCTGTTAAGGGTCTATGCCGCCTATTTGCTGCGGAGATTGTATTATTTGCGCCGTTCCTATCGGGATGCGCTGCAGCGTGGAATTAATCCTCCAGCGCCTTTCCCGCCCTTTATACTGGTTACGGATGAAGCACACAATTTTGCCCCCCGGGGTGAAAATAATATACCAAGCCGGCGCGAAATCAGAGAAATCGCCCAAGAAGGCAGGAAGTACGGGATTTTTCTCATTCTGGCTACCCAACGGCCATTTCTGCTTGATGACACGGTTAATGCTCAGCTTAATACCAAACTGATTTTCCGTACTGTGCGCTCGACCGACCTTCAGTCTATACGGGAAGAAACGGACTTAAACGCCGAAGAGATTAAACGTCTGCCTTATCTGCAGTCAGGAAACTGTTTCCTGTCATCACCAGTTTTTGGCCGTACCGTTTCACTGCGGATAAGGGCGGCTCATACTACCAGCCCCCATGCCGAAAATCCCTTTGATGAATTAGCAAATATGCAAAACCGTGAATACCTACAGCTCAAATCGGTGATGTCTCAGTTTTCACCTTTTCAGGAGACTGATTTCGTACGGATATCACGTCTTATGGAAAACAGCGGTTATACCTACACCGTAGAACAGTTACAGCAGCTTACTGAGCAATGGTGTCAAATGGGATGGCTGCGGCGGGAAAGTGGTCTGGTTGATCGGTATTATCTGGTCGAACCGGGGAACTAAGCATGAGAATATTATTTTTTACTGATACTCATCTGCGATCGGTTACTCCCCAAAACCGTACAGATAATCTGCCTCAAGCTTTAGCTGCCAAATTAGAAGAGGTCGTCAAATTGGCTAGGGATTGGTCAGCAGATTTGATCCTCCATGGCGGTGATCTCTTTGATGTACCTAATCCCGGGCTGGCCCAGGCTGGCGAATACCTGTCGATTTTGAAGCAGATCACCTGTCCGCTGTATATTGTCCCAGGTAACCATGACTTGTATGGGGGTAATCTGTCAACTTTGCCGCGTACTCTGTTGGGTTTATTGACTCGGTTAGGCTATCTTCAGCTGCTGCTGCCGGAAAACCCATTAATTATTGAAGAACGGGGGGTACGTTACTGCCTGACCGGGCAGGGATACCATTATGATATCGACCGCAGCCCCAAGGGCAGAGGTTACAATATTGAACGGCGGAATGCGGATTGTTTCATTCATGTGGTTCACGGTATGCTCCTGGAAAAAGGCGGCTTCCCGGGAGAACATACCTTAATTGATGAGATAGAACACCCGGCAGATATAACGCTTAGCGGCCACTATCATCTCGGATTCGGGGTAGTTGAGCGACAGGGACACCTTTTTGTCAACCCCGGTGCCCTGGTCAGATTAACCAATCATCCGGTGGAAATGAATCGCCAGCCGGCGGTAGCATTAATCAACACTGCGGATGGGTTAAACTGTGAGATTAGACCTTTAGCCTCGGCATGTCCAGGTGCGGAAGTATTGAGCCGGGAAGCAACTGAACTGCACCTGTCCCGGCAGAGGCAGTTGGAAATCTTTAGCTCCGAAATTAAGGCGGCGGCTGATATGAAAAAGGTAAATGTCGAGAAGGTGTTAGAGGATTTGTTGATTGAGAATAATGATCTTTCGTCCGAAGTAAAAGCTGAAGCCCGTCGCCGTTTGGGACAGGCTCAGGAATTCTTTGCTCAAAGAGGTTCCGCCCGATGAACAAAGCATTAAAGCGCATCAGTTTGCATAACTTTCAATCCCATGAAGACACCACATTGGATTTAAGTTCCGGTGTCAATATTATCGTCGGTCCCTCTGATGTTGGCAAAACCTCAGTTATCAGAGCCCTGAGATGGCTGTATTATAACCAACCGCGCGGCAGCAGTTTTATTCGTATGGGCACCAGTGATTGTTGGGTGGAAGTAGAAACGGAAGAACAGATTATCGTTCGTCGTTACCGCAATGAAGCCGCCCGCAAAAATGGATATTTACTTATAATACCGGGGCAAGAGCCTATGGTATTCGAAAAGCACGGAATGGCGGTACCTGAAGAAATCAAGCTGGCTCTCGGAGTGGATGAAATTTTAATCGATCAGGATGTCGTAATGAATTTGAATCTGGCTTATCAGTTAGAAGGGGCCTTTTTATTAGAAACTCCAGGAACTACCAGAGCCAAAGCTATAGGCAGATTAGGTGATGCTCATATAGTTGATGCTGCTCAGCGAGAAATCCAAAAGGATTTACGAGCAGTTAACCAGGAGATTGATCAGAAGCAAAAACAATTTAAAGAAGAAGAAAAATTGCTGGCGGCCTATGCCCATTTAGAAAGTTGGAAGCTTGCCCTGCAAGAACTGGATGCTCTGTTTGCCCAAAAGCAGGACCAGGAAAATTTACAGAAGCAGTTATCAAATTTGTTTAATCAATATGTTAAGGCCCGGCAGCAGTTAGAAGATTTATCTCCCTATTTACAACAGTTGAACCAGATCAAAGATGCTGAAGATTGCCAGGAAAGATTACGGGAGAAATACAATCTGGCGGCACAGTTGACGAAGTTACAGCAGCAGCATGATCAAAAAAGATCTGATTATGGCCTGTGTTTTGAATTGCTGCAGCAAACGGCGGTTCTACCGACTGTTCAAGATGTATTCAACCGAATCGAAGCTTTAGCTGCCGCCGTCAGGACGTATGAAGAGTTATTGACAAAACACGTAAGTACCAGGCAGAAACTTGATAAGGTAAGGCAGAATATTGCAGCTACCGAACATTTAGAAGATGCCAGTGCGGCTCTTTACTTAACGATTAATCACCAGGCGGCAGTTATCAGCATGAATCAATTATATAACAGCCTGCTTGAAAAAAAACAGGGTTTAAAACACGCTGGGCAGCAGTTAGAGGCTACTGACAAATTGAATCAAGCAGAAGCCATACTTGAAAAGTTAGTATTACAGCGGGAGCAAGGATTAGCGGTCCAAAATCAATGGAGAGAGCACAGTCAGCGCCATGACCGGCTGCAGCAGATTAAGAGTATTTTGTTCAGGTTGGAGCAGTGCCGCCCGGCTGAGGACGGAATCGAACAATTACTATTGTTAAATCAGCAGCAGAGGACCATGGGGGAATATCAGACAAAATGGGCCGAAGCCCAGGTGACATTAAAACTAATTGAACAGCGATTGTTCAACCTGGAATCAGGATATCAACAAGATACCGAACAATATCTGGCTTGCCTGGCGCAGGTCGGTCAATGTCCGGTTTGCCACGGCAATATTGATGATCAGCATATACAGGAATTAAGAGTTCAGTTGGAGGGGGAATGGAGAAATGAACAGTAAAGCGCCCACTTATGAGGACAAAATCAAACGGCTGGAACAGGCCCTGCGCAAAGCCCGAGAAGCTCGGGCTAATGCCCAGGCTACTAAAGACATCCTGGAAAAAGATTTAGCCGATATAGAAGCTCGCTGTTTGGAACTGGGGGTAAAACCTGAAGAATTGGAACAGCGAATTAAAGAAATACGCAATGAAATGAATGAATTGTTACAGCAGGCTGAGTCCTTAATTCCACCGGAATTCTTTAACGACTGATATAAGCTTTCACAATTGCACCCGAGTCCAGGAGGTGGAGAAATTTAATGTCTGAACAGGTGTCTTGTAACATTCTGATAGTCGAAGATGATGACCGTATGCGTGAATTATTAAATGACTATTTGGAACGGGAAAATTACCGAGTAATAGAAGCCGCTGATGGCCGACAGGCATTAAAGGTTTTTGATCAGGCACGGCCTGATCTGGTCATATTAGACCTGATGCTTCCAGGATTAAACGGCTGGGAAGTTTGTTCATCGATCAGACATAGTTCACAAGTACCCATCATTATGCTGACCGCCCGGTCGGAGGATGATGATAAACTTAAAGGATTTGACCTGGGAGCGGATGATTACATAACCAAGCCCTGCAGCCCGGGGGTGTTGGTCGCTCATGTCAAAGCATTATTAAAAAGAACCGGGGCGAAGCTGCCCGATTATAAAGAATACATACACATTGATCAGTTAATAATTAACCGTCTGACCCATGAAGTGACCAGCAACGGACAAATTATCTATCTGTCTCCGCGGGAATACGATTTATTAGTCCATTTGATATTGAATCGTGACCGGGTTATCAGCCGGGAGGAACTTCTGGAAAAGCTCTGGGGTTACTCCTATTACGGTAATTTGCGAACGGTTGATACTCACATTAACCGGCTGCGAGATAAGTTAGGGGTTAACAGCTATTTAGTGACCACCATCCGTGGTCACGGTTACACCATTAATCCACGTAGCAAATAGTGTTGGGGGAGGCTCCCAGTGATGATTAACCTGCAGCTCGCATCGGAATTATTGGATAATAATACTCTGCGCAATCATTATCGCTTAATGAAAACGCTTTTAATATCGTTAACCCTGATATTGATAGTAACTGCCTATCTGGAGTTGGTTGGTCTAACTTCTCCGGCCATTACCTATTTTGCAATTATGAAGGTTGGAATCATCAGCTATCTAATACTGGGTTTGCTCTACCTGGCGGTCAAGTTTTTCGGAAGTTCCAGCTGGACCAAATGGATAGCCGTGATTTCTGTGGTATTAATTCTGGTGGTATTACGAACTGCCGCCCATGATGCACCGGAAACCCATGCTCTGTTTTTCTTGGCGATTATTTTATCGCTTTTCTACTTTGACCCGCGATTGACCATGTTTTGTACTTTCTTGTGCATGGGATGTGACCTAATGCTGCTAAAAATTTACCCTGAACTGTATCCGGCTGGTACCCTGGGAGGGGGCATCGTGATTCGCTATTTAAACTATCTCTGGGTTGGTATCGCCGGAGCTGCCGGTACTCGTGCCACCAAGGAATTGATTGAGGTAGCGGTTGATCTGCGGGAAGCCAATGTCCGATTAGTTGAGATTATCGAGCGCGAACGCGAATTAGAGAAAATGCGCAAAGAGTTTATTTCCCAGGTATCACATGAATTAAAATCCCCTCTGGGGCTGGTTGGCGGTTATGCCGAGGCTCTCCTGGATGATATCAAGGAGGAAAAACGCAACCATTACCTCAGCATAATTATTGATGAAGTCAAGCGGATGGGAAAGCTTATCAACAATATGCTCAGCTTATCTCAATTGGAAGGCGGCAATGTTAAGTTAAGACGCAGTTGGTTTGATTTAGAGAGTTTGATTAATAAAGTTACCGGAAGATACAGTGATATAGCCGAAGAACGAGAGGTTATCATAGAAATAAACACACCTGGCGGAATCATGGTCGATGGTGACCCCATACAGATTGAACACGTACTGGAAAACTTCGTTACCAATGCCCTTCGTTATACTAAAGAAAAAGGAACCATTGAGATTTCTGTACTGCCGGAAGGAGAACTGGTACGGACTAATATATATAATGAGGGGCTGAATATTGAAGCCGAAGATATTGAACGGATTTGGGAACCATTTTATCGCGCCGACAAATCCGGCAATAAAAAGTATGGGGGTACCGGCCTTGGCTTAACAGTTGCCAGGACCATCCTGCAGATGCACCAAAGCAGCTATGGATTTGACAATTTACCAGGAGGAGTACAATTCTATTTTTATCTGCCACGGATAAAAGAACCTCCCGTTTCATCTTCGGTTTCACGATAGTATTTAGTTGATAAGGAGTTATGATATGGATGTAACCGAGGTTTATCAACAATTCCGTGATGAATATCAGCGGCAGCAGGCAGTTAAGAGCAGTATAGACGGGCGGATTGCTAATTTAAGGTCAGCCTTGACAGCATTGGAACACCAGCAGGAAACCTGGCGCCAGGTGAGTCAGCTTTTCTTACTGGCAGCAGAATATGCGCGGGCTAATGCCTGTACCGCTATGGAGAAGATCGTAACCACCGGTTTGCGTTCAGTGTTTAACCATGAACTGGCTTTTAAAATCGAACTGGATACCAGCCGTACTGATCGCCCGGAGGCTAATTTTCTGGTGGCATCCAGTTTCGGCAGCAACCAGAGTATTATCAACGAACCCCGCGATGCCAGGGGCGGCGGAATAGTTGATATTATTGCCCTGGCTCTGCGGGTTGCCTTTATGGAGATTTCCGATCCCCCGGTCGACGGGCCGCTGATGTTGGATGAACCGGCTAAACACGTATCTGAGGAATACATGCCCGGTGTAGCAGCTTTCATCAGACAAATTAATGAATCTTTTGGGCGGCAGATAATCTTAATAACCCATAACCACGAGTTGGAAGCGGCCGGGGATGTCTGCTATCAGTTTACGGCGCAGGCTGGCAAAACGACAGCTGTCCGAATTTAATCATTAGTTTTCTTTAACTTGGTCTGTAAAGCCTCGAATAACTCAGTTTCACTTTTAGCCTGGATGTCGGATAAATCGTCAGCAGATACGGTTTCTCGGACTACGTCAATAACCGCCCGCAGCACATCGTCCCGGGTCATCTTTTGCCCCTGATTATAGACCAGATTTACCAGTTTGCTGAGCCATTCCACCTGATCCTGATAGAGATGGGCATTCATAGTGACTTTGGCCCGATTTCTCTTAATCGGAGTGGCTGCTGGTGGTGGGACCTCATTAGTCTTTGATGGGGCCTCTACGGTTGCAGCTGCGGTTTCACCCGGGCTTTCATCAAAAGTTTCACCTTCCGGGGCATTAGCAGCATCAATGCGGGCCTGACTCCACTGGTCACGAATCATTTTATCCAGGGCTGGTGAAATAGAGCCTTTGCGAACTGATAAAGCTCGGCCAAACCAGGCGATGGCATCTTTATAATTACCGGTTCGGCGATATAATTCGCCAACCAAATAGGCCATACTTATTTCATCTAAACTGCCGATGGGCAGCTTATCCTGAACATAAGAAATTTCATATTGTTTACGCGCTTCGTTTAGATAGACCATTTCTAATTTGGTATCATTTAACTCCCGGGCAATCCAGCCGGCACCTAACAGGCTGCCCGCTAATTGGCCGGCACTGGCCTTGCGAAGCTGAGCGGATTGTACTGCCAGTTGAAATGATCTGAGTACGGTGGGCATATCTCGTTCCTCGGTAAAAATAGGTTCATCTTTACGCAGAGTACGCAGGGCGATTGCCACCTGGTCAGCGATCTGAGTACGCAGAGGTTCGTTAAACGAATTATTGGAAGCAGCATAAAAACAAATAGGGCAGACAATAATGGAGTAATGCAAAGGGCTGATACCATCATAAATCATGTGGTAATCAGTTTCTCGCACTTTAACCCTGGCCGCCGAACCTCTTATAGCCCGGCTGGAAAAATTCGTTTCACAAATAGGGCAGGTAAAAGAGCGGGGGAAATAGGGTTCTGGATGATTAACCATGAGGTCACCTCAAATCAAATTATTATCAGATAATAAGTAAATGTTTTGATTAAATAATAGCAGTTTTTTTTTAACAAATAGCAGCATTATCCAATATTGATGGATAAATTTCTGATCTTTGGTAGGCGAAGCCTTAGATTTACCTTATAATATTGAAGGTACGCCAGTCTTTATCAGGCTGGCTTGCAGTAGGGTTCCTGCTTGTTTACAATATTAGGTATTGATATTTCAGGGGAAGGAGTTCTTTAAGAAATGCAGCCGGGAAAAACGGACGATAAGTTTGAATTGATCGCCCAGAAGTCATTTCCAGCTAATGATGATCTGGTTCGGGTGGTTGATTTTTTCAATCGGACCCTGAAAGATCGAAAAATTATCTTTGGACTTAGTCTACAGAAAGAAAAGAATGAAATGACTATCAGCATATATGAAGTATAAAGGAATAATCGTTTGGGGGAACAGGAGGGCAGCCAGATGAAGGATTTCAAGGACTTTGTCAAAGAAATGGCCGGAATTATCATTATTGCCTTTGTCCTGGCCATGGTTTTAAGGACTTTTGTTATTGAAGGAAGGATTATTCCTTCCGGCAGTATGTTAAATACGATTAAATTACAAGACCGGGTTATGGTGTTGAAATTCGTTTACTGGTTTAAAGAGCCAGCCCGGGGAGATATAGTGGTTTTCAAACCACCGGAGGGTATCGGACAAAAAGACGATCTCATTAAACGTTTGATTGGTCTTCCCGGTGAAACCGTGGCGGTTAAAGATGGTAAGGTATACATTAATGGCAAACCACTTAATGAACCATACCTGACTCA
>JBLNAA010000008.1:0-69954 GCA_050259135.1 Methylocystaceae bacterium | reverse complement strand
TCCTGGTGACTAAAGCGGAGAGGCCACACCCGTTCCCATACCGAACACGGCAGTTAAGCTCTCCAGCGCCGATGGTACTGCATTTGTGGGAGAGTAGGCCGTTGCCAGGATTTTTATTTTTGTTGGGCGGTTGATAAACCACCATCTGCTTTGTTGCAGTTCGTGTTATTGCTCGACGTACCAATAAGTACGCCGTCGCTGCTAACACTTACTGCGCCTCGCATCTGGCGGCTTCTGAACCGCCTAATTGTTTTTGTGGTTTTGCTCAAGCGTCGCTGCATCTGGCGGCTTCTTATTCACTCACTGTCTTTTTCGGCAAATACAACTGAGTACACTGCTACTAATGATGTTCAGTGTGCCTAGCATCTGGCGGTTTCTGAACCACCTAATTGCTTTGTGGTTAGAGTGTGATATTGCGGACGCCGGGATTATTATGAGCGTTCGCCAAAATAACGCTTCAAATGTTTACTCCGCCTGGTACCTGAAGATCAAAATATTTGGGCTAATTTTTCGGAGCTATATCGATAATATGAATCACCATGCTGTCAGTATATTAGTTTGCCCTTTTGCAGGTGCAGTTAGGACGAAATTTATTTAATAAGCTTAAATTTGTATTATTATTTATGATAGCGATAATTCCAGGGGGGAATCTAACATGGCATTTATTGAGGTTGCATCCGGAGTATATCAGGTGGGGGGCAATGGGCTGTCTGAACCGGATGATTGCTGTGTTTATTTGGTCTCATGCGGGGAAGAGGCAGTATTGGTGGACACCGGAACCGGTCCGGCAGGAGATCTGATTTATAAAAACATTATCAGTACCGGTATCAATCCCCAACTGGTCAGGAATATTATAATTACTCATGGCCATATTGATCACATCGGTAATCTGGCCTGGATGAAGGATCGTCTGGCTGCCCGAGTGACCGCTCACCAACTTGAGCTGCCTGCCATTCAGGAAGGAAAACCCCAATTGACGGCGGCCGCTTATTACGGAGTTGATTACCAGCCGGTGGAAGTCGAGAATGTTATTATTGGTGAACAAAAAATAATATTCGCGGATAAAGAATTTGAATGCCTGTTTACTCCTGGTCATACACCAGGCAGTATGAGTATATTAACCCGTACTGGAGAAGATAAAATATTATTTGGACAGGACATCCACGGCCCTTTCAGTTCCATTTGGGGGTCTAACCTGGGAGACTGGAAACATTCAATGTATCATCTGCTGGATAGGGAAGCTGATATCCTGTGTGAGGGGCATTTCGGTATTATCAGAGGGCGAAACCAGGTAACAGCATTTATCCAGGGGTACTTAAATCAGTATGCACGGAGAGATAGATAAATAAATTTCATTTCCCGGCAAAAAAATAGCAGAAGAGTTGACAAAAACTTAAGAAATACTCTGGTACAATAGAGCAATGTGATTAAGTTAAGGAGTTGGATAGATATTGGATTTTAGGGAACTGCAATTAAGCAGCCCACTGCTCAAGGCAATTGCTGAAATGGGATATGAAGAAACCACCAAGATTCAGGAGCGTGCTATTCCGATGGCTTTGGAAGGCCGGGATATAATTGGCCAGGCTCAGACGGGCACCGGCAAAACAGCAGCTTTTGGTATACCTATGATTGAAAAGATCCGTTATGATGAGGAATACATTCAAGCGCTGGTTCTGACCCCAACCCGTGAGTTGGCAGTACAGGTAGCTGAGGAATTGAACCGGATCGGCCAGTTCAAGAGTATCGCTGCTTTACCAATATATGGCGGCCAGGATATTGAGCGTCAAATTCGGGCTTTGAAAAAAAGGCCGCACATAATTGTGGCAACTCCGGGACGACTGATGGATCATATGCGGCGGCGTACCATTCGGCTGCAAAAAATACACACCATTGTGCTGGACGAAGCAGATGAAATGCTGGATATGGGATTTATAGAGGATATTGAGACCATTTTAAAGGAAGTTCCCGATGACCGGCAGACAATGCTCTTTTCTGCTACCATGTCTCCGCAGATAAAAATGCTGGCGTTTAAGTATATGAAGGAACCGGAATCGGTAATGCCGACCCGCAGTGAGATGACGGTTCCCTTGACCGAACAGTATTATATTGAGGTTTCAGAGCGCATCAAATTTGACGTTATGTGCCGGCTGCTCGACATGCACTCGCCGGAATTGGCTATAATTTTTGGGCGGACCAAGCGGCGGGTTGATGAACTTAATGAAGCTCTGCATAAGCGGGGATACATGGCGGAGGGGATACATGGAGACCTGACTCAGGCTAAACGGGATAGTGTTATGCGCCAATTCCGCGAGGGAACCATCGATGTTTTGGTAGCTACTGATGTTGCCGCCAGGGGTTTGGATATCACTGGGGTAACCCATGTCTATAATTTTGATATTCCGCAGGATCCGGAAGGATATGTTCATCGTATTGGCCGGACTGGACGAGCCGGAAAACCCGGGCAGGCTTATACTTTGGTTACTCCCAGGGAACTGGGGCATTTGCGGATGATAGAGCAGGTAACCAAACGGAAGATTATTCGCAAGCCGATACCTACTCTGGGCGAGGCCATGGAAGGGCAGCAGCGAATTACCGCCGACAAGTTACTGCAGGTGTTGGAAGCTGGCGGTTATCAGAACTATCGAAGTATTGCTGAGGAGTTACTGGAAGAGCATGATTCAATGACCCTGGTTTGTGCAGCATTGAAAATGTTAACCAAGGAACCGGACAATACACCAGTATATTTGACTGAAGAAGCCCCCTTAAGAACCAAAAAAACCGCTAATCAACCTGCTCGGCGACCGCGTAGTCCTCGCAAACGTTAATCCAATCAAGAAGGAAATAATGCATTCAATCAGCCGTTTCATCAGGAGCGGCTGATTTCACATTCTGGCCGCAGTATATTATCTTAGGTATGACAGCCAAAATTTAGCTTATTAGTTTAATCAAGGACCGTATGCGCTGGCCAATTTGAGTGCGCCTCCTATATTTACTATCTGTAAGCAATTGGTTTCATAAAAACCAAGTATAATGAAGGCCGACAATTTTTGCGGTTAACTTAGGATCTAATAGATGAGTTACTGCTTGTTTGAACAGCACTCTTTGTGACTACCGACCCGGTTAATAGGCAGACTCGATAATTAGCAATCGAAAATCTTCCTGGTGTCTATAGGATAGCTGTGTAATACAAGTCAATTAATAACAGTTTTTCAATCTGAAATAGTTTAATATTAGAAAAATTTAGTTTAAAAACAAGGAATTATTGCAATCTGTGGCGAAGGATAATTTAACCAATAATTAGTTAGTATTGGTATTTCCTGCGGTGGGGGATGAATTATGCAACTCAGTCAGGAGTTACTGCTCAGGGTGCTCTTATACCGACAGTTGCTGGCAGATTATGATGCTACTCTTTACAACCACTGCCAAAAAGTTGGTCTCTTTTCCTTTTATATTGCGGAAAAGATTGGCCTGAGCCCGGAAGAAAAGGTTCTGATCACCTGTGGAGCCTTTTTACATGATGTGGGCAAGGTAGGACTTCCTTCCGAACTAGCTTATCGACAGGTGCCAATGCCGGGAGGAATACTGGCGGAGCATCCTCAAAGAGGGGTGCAGTTGATTCAGGAAAATGGTGATGGTGAGATTCTGGCACCACTTCTGCCTCTTATTTATAACCATCACGAATCTATCGATGGTACCGGTTATCCGCGGGGGGTTAAAGGCGAGAGTATTCCTCTAGGGGCCAGAATAATTGCCATCGCTGACACCATTGATGTAATGTTTACCTGTGCTCATACGTCGGGACGATTATTGTCATTTGAAGAACTGCTGGATGAATTGCTGCGGGGAGCCGGCAGCCGTTACGATGAAAACCTGGTTCTCGAATTGATGCGTAATATGTACGAAGTGCGGCTATTATTCATGATGGGAGTAATGCAGTCAGTAAGTGACGAATTCAGTGAGGAATATCGGCGGCATGTTTTAGCGGAAAGCGCCATGAGTGTCTCCGTAGATAAGGTCAGTCGGGAAATGGGGGTTTCCACCCGCACCATCTACCGGTATATAAGCAAGTACCTGAAAGATGAAATGATGGTCAACCGCCGGGGGCGGCCCTCCAAAATTGATCGTGAGTTGGAAAATTATATTGATGAATTAAAGAGCCGACATCCTAATTACTCTGCTTCGCGTATTGCCAGGTTAATTGAGCAGGAAAAGGGTGTGACCATAAGCCGGCAGACAGTGTGGCGTTATCTTAAGGAAAAAGAAGGTGTGGTACGGGGAGCGGTGGAAATAGCTGCGCAAAACGAGTAAACTGATAAATTAAAAATTGAATAAAAGAAGGGGTTTGATCAGCCCCTTCTTTTTATTTATCAGTTGTGGTATCAGTAGTCTGGGTCTGTGCTGGTCCGGGATTCTTTTGTTGGGTCATAGTTTGCTTGAGTTGGTTGTAAAGGATATCAGCTAATCCAACAGTTCCAGTTTTGGAAGCATTCTTGGTTACTTCCTGATCCAGCATACCCTGAAATATTTCTTCAGCCTGACTGCGGCCCAGCAGGGGGTTGGGTGAAAGTGTAGAGCGCATGGCACTTAACATCTGATAGAGAAATACACTCTCCAATTCCTGACAGGCTTCTTTAAGTTTTTTATCGTCTTGGGCTTGCCCAGCTTTCTTTAAAACTTGGTCAAAATTATTCTGTTCAAGTTCTGCTTCGGCTTTTTGCTGCGTAGCAATCAGGTTGCTGTTGGAACCGATCGGCTTAATCACTTACCTACCTCCTGATTATCGGCGGAGACCGACTGCGGTCTGAAGCATTTCATCAGAGGCCTGAATTACCTTGGAGTTAGTATCATAGGCCCGCTGAGCGGTTATCAGATTGACCATTTCCTCGACAATTTGAACATTGGAACCTTCCAGATATCCAGATTCAAGGTGCGTACTGCTGTCACTTTCGGGGTCCCAATCTATTGGTTCACCCGAATTAGCTGAACGGTTATAAAGGTTAGTTCCCAGTTTTTCAAGGCCAGCCGGGTTCATGAATTTAGATAGCTTTAGCTGCCCGGCTTCCAATGTATCATTGCTGTCAGGCAGGCGATAGGTAATTTTGCCATCTTTATGAATGGCGACATCATAGGCACCCTCTGGCAGCTGTTCAGCTCCTACATACTTGTAGCCGTCAGCTGTTACCATATTTCCCTGAGCATCAATTTTAATGGCACCATCCCGGCTGTATAAAGGCTCAGAATACCCAGGTACTTCAATCTGGAAGAAGCCCTCACCGGCGATAGCTACATCAGTAGGAATACTGGTATTCAGCATGTTACCCTGGGTATAAAGGGAATAAATAGCGGCTGGTTTTACCCCCAGGCCGACAACAATGCCGGTGGGTGGAACTGTATCCGTGTTAGCAGCCTGAGCTGGCTGGCGTACAGTCTGGTAAAGCAAATCCTGAAACTCGACGCGGGATTTCTTAAAACCATTGGTGTTTACATTGGACATATTATGAGCAATATTGTCCACATTAAGCTGTTGGGCATACATACCTGTGCTCGCTGTATAGAGAGACCTTATCATTTTTTCATCCCCCAGTAATAATTAACTTGGGTGGAAATGCCTCAGTCGGTCAGCATTTCCGAGGGCTTCTCCTAAGCGAGACCAGCCCTAAATTAATATCGAAAACATTTTTAATTTCCTTAAGTAAAAAAGTAAAAAACTTTGGTTAAAAATCTCACGAGAGTCCTGGAAGTTAATTGCTTATTAGGGTCTTATCGGCGTAGAATTAGGGGTATAGAGAGAAACCTATATTAGGGAGGGATATAAATGTTCGGTATTCTTGGAAATATCGGACCCTGGGAATTAATACTGATCCTGGCCATAGCTCTAATCGTGGTGGGACCGGGCAAATTACCACAGGTCGGTCAATCAATCGGACGAGCTATTACTGAGTTCAAAAAAGCAACCACTGATGTAAAAAAGGATGTCCAGGATGCAGTTGGCCTCGATGAATTGAACGATTTGACCAAAAAGCTGTAATTGCCAGTTGACATTAATTAGAACCTAATGATATCTTTTTCATTAATATAACTAAATACGGTATTACTATCTTATCTAGAGTGGTGGAGGGACTGGCCCGATGAAGCCCGGCAACCGCCCAAATCTGGGAATGGTGCCAATTCCTGCGGGATTTATCCTGGGAGATAAGGGGGATGACCTGATACGGATATCTGGCCTCTTCTTCTGGGAAGAGGCTTTTTCATTAGTTAGGAATTGAGGTGTTACAGGTGCAGACACTGCTGGCGGCTTTAGAGGAAAGAATTCTGATACTCGATGGGGCTATGGGGACCATGCTGCAGCAAAACGGGCTGATGCCGGGGGAATGTCCGGAACTCTTTGGTATGGAGCACCCGGAGGTATTGGAGGATATTCATCGGCAGTATGTGGAAGCCGGCTCTGATATTATTCAAACCAATACTTTTGGCGGAAACCGCTTTAAATTAAGTGAGTACGGTCTGGCTGAGCGGGTCAGGGAAATCAATGCCGAAGCAGTTAGGATTGCCCGCCGTGCAGTCGGGAGCCAGGGTTGGGTGGCGGTTTCAATTGGGCCTACTGGCCAGTTGCTTAAGCCGATGGGGCAGGTAGATTTTGATGATTTGTACCTGGCATTTAAAGAACAAATCAGTGCCGCCGCTGAGGCGGGCGCCGATATTATTTCCATTGAAACCATGACTGATATTGGTGAACTGAGAGCAGCAGTGATTGCAGCGCATGACAGCTGTCAGCTTCCTATACTGGCTCATTTGACCTTTGAAGAAGGCGGGAGAACCATGATGGGCACCGATCCGGTAACGGCGGCAGTGATCCTGGAGGCATTGTCACCATTAGCTATTGGAGCTAACTGTTCCGGAGGGGCTGCCGAATTATGCCCGTTAATTGAGCAAATGGGCCAGTATACCAATTGTTATATTTCTGTAGAACCTAATGCCGGGCTTCCCCGCTTAGTGGATGGCCAGACGGTTTTCCCTGACAGTCCTGACTTTATGGCGGAATGGGCGCTGCGTTTACGGGAAGCGGGGGCCAATATTATTGGCGGCTGCTGCGGCAGTACCCCTCAGCATATTAAGGCAATTGCACAAATGCTTAAAGGATTGCCGCCGGTTAAACGGCAGGTTAAAAATCATCGCGCTTTAGCCTCAAGAACGAGTTCGATCTTTATTGATCAGGGAAATCTTAAATATATTGGTGAAAGGATCAATCCCACTGCCCGGAAGAAGCTGGCGGCAGAAATTAAAGCCGGTCAGATGGGGATGGTGCTGGAAGAAGCTCGCAAACAGGTGGCAGCAGGAGCCCCCGTATTGGATGTGAATATGGGGGTCCCGGGTATTGACGAACCCGCGGCTATGCAGCAGGCGGTAGAAATGCTGCAGAGTACGGTGACAGTACCTTTATCTTTGGATACCACCAACCCGGCAGCACTGGAGGCAGGTCTTAAGGGGTTTGTCGGCCGGGCTTTGATTAACTCGACAACTGGTGAAACCAAGGCACTTGATACCATTTTGCCGTTGGCCAAGAAATATGGTGCTGCCGTCCTTGGTCTGTGCCTGGATGAAAACGGTATTCCCAATGATACTGAGGGCAGAATGCAGGTTGCCCGTAAGATTTACCAGCGGGCCAGGCATTATGGCCTGCGGGATGTTGACATCTACCTGGATGGCCTGGTTAAAACGGCCAGCGCTGAACAGGACCAGGTGATGGAGACGTTAAAGACCATCACTGCTATAAAAGCGGAACTGGGAGTAGGTACGGTCCTGGGAGTATCCAATGTATCACACGGGTTACCAGCCCGGGAAATATTAAACTCAGCTTACCTGGCTATGGCCTGGTCTTCCGGGTTGGATCTGCCGATCATGAATCCTTTCGATGAGCGGATGCAGGAGGTAACCAGAGCCGCTGGGGTTTTGTTAAACCGGGATGCTTATGCAGCCGGCTATATTGATTGTTATCGAGATGGGTTAAAGTTAACCGAAAAAGCGGTTTCCCGTTCACCCATATGCCAGCACTGCAATATTCCGGACCTGGTAGCTGGCAGCCCGGTGAAAGCCCCAGCAGCTAAACCTGCATTGGCAGAGAAACCGGAAACAGCAGAAATTAGTGGTGTATATCAGGCCGTGGTAACCGGTGATCAAAATAAGGTAACGGAATTACTGGATCAGGAGCTAAATAAGGGAACAAGTGCGATTGATTTGGTTAACCGGCATCTGATACCAGCTATTGAGGAGGTGGGTCGGCGCTATGATCGGAAAGAATATTTCCTGCCGCAATTGATGCGCAGCGCCGAGACCATGAAAACTGCTTTTAACCACCTGCGGCCCCGGTTAGCTGAAGGAGGACAAACTTACATCGGAACTGTGATATTAGCCACTGTCCAGGGCGACATTCATGATATAGGTAAAAATATTGTTGCAGTCATGATGGAGAATTACGGTTTTCGGGTGATCGACCTGGGTAAGGATGTACCGGCAGCTGCCATTGTGGAAACTGCCCGGAAGGAAAAGGCAGATATTATCGGTCTTTCAGCGTTAATGACCACCACCATGCCGCGAATGGCAGAAATAATTGCGCTGGTTCGTGAGCAGGACCTGCGAGTCAAAATAATGGTAGGTGGTGCCGTACTCACTGACGAATATGCCGCTGAAATCGGTGCCGATGCTTATTCGCGTGATGCACGGGATGCCGCGGTAAAAGCCCGCAATTTGATGGGTAACCAGTAAAAGGGGAGAAAGAATATGGCAGTCACCAAGACTTACGAAGAAATCAACGAAAAAATCAGGACTGGGAGAGCAGTAGTTGTTACTGCTGAAGAAGTTATTAAAATTG
Organism: Methylocystaceae bacterium; assembly: GCA_050259135.1. GTDB lineage: Bacteria > Bacillota > Syntrophomonadia > Syntrophomonadales > JBLNAA01 > JBLNAA01. Next base: position 61,085 of record JBLNAA010000008.1, on the reverse strand, counting down.
TGGAAGAAAAGGGCGTTGCCCAGGCAGCCCATGATATCGATGTAGTAACCACGGGTACCTTTGGCCCCATGTGTTCTTCCGGTGTTTTTCTTAATTTTGGCCATACCACGCCGCGGATGCGGATGGGTAAGGTTTGGCTGAACGGGGTCGAAGCCTATGGCGGCATTGCTGCGGTTGATGCCTACCTGGGTGCCACTGCGCTTCCGGAAAATGATCCGGAGAATAAAGTGCATCCTGGCCGTTTCGCCTATGGCGGCGCCCATGTCATCCATGACCTGGTAGCAGGCAAAACTATCCGTTTCGAAGCCGAAGGTTACGGAACTGACTGCTATCCGCGCAAGCATATTGAAACAACCATAACCCTGGAGGAAATCAACGAAGCTATATTGTTCAATCCGCGTAATGCCTATCAAAATTATGCCTGTGCCGTTAATCTGGGGGATAAAACGCTTTACACCTATATGGGTATATTAAAACCCCGGTTGGGAAACGCCGGCTACTCAACGTCCGGTCAATTGTCACCGCTGCTGAACGACCCTCATTATCGGACTATTGGTGTGGGGACCCGTATCTTCCTGGGCGGCGGCGTAGGCTATGTAGCCTGGCATGGAACCCAACACCATCCTAATGTGGAGCGCAGTGAAAATGGGGTCCCCAAATCCGGTTCCGGAACCTTGTCATTAATCGGCGATCTGAAACAGATGAGCCCGGAATGGCTGGTCGGTGGAAGTTTCCTGGGATATGGGGTATCTATGATAGTGGGAATTGGTGTTCCTATTCCCATACTCGATGAAGAAATGCTGCTTTACACGGCGGTAAAGGATGAAGATATTATGGCCCCGGTAACTGATTACAGTGAACAATATCCCTATAATAAAAAGATGGATTTGGGCCATGTCAATTACCGTGACCTCAAATCCGGGAAAGTTACTATTCAGGGTAAAGAAATACCTACTACCCCGATGTCCAGTTACCCGCGGGCGCGGAAAGTTGCAGAAATCCTGAAATCATGGATCGCCGCCGGTAAATTTGAACTTACGGTTCCGGTTCTGCCTCTGCCGGGAGCCGATGCACCGATAGACTTCAAGTCTCTGCCGATTCATCCAGTCAACGGCAATGGGAAATAAGGGAGAGGGGGATTAGATTATGAAGCAGAGGGTAGTTTGCTATTTTTCCGCATCCCAGGTAGAACAGCCGGTAATATCTACTATGGTGCGTCAATATGACCTGACGGTTAATATTTTGAAAGCTGATATTAATCCTCAAAAAGAGGGCTATCTGGTTATGGAACTCAGCGGGGAGAAGGTTGATTTTGAGGCGGGGATCAATTACCTGCGGGAATTGGGTATAACGGTGGAACCGCTAAGCCAAACTGTCATCTGGCATGAGGAAAACTGTACCCAGTGCGGAGCCTGTGCTTCCTTTTGCCCGACTGGTTCACTGGCAGTAGATCGTGAAACCCTGGATATCATCTTTGATAATGATAAATGTGTGGTCTGCGGGATGTGTTTAGATTGTTGTCCGACCCGGGCAGTTGAATTATACTTCCATCTTTCCCGCAGCCTGGTAAGCTAGGATGGAAACCGGCGGCCATCGCGCTCTTTATCGGAGCTGGCAGCGGTCAGCCGAACTCGCTTATTTCGTGGCGAGGGTTAAGGAAAGTGATTTGGCGATAGCGGTTGATAAGATCAAAGAAGCTAGGCTGGATCTTAAGCAGGTGGAAAAGCAGCTGATCAGATTACGGGCGGATATTGAGACCTATGCTGAACTGGTACCGGAATTTATTGCTGCACTTTCACCCTTACCCTTAACCAATCACGCACCAGAGATAGTGAAACGCATGCTCTTAGCCGGACAGCAGGCCGGGGTAGGACCAATGGCGGCGGTGGCTGGTACCGTAGCTGAAATGGTGGGAGAAGATCTCATAAATCAGGGATTTAGAAATGTGATTATCGAAAATGGTGGCGATCTCTTTCTGGCCAGTGAAACTGAGCGGACCGTGGCAGTGTTTGCCGGGAGTTCCCCCTTTACTGGCAAGGTTGGAATCATAATCAGGGGGGGTTTCCCGCTGGGGGTCTGTACTTCATCAGGTACGGTCGGCCCATCCTTAAGTTTTGGCCAGGCCGATGCCTCGATTATTATTGCTGAGACTGCGGCCCTGGCTGATGCGGCGGCGACAGCAGCCGGCAATTTGGTTAAAGATGTATCACGGTTGGAAACAGCAGTGAACTTTGCCTGCAGTATTCCGGGGGTAAGGGGTGCTTTGATGATTCTGGGCGATAAGATGGCAGCCCGCGGAAGTGTGGAATTAGTGGGACTATAGAATCATAGATTGGTTTGGAACGCTGGCTGGAATTTTGGCCAGCCTTTTTTGCTAGTTGACGCCAGCGAAAAATGACAGGGGATTTGGGCATGCTAAAACCAATGTTCTACAATTTTAAGGCAGGAATCAGCAATTGCTTGTGGAAATTTGGGAGTTAGGAGTCTGGCGGCGGCAAAGGCGGCGGCGCTTGTCCGATAACTATTTCCAGTAAATAACAGGAGGAAGGCATTATGAATAGCGCAGCCCTGGCAGAACAGATGATAAAGTGGATGCAAGAGAGGATACAGGCCGCTGGTGCTAAAGGACTGGTGGTTGGCCTATCCGGCGGAATAGATTCAGCAGTAGTGGCAGCACTGGCTCAGCGAGCCGTAGGCTCGGCAGTGGCTGGAATAATGATGCCCTGTCATAGTATACGGGAAGATCTTGAACACGCTTATTTACTGGCCCGGCACTTAAATATGGAACATCACGAGGTGGATCTCACTCCGGCCTATGATTCCTTGATAGCTCAAATGACCGGCCTGCAGCTAACCGGGGAACGGGAACAGCTAGCCAGAGCCAATATTAAGCCCAGGCTGCGGATGACAACCCTTTACTATTTTGCCCAGAGCAGAGGGTATTTAGTGGCTGGTACCGGTAATAAAAGTGAACTTACGGTTGGGTATTTTACCAAATATGGCGATGCCGGGGTAGATATATTGCCTTTGGCGGATTTGGTCAAAACGGAAGTTCGAGAATTGGCGGCCTATTTGCAAATACCACCGGTTATCATCGAGAAACATCCTTCAGCTGGTCTCTGGCAGGGGCAGACTGATGAAAAAGAAATGGGCTTTACCTATGAACAGTTGGATAATTACATTCTGACTGGAAAGGCAGACCCGGCGATCAAAACCAAGATTCAAAAAATGGAACAGGTGAGTGAGCACAAGCGGCAGCCGGTACCGGCATTCCGGCGGGTTGAGCGATAATATAAAGATATGGTAAAATCATTAACGGTTGTTAAATAGATAAAATGTGTTGTTATAGGGAGGTTTACCATGTCCGGTCATTCCAAATGGGCAAACATCAAGCATAAAAAGGGTCGTCAGGACGAGAGGCGGGGTAAAGAATTTACCCGCATATCGAAAGAAATAATCATCGCGGTTCGTTCAGGTGGTGGCGGCGATCCTAACAACAACCCGCGATTGAAAGCCCTGGTGCAGAAGGCTAAAGCTGCCAATATGTCTAATGAAAATATTGCCCGTGCCATTAAACGGGGTACCGGCGATGCTGGTGAAGGCAGTAATATTGATGAAATTATTTATGAAGGATATGGGCCTGGCGGGGTGGCTATTATGTTAGAGATCGAAACCGATAACCGCAACCGCACTGCTGCTGACGTCAGACACCTTTTTTCCAAATATGGCGGTAACCTGGGCGAGACTGGCTGTGTGGGCTGGATGTTTAAGCGCATGGGGATGATCGTGGTTGATCGTGAAGAATTGAAGTTGGATGGCGAAGAATTTCTGCTGGCGGCATTGGAAGCAGGAGCAGAAGATGTACGCGAAGATGAAGATGTTTTTGAGGTTTTGACTACCCCGGATAGCCTGATGGAAGTGGTAGAGGCTCTGGAAAGTCAAAAGATTTCGGTTGATGAATTTCAGATTGCCATGGTACCGGAAAATACCGTAGAAATTACTGATGCTGATCAAGCTGCCAGAATTCTTAAGCTGGTAGGAATGTTAGAGGACTATGAGGATATACAGGAGGTTTATGGCAACTTTACCATACCCGACGATATTCTGGACAAAATCCAATAGTGAGCAGGGCTGCCCCGGAGGGCAGCCTTTTTATAACATATAACAACAATATGGAATAGGATACCTTATCTGGTGGAATAATCCGGGTGAGGTGATATGTCGTGAAAAGCCGCAGAGGGAAGCGGTTAATTTTATTACTGCTGGCCAGCTTTGTTCTTGGCTTAGCTCTGGCCAGGGGAATAACAATGATTGGACAACCGGATACCAAGCCGGTAACACCAGTAGAAACCAGTCGTCAACAGCTATTGCGGGTTAACCCCGAAACCCCGGTGGTACTAGAAAAGGTTTTTTTCCGCTGTTCACACCGGGTAATAAGCGAATTTAAAGATAAAGATCAGTTAGTAGGTAAGACGCTCAAAGATTTAAGTGGCGAATATGCACATACCCACGGGTATTTAATATCGGTGGGCAGTGATAATTCAGTAGTGGTGACTGAACGCCTAGATGCCTTATGTTCCGAATGTGAAGTAAAAAGGCATCTAGCGGTCAAGGATGGCATATTGGTGGTTTATAAAGGACCAGCCGGTTATGAACGGGAACTGCTGAATGTAACCAATATCCAGTTTGCTCGATTGCCAGCACAGGTACAGAAAGATATTGAGCAAGGTAAACTTGAATTTAAGAGCCAGGATGAACTTAATTTCGGGTTAGAGAGCCTGGAAGAGTACGAACAGTAACCATAGCGGAAAGCCCCCCTTATCGGGGGCTTTTTTGCCGGGAACGAAGCGGCAGATTTATTGATTAGTTATCTCCTGAGTTTGTTATTATAATAGAACTATTATCCCGGCAAATAAACGTTTAGGAGTAAATAAATTATGCAATTAGCCAAATCAATGACCGCTGTCACCACCAATCTGCGTCAGTTTACCGAAACCATATCACTAAAGGACATACTGGGAATCATCCTGGGGGCATTTATTCTGGCCAGCGGTATTACTCTGGTAATAATGCCAGTCCATCTGCTGACCGGAGGGGTGACCGGTATTGCGATCATGATAAATTTTCTGACCGGGATAGAAGTATGGATTTGGGTGCTCGCTATTAATATCCCTATCTTTATCGCTGGTTATAGATTTGTCAGTCGTCGGTTTGCCTTTTACAGCCTGCTCGGTACGCTATCCTTATCCTTCTTTCTCGGTATCACTCGCAATTGGCAGGTCAATTTAGGGGTTCATGATACATTATTGGCTGCTATTATGGGCGGAGTAGTAATTGGACTGGGATCGGGTATTTGCCTGCGCAGTAAAGGTTCCACCGGTGGTTTGGATATTGTTGCGATTATTGTCCGGCGTTTCTGGGGTTATAACTTTGGTACGGTCTCGGTAATGGTTAACCTGGTTATTCTGGGGGTAATGCTCCTGACCTCGAATATTGAACTGACCCTTTATTCGGCTATTGCTATCTTCGTTAACGGGCAGATGGTTGATTGGGTACAGAATGGTACCAATGTAAGTAAAACGGCACTGATAATTACCGGGGTAGCTGATGATATTGCCAAGGAAATTATGCAGAACTTACATCGCGGATGCACGCTGCTGTCAGGGGTCGGAGCGTACACAGGAGAGACCCGGGATATTATTATGGTAACTGTTGGCATTACGCAGATGCCACGTTTAAAGGAATTAGTTCTGCAATTAGATCCCCATGCTTTTATTACTATTAATGAAACTATCGAGGTCTACGGCAAGGGGTTTAAGGATAGCAGACCCGACTTTTAAGGTGAAACAAGATTTCCTGATCAGAACTCAATTGGGGCCGGGACTAGAACGTATGTTTACTTTATAATAAAATGGTAAACAAATGAGTGTAAGCCATGGAGGTCACACGATGCTGGTGCTCGGTATTGATCCAGGTACAGCGATAACCGGGGTGGGAATTGTAGAAGTTGTGAGCGGACGCTGCCGCCTAATTGATGGGGGCGTAATTCGTACCCCGGCCCATACTCCCATGCCTGACCGTCTGCTGACCATATATACCGAACTCACCCAGATTATTGATCAGTATCGTCCTAAGGTAATGGCTGTAGAGCAGCTCTTTCATTTTCGCAACGCTACCACTGTAATTCCCGTCAGTCAGGCGCGGGGGGTGGTTTTATTGACAGCTGCCCAGCAGGGGCTGCCTCTGTTCGAATATACCCCGCTGCAGGTTAAGATGGCTGTAGTAGGGTACGGAAATGCTGATAAACGTCAGGTGCAGGAGATGGTTAAACGGGTTTTAAACCTGTCCGCGATTCCCAAACCGGATGATGCGGCTGATGCACTGGCCATCGCCATTTGTCACATCAACTCATCTACTTACGGGGATAAAGGAAAAGGGGTGATAGGTTAAAATGCTCGACTACATGAGCGGTGTCCTGGTACAAGCTGCTTCTGATTCGATTGTCATGGAAATCATGGGTTTGGGTATTAAAGCCTATATTCCGCCAGGAAGCGCGGTCAGTTTCGGCCAAGTAGGCGAGAAAATATCCGCCTATACCCAAATGCAGGTTCTGGAAAATGAATTAAGGCTTTTTGCTTTTGCTTCCCAGGTAGAACAGGAGCTGTTTGTGCTCTTGTTAACCGTATCGGGATTGGGATCGCGTACCGCTTTAAATGTGCTGTCGACCCTCTCGGTAGCAGAATTTTATCAGTCGGTAATCAGCAGCGATGAAAAGACCCTGACCCGGGTGCCTGGTATCGGTAAAAAGGTGGCCCAACGAATTATCTTTGAGTTAGCTGATAAGGTAGGGCGGGTAATACCAGCCGGCAATACCCCGGAAATCGAAATACCCCGTCATGAACCAGTCGTGGATGAAATTGTGTCAGCCCTGATGGCTCTGGGTTACTCCCAGCGTGAAGTACTGCCACGGCTTAATCTGATGCAAAAAGAAGGCAAGTTAAGCGGAGTTATTGCCCAAGATTTAAAGCTTTTTTTAAGTTCATTGGACAGCAGTAAAAGGGAGAGGATTTAAATGGAACGCCTGGTGGCGGCGGAAGTAAGCCTGGAGGATACTCTGGTCGAAGGAAATCTGCGCCCGGTTAGGCTGGCTGATTATATTGGTCAGGATAAGGTTAAAGAAAACGTGGAAATCTTTATCCAGGCTGCCAAAATTCGGGGAGAGTCGCTGGATCATGTTTTACTCTCAGGTCCGCCGGGTCTCGGTAAGACTACGCTGGCAGCCATAATTGCCCATGAAATGGACCGGCCCATCCGAAAAACTTCGGGGCCGGCTATTGAGCGTCCTGGTGACCTGGCGGCGATTCTTACCAACCTGGAACCAGGTGAGGTATTGTTTATTGATGAGATTCACCGCATGAATCGGACCGTAGAAGAGATTTTGTATCCGGCGATGGAGGATTCCTGTCTGGATATCGTCATCGGAAAGGGACCTTCAGCCCGAACCCTGCGCCTGGATTTGCCGCCTTTTACTCTGGTGGGGGCGACGACCCGCCCGGGAATGTTATCGGCACCTTTGCGCGATCGCTTTGGTATAGCCTGTCGGCTGGACTTTTATGAACAAGAGGATTTGGCTGTCATTATCAGCCGGGCTGCGGTTATTCTGGGGATCGATATTGATAAACCAGGTGCCCTGGAAATAGCCCGCCGGTCGCGAGGTACTCCTCGGATTGCCAATCGGCTTTTAAAAAGGGTTCGTGATTACGCTACGGTAAAAGGATTTAATTCTATTAATCATCAAATTGCCCGTGAAGCATTAACCAAATTTGAAGTTGATGAAGCCGGACTGGATTTACTTGACCGTCGATTACTGGAGGCGGTTATCGTGAAATTCTCCGGCGGACCGGTAGGACTTGACACATTATGTGCAGCAGTTTCGGAAGAACCAGACACGCTGTTGGACGTTTATGAGCCTTATTTATTAAAGATTGGCTTCTTGCAGCGTACACCGCGAGGGCGGATTGCGACCCGCCTGGCTTACCAGCATTTAGGTTTAAACTATGTCGGTAACGATGAAGGGTTGTTTAATTCTGAGGAGGCGAGTGGAGCATGAAATTGCTCCTGCATATTTGCTGTGGCCCCTGTGCCTGTTATCCGATTGAAGTGTTACGAGCGGAGGGTCACGAAATAACTGGCTATTTTTATAACCCCAATATTCACCCTTATCAGGAATGGCAGCGGCGCCGCCAGGGAGTTGAGGAACTGGCAGCAAGTACTGAGTTGCCGGTTATATTTGATCAGAATTACGATATCGAGAAATACTTCCATGATATTGCCTACCGGGAAGAAAGGCGCTGTTTCATGTGTTATCAACTGCGACTGAACCAAGCCGCCCATATTGCCCAAAAGGGTAAATTTGATGGGTTTACTACTACCCTTTTAGTAAGCCCCTACCAAAAACATGAACTGATTAAAGAAGTGGGGTTGTTGGCTGCTGAACGTTATGGGGTGGAGTTTGTTTACCGCGATTTTCGGCCCGGGTTTAAAAGCGGGCAGCAAAAGGCACGCGGCCTTAATCTCTACCGCCAGCAGTATTGCGGCTGTCTTTATAGTGAAGTGGAACGTTATGCCCCCAAAAATCAATGGCCGGGGGCAGCCAGAAGGAATTCTAAGTGAACGGATTAGGCAGGTTATTTATAACCTTAGGAATAATACTGGTGGTGGTGGGAGTAATTCTGTTGGTGATGAAGCCAGCCGGTTTTCCCCGCTTGCCGGGTGATATTTACTATCGGCGCGAAGGTTTTACCTTCTATTTCCCGCTGGGGTGGTGCATTCTGCTCAGCCTGCTTTTAACCGCAGTTGGCTGGATATTCCGCCGCTGATTTAGAAAATCTGAACTAAAATCGTTAAAATTGGCTTTAAAAACACCTCCCTTGACGGAGGTGTTTATTATGTGTGGGAAAGGGTGATCGGCGCCCGGAGTGCAGCAAAGGCATTGCATTTGGAACGTACCTTTTTCTGACTTTACGGGTGAAAATTGATTATAGCAGGAAATTGGTATATTATAGGGCAGATAGGTGATAAGATCTGTACGGAGTGGGAAAGGATTAAACTTGGACGTGGATATATTCAGTCTGGAGACTTACAACTATCATCTGCCCCCGGAATTGATTGCCCAGTATCCGGTGGAGCCGCGGGATGCCTCGCGGCTCCTCGTATTAGACCGTCAAACCGGAGAGATCAGGGAGCGAATCTTTCGAGATCTTCCTGAGTTACTGGGGCCAGAGTGGGTAGTGGTCTTAAACCGTACCCGGGTGGTGCCGGCACGGTTGCACGGCATCAAGGAAAAAACCGGAGCCCGGGTGGAAATACTATTGTTAAAACCATCGCCGGGTGGCTATGAGGCATTAGTGAGGCCAGCCAAACGTTTGCCCATTGGTACTCGAGTCACTTTTTCCGGTACCAAGGTAACTGCCATTATAAAAGGGGAGCTCTCCTTTGGCGGCGGCCGGCTGGTAGCCTTTGAGAATTGCCCAGATGTACTGGCATTCCTGGATCAGGTGGGTGAGGTACCCCTTCCCCCTTATATCAACCGCCCGGCCGGACAGGAAGACCAGGAGCGTTATCAGACAGTATTTGCACGTACACCAGGGTCGGCGGCAGCCCCCACCGCAGGACTGCACTTTACACCAGAGATTCTGGAAAAGATGACAGCTCGGGGTGTTCAGATTATTGAAGTGCTGCTGCATGTGGGTTTGGGTACTTTCAGACCGGTGGAGGCGGCTGATATACGCCAGCATGAAATACACAGCGAGTTCTGTGAAATCAGTATTGAAGCAGCCGCGCAGTTAAATCAGGCCCGCCGGATGGGGAAAAAAGTGTTAGCGGTGGGAACCACGGTGGTACGTACCCTGGAGAGCATGTACCAGGCTGGGGAAGGTTACCAGTCGGGCCGCAAGGATACCCGCTTGTTTATCTACCCTGGCTATGAATTCCGGGCAATGGATGCCATGATAACCAATTTTCACCTGCCCAAGTCATCATTGCTGATGCTGGTGACAGCCTTTACCGGCCTCGGCCATACCCTTGATGCTTATCGTTGGGCAGTGAATAACCGTTATCGGTTTTTCAGTTACGGCGATGCCATGCTTATAATTTAACTAACAGGTGATTCTGTTGCTTAAGGGGGATACCATGTTTAAGTTTGAGGTAACTAAAGAGGGGGTCGGCTGCCGGGGACGGCTGGGAGTATTAACTACCCCGCACGGTAAGGTAAATACACCGATATTTATGCCGGTTGGGACCCAGGCTACAGTAAAAACCATGACCCCGGAAGAGTTATACGAAATTGGCTGCGGCATCATCCTGGCGAATACTTATCATTTATATCTGCGGCCCGGTCATAAACTGATTGAGCAGGCCGGGGGATTGCACCGGTTTATGAATTACCAAAGGCCGATGCTGACCGATAGCGGTGGCTTTCAGGTTTTCTCATTGACCAAACTGCGCAAGATAAATGATGAAGGCGTACGCTTCAATTCACATATTGATGGATCAGCCCATTTTTTTACCCCCGAATTGGTTATGGAAATCGAACAAGCGTTGGGTGCTGATATAGCCATGTGTTTTGATGAATGTGCCCCTTATCCTTGTGACCATCAGTATGCCGATGTGGCCCGTGAACGTACCCGCCAGTGGGCCAAACGCTGTAAAGCCGCACATCATCAGGAGGATCAAGCCTTGTTTGGCATAATCCAGGGAAGTGTTTATGAAGATCTGCGGCGCCAGAGCGCCAGGGAGCTTGCCGACCTGGATTTCCCCGGTTACGGTATAGGGGGATTATCGGTAGGTGAACCCAAAAACCTGATGTATGAAAATTTGGAAATCATGGATGAAGAACTGCCCCGGAACAAACCACGTTATTTAATGGGGGTTGGTGCTCCGGAAGACCTGGTTGAGGGAGTAGCCCGCGGGGTGGATATGTTTGACTGCGTACTTCCGACCCGGCTGGCCCGGCATGGTACTGCCTTTACGTCCCATGGTAATCTGTCAATCAAGAATCAGGCCTATTTTGATCAGTTTGTACCATTGGATGAAAATTGCGATTGTTATGTTTGTCAGAACTATACCCGGGCTTATTTGCGGCATCTTTTTAAAGCCGGGGAGATATTAGCTCTCCGGCTGCTCAGCTACCACAACATATTTGTTTTGACCAGATTAATGGAACAAATTAGCGAAGCCCTGGAATTGGATAGGTTCAGCCAGTTTTACCATCAGTTTTATGCTCAATATAAGGTGTAAAATGTACAAATATTTAATTAACCTGTTATACTAAATAGGATTGTAACCGAGATTAGGTATAGATTAAGAAGCAGAGCATAGGAGGTATAACATGTTGGCGTTTGGTGCTGCACCAACCAATCAAACAATGATTTGGGTCCTCTACTTAGTTGCAATTGTGCTCCTTTTTTATCTTATGGTGTTTATGCCCCGTAAGAAACAGGAAAAGCAGCATAAGGAACTGATTGCCAACCTGGCAGTTCGTGATCGGGTGGCAACTATCGGCGGTATTATCGGTGAGATTAAGAAGATCAAGGATAACAGTGTTATCATTCGTACCGCAGAGAATACTGAACTCGAGATGGCAAAGGATGCAATAGCACGGCGGCTGGATCAGCAGTGATAGTAACTCTGCAGGAGATTAAGGCTAATCCTTTGATAAATACATTTATCGAAGGAGGTAATGCTCATCTAGAAGCTATGGGCTACACTGACCATGGACCTTCGCACGTAGGATTGGTTTCCAGTTTGTCTCAGGAGTTAATCGCCCGCCTCGGAGGAGATGACCGGGAGGCAGAGCTGGCGGCAATTGCCGGTTATATGCATGATATCGGCAATGTTATCAATCGCGAGGGTCACAGTCAGGCGGGCGCTGCTATGGCTATCGGTATTTTGAATAACATAGGAATGCCAACTGTTGAGGTGGCTCTGGTAGCAGGTGCCATTGGCAATCATGATGAAGGCAGCGGACATCCCGTTAGCAGAGTGGCAGCTGCCCTTATCCTGGCGGATAAATCCCATGTGCACCGCAATCGGGTACGCAACCATGATGTAGCCACCTTTGACATACATGACCGGGTTAATTATGCGGTTAATGATTCGGAACTGCTGATCGATGATCAGAATCGCCGTCTGACTATGCGACTGACCATTGATAATAATATTTGCCCGGTAATGGAGTATTTTGAAATTTTCCTGACCCGGATGCTGATGTGTCGGCGCGCAGCTGCGTATCTGGGCTGCGAGTTTGAGTTAATCATCAACGGGGCTAAACTATTGTAACTGGGTGAAAGGAGGAAGTTGAGTGAGGGGTCAAAGTATTGCCAAGTTAACAGCAGTGGTTATCGGTATAGCTCTGCTGGCTGGCCTGGCTTTTACACCGATCAAAAACCACATTAACCTGGGGCTTGACCTCCAGGGCGGACTGCATGTAGTAATGGAGGCCAAGGAAAAACCTGGCCAGACTATAAGTGATGATACCATTAAGAAAACCGTAGCGGTTATGAGAAATCGTATTGATGCCATGGGGGTTAAGGAACCGATTATTCAGACCCAGGGCAACAAGCGGGTAATTATTGAGCTGGCCGGGGTTAAGGATCCGGAAGAAGCTGCCCGTATTCTGGGGCAGACAGCTCAGCTCAAATTTGTGGATGAAAGCGGTAAGGTGGTAGTCACCGGTAACAACCTGAAAGATGCTACGGCCAATATCGGACAGGATAACCAACCGGTAGTTGATATTGAGTTCGATAAGACGGGATCTGAGAAGTTTGCCCAGGCCACCGCTGCCAATGTGGGCAAAACACTCTCGATTGTACTTGATGATAAGGTTATCAGCGCTCCGCGGGTTGATGAAGCTATTACCGGGGGCAAGGCCATGATCCATGGCGGATTTCAAAACCTGGAAGAGGCAAGTAACTTAGCTATTCAGCTACGTTCAGGTGCACTGCCGGTTGATCTGGTGCAGGCCGAAAAACGTACTGTGGGTCCGACTCTCGGATCTGACTCGCTAAAGAAGAGTATTCACGCCGGTATCATCGGCCTGATCATGATCTTCATCTTTATGTTAGGCTTCTATCGTTTACCGGGTGCGGTTGCTGATGTATCACTGGTTTTCTACAGCGTGCTGGTACTAGGTATTACCGCGTTGATTGGTCAGACCCTGACCCTGCCGGGAATTGCAGGTTTCCTGCTATCAATCGGTATGGCGGTTGATGCGAATATTATTATCTATGAACGAATAAAGGACGAGCTGCGCCATGGCAAGACCCTGCAGGCAGCAATTGACGCCGGTTTCAAACGAGCCTTTGTAGCCATCGTTGACTCCAATGTCACTACCCTGATTGCCGCCGTAGTACTCTTGTACTTCGGTACCGGTTCAATTAAGGGTTTTGCAGTTACGCTGTCCATCGGTATTCTGGCCAGTATGTTTACAGCGATCACCTTTACCCATTGGCTGCTCAGGTGGTGTGCGGACGTCTGGAAGAAGACTTCGTTATACGGGGTAAAGGAGGGCTAACCGTGTTTATTGAGAAACGCAAATACTGGTATATAATATCTTTAATTATAATTGTTCCAGGGATCATTTCCCTCTTTACCCGGGGACTCAACCTGGGGATCGACTTTACGGGCGGCTCTCTGTACAGCATTCGTACCGAAGCATCGGTTACGGTGGCTCAGGTACGGGCTTCGGTTGATAAAATGGGATTAGATAAAGAGCCGACTATTCAAAAAGCCGGCAATAATGAATTTTTGATCCGGACTGTTGAGCTCAATCAAAAACAGAGTGATAAACTGGTGAGTAATTTAAAGCAAGACCTCGGCAGCATGGAACTGCTGCGGGCGGAAAAGGTAGGACCGGTTATCGGCAGTGAGCTGCGTACCAAGGCTTTATTATCGCTGCTGGTGGCTTGTATTATGATGCTGATCTATATCAGCATTCGCTTTGAGTTTAAATATGGGGTGGCAGCAATTGCATCACTGCTGCATGATGCTCTGTTTGTTATCGGAGTGTTTTCCATCTTCCAGTGGGAGGTAGACAGTTCATTCATTGCGGCTATCCTCACCATACTCGGTTATTCGATCAACGATACCATCGTTATCTTTGACCGGATAAGGGAGAATCAGCGGGTCCTCATGCGCAAAGAAAAGAATCTGGCAGTTCTGGCCGACACCAGCATCTGGCAGACCTTAACCCGGTCAATAAATACAGTGCTTACGGTTGTTTTCGTTCTTATTGGTCTGCTGGTCTTTGGCGGTGCCACTTTGAAGTTCTTTGTAATGGCCCTGTTAATCGGGTTTAGTGTAGGTTGTTATTCCTCTATCTTTGTTGCCAGTCCGATCTGGTATGACCTGAACCGTTTGGCAGCAAGTAAATAAGCTCTTGAAAATTAAGCCTGGACTATGTTAAAATCGTTTTTAACTGTAAGAAACCAAGGTTTAGGTCAGGCTCGATTAGCTGGGCTCGATGAGAGCAGCGGAACCACCGCGGGACTTTGTATAAGGTCCCGCGTTTTCTCTATTCTAGGGGGTAATAACATGGATATGCGTGTGAAAGCGGCCTGGGTGTCAGTTGCCAGTAATACTATTCTGGTTACTTTCAAACTGATTATCGGGCTGATGATCGGATCAGTAAGTGTAATAGCTGAAGGCATTCATTCAGCTAATGACCTGCTGGCCTCTTTTATCGCATTGTTTGCGGTAAAAAAATCGAGTCAGCCCCCGGATGAACAGCACCCTTATGGACACGGTAAGATGGAAAATGTTTCAGGTACCATTGAAGCCCTGCTTATTTTTGTAGCAGCGCTCTGGATCATCTGGGAAGCAGCAGATAAACTGCAGCGCGGAGGAGAAATGCTGCCGGTGGGCTGGGGTATTCTGATAATGGGAACCTCAACTGTAATCAACCTGATTATATCAACCTACCTATTCAAGGTAGCCCGGGCATCTTCCTCAATAGCTCTGGAAGCTGATGCCATGCATTTGCGGACTGATGTTCTTACCTCGTTAGGAGTAACCGTAGCATTAATTATAATTCATTTTACGAAAATAACCTTAGTTGACCCGATTGCGGCAATTCTGGTCGCACTGCTAATTATCAAAGCCGCCTGGGACTTAACCAAAGAAGCCTTTCATCCATTACTGGACACCGCAATGTGCAGTCAAGACCTGGACGTGGTAAAAGCTATTTTGGAAGAGTATGGGGATGATTACCTGGATTATCATGACCTGCGATCCCGGCAGGCGGGGCGGGATAGTTATCTGGATTTACATTTGGTTACCTGCCCTAACATGAGTGTCAAACAAGTACACGATTTATGTGATGCCATAGAAGATCAAATCACGGCTAGTCTTCCTTACAGTCAGGTATTAATTCATGTGGAACCAGGAGAGGAAGTCTCCTGCGACCATAAACTGCAGCCACAGGATTAGGGCAGGATTTCCTGCTTAAAGAGAGAATTAGTGGGCTTATAGTATGCAGTAATGGGGGAAGGTGCAGTGCAGGGTTATTTGCTCGGGATCATTATTTTTGGGGCAGCGATTGGGATTTTTGTTCTCCAGAATACAGCGATGGTAGCGGTGAAATTTATCACCTGGCAGTCACCCAGGGTAAGTATTGCAGTGGTGGCACTGTTAGCTATGCTGACTGGAGCCGCTCTTACTTACCTGGTAAACGGAGCTCGCTATTTGAAAATGGGTAAAACGGTGCGAGGTTTACAGACTAAAAATCGTAAGCTGGAAAAACAGCTGCAAAAACAGATTACCATTCAGGAAGGCAGCCAGCCAGCTGCCGCTGCTGAGAAAAACTCAGATCAATAAATTGACTACCAGGGAGGTGAAATATTCACCTCCTTTGTTATTTTGCCCCTTGTCCGAAAGGCGGCTCCCATAATGCTATAATTAAATGATTGGATCCATTGAACGGGAGTAATAAAGGTTTGCAAAAATATCAGAACTGGGTGTTAGCATCCCCTGATAAGGACAAGGTAAATAAATTGGCAGCCGAACTGGCGATTAACCCAATAGTAGCCACCCTGTTGGTTAACCGACGCATTAACCAGTTGGAAGCGGCCAGACAGTATCTAGTCGAACGCTGGAATGGGGAAACCCCTGCCTTAGACGGATGTGATGAGGCGGTTCGCTTATTGTTAGAAGCTTATGATCTGAAGCAAGCGGTAATAGTATATGGCGATTATGATGTGGATGGAATCTGCAGCACAGCAATTATGTATGAATGCCTAAAGTATATGGGCTTTCAGGTGGCTTACCGATTACCAAATCGTTTTATTGAAGGCTATGGCTTGACCGAAGAAGTAGTAACCGATATGGCCCGTGAGGGTTATAAAATATTATTGACGGTGGATTGTGGGATCTCAGCTGACCATGAGGTAGAAGCGGCGCATCGGTTGGGTATGAAAACCATTATCACTGATCATCATCAGCCCGGTGAACATCTGCCGCCGGCTGAGGTGGTTATTAACCCCCGGATTAATCCCCAGATGTCAGGCCAAGAGCTCTGCGGGGCCGGGGTAGCATTTTGCCTGGCCATGGCGCTGCTCAGAAGTCAGGGAGAGGCAGCCTACAGCCAGCGCTGGCTTGATCTTCTGGCTCTGGCGGTCGTGGCAGATATTGTACCCCTTACTGGATACAACCGTCAATGGGTAAAAGAAGGGCTGCAGCAGATACCGGGACGAATTGGCTTGAAAAAGCTGCTGGCTGCCGCACGGATGGGTGACAGGGAGTTAAGCACCTATCACATTGGATTTATCATTGCCCCCCGCTTAAATGCAGCCGGACGTCTTGATAATGCCGAGCCAGCGCTTAGGCTTTTGTTGACTGAAGATGAAGATGAGGCCGAAACCCTGGCACAGGAATTAAATGATTTGAATTCACAGCGCCAAGGGGTGGAAGAGCAGATATTCCAGGATGCTATCCGCATGGTAGATGCCTGCGGCGATCAACTGCCAGAGGTCTTGGTGCTGGCTAATGATGGCTGGCACCAGGGAGTGGTTGGGATTGTTGCTTCCCGGGTGGCTCAGCGATATCAACGCCCGGCTATACTGATCAGCTGGGGCGAAAAATTAGGCAAGGGATCAGCCCGCAGTATTGCGGGATTCGATATTATGGAGGCACTGCGGCAATCAGCGGCAACTCTAGAGCATTTTGGGGGGCATCAGGGAGCAGCCGGTGTCGAGGTAAGCCGGGATAATTATGTTTCCTTTTGTCAGCAAATCAATCAAGCGGCGGCCGATTGTTATTTTGATCCATCCGCAGCCGCCACCTTATTTATTGACTGCCCATTGCCAGCCAGCAGTTTGACTTTGGAGTTAGGTGAACTGGGAGGCCGCCTCCGTCCCTTTGGAGAAGGCAACCCGGCACCAGTTTTTCAAACTAACGTGCGCTTTGATCGAGTAACCCGAATCGGAAAGAGCAGTGAGCACTTTAAAGGCTGGGTTAGTAATGCTGACCAGGTGGAGGTAATCTTTTTCCGTGAAGGAATGTTAGCCGATGAGATTGACCTTCAGAGTCGATATGATATAGCTTATACCCCGGAAATAAATGAGTTTAATGGTCGGCGTACCCTGTCATTGAAACTGTTGGACATTCGCCCTCAGGTTATCAGACGGCCGACAGTAAGTTGGAAGCCCAGGTTTGTAGGCGGAGCACCAGATGATAGGCCGGTGTTGATAACTTGTCCCGACCAACGGGTTTTAGAGCGCCTTTGGCCCTATTATCGGGAAATTTATGGGGCAAGAGCGGTGGCGCTTTGCGGTCGGGCCCTGAACGGTACCCGGGCACAGGAGATGTTAATTCGGGGTGAGAATAGAATATTTTTGACAACCCCGGTTTACTTCCCATATCATATAAAAAAGTTTGGTTCACCGAAACGGTGGGCAGTATGGCTTCCGGTCAGCCGGGATGCTTACCAGGATGCCTTTTTTGGGTTATTAACAGCACATCTGCTTAAGGCCCAAACCGTTGAGGCTGATGATTGGGTTAATACCGATACCGCACGGGAGCGGGAAGCAGTTTACAGCAGCGGCCAACTGCTGATGACCTTCGATAATAGTAGGGATATTATTAATGAAAACCGGGTTGCTTCCCGGGCTGAAAGAATGGAATTAAGACAGCAGTGGATAGAAAATGGCGGTACCTTAATTACCTCCGGGGATATATTAAATACCCAGCCATTTGGTTTGGCACGGTTGGTGCTGGCAGACGCACCGGTATCCAGGGGAGAATGGACATTACTGAACAATTATTTTCAACCGGCTCAAACCTTAACTGTTTTCTCCCCACCTGAAGTGGAGCATAATTTTAGTTATTATAATAGTCGCTATCCTGACGCAGCCATCATCGAGTCGGTTTTGAAATACCTGGCCGCTCGGGTTAACGGTAAGCATCTATATAACCGGGAGCAGCTGGCTGATGAAATTAGCTCAGCCCTGGGAAGAACCATCAATAGTAAACTGCTGGCAGCAGCATTGGCGATACTTCATCAAACTGGAGTTTTACAAGCCAATATCGGCCCGGAGAACCTATCAATTAATCTAATTAACCGCAGCGGCCAGGTTCGGCTGACCGACTCCCTGTTATACCTGGAAGGTAAGTGGGAATTACAGGAGTGGCTGCACTGGGAAAGTGATCTGCGGCAGTTGGCAAACACGGGTGGTGATAAGAGATGGAACCAGATGAACTAATTAGCGCCATAGCTGAATATAACCCGCACGGAGATATACTGCTGGTTAGCCGGGCCTTTATTTTCGCCCGGGAAGCTCATCATCTCCAACTCCGCAATTCCGGGGAGCCTTACATAATTCATCCCCTGGCGGTGGCACATATACTGACTGAGCTGGAGCTTGATGCCATTACTATATCGGCTGCTCTGCTCCACGATGTGGTTGAGGATACTGACGCCACGCTTGAGGATTTAATCGCGGAATTTGGTGAAGAAGTTGCCTTTCTGGTTGATGGGGTAACCAAATTGTCACGCCTGGAATTTAAGACTAAAGAGGAAGCTCAGGCTGAGAATCTGCGAAAGATGTTCTTTGCTATGGCTCAGGATATTCGCGTAGTTTTAATTAAGCTGGCCGACCGTCTGCATAATATGCGCACCTTATCCCACCAACCTCCGGATAAGCAAAAGGAAATCGCCCGTGAAACCCTGGAGATATTTGCTCCCCTGGCCCATCGGTTGGGAATCTTCAGGTTCAAGTGGGAATTGGAAGACCTGTCATTTCGTTATCTGGAACCGGAAATGTATTTTGCGATTGCTTCGCGGCTGAAAGTTAAACGTACGGAACGGGAAGATTATGTTACTCATTTGGTGGAACAAATAAAAGAAGCATTAGTGGGCACAGATATTGTGGCTGATATCGAAGGACGCCCTAAAAACCTGTATTCTATATATAAAAAAATGATCAAGCAGAATAAAGATCTTGACGAGATCTATGATAAAATTGCCATTCGGGTTATCGTGGATAATGTACGTGATTGCTATGCTGTCTTGGGAACTATTCATACTCTGTGGACACCATTGCCGGGGCGCTTTAAGGATTATATCGCGATGCCCAAACCGAATATGTATCAGTCACTTCACACCACCCTGATTGGCAAAGGGGGGGAACCATTCGAGGTACAGATCCGAACCTGGGAAATGCATCGTACTGCTGAGTATGGTATTGCTGCCCACTGGAAGTACAAAGAAGGGGTACAGGGCGACCGCGAATTTGAAGAAAAACTGGTCTGGCTCAGACGAATTTTAGAATGGCAGCAAGACGTTAAAGATACCCACGAATTCATGGATACCCTGCGTATAGATCTCTTTGCCGATACAGTTTTCGTTTTTACCCCAAAAGGTGACGTGGTGGAATTGCCCAAGGGTGCCTGCCCGCTTGATTTTGCTTACCGGGTGCACACCGAAGTCGGTCATCGCTGTGTAGGAGCCCGGGTCAATGGGCGAATTGTACCTCTGGATTATACCCTGAACAATTCTGATATTGTTGAGATAATGACTTCCAAGCAGTCACCAGGCCCCAGCCGTGATTGGCTCAATTTTGTGCGTACTTCACAGGCGAAGAGCCGGATCAAGCAGTATTTCAAGCGGGAGAAGCGGCAGGATTTTATTATTCGCGGCCGTGACTTGCTCGAAGCGGAACTCAAACGCAATAACCTTGATGTCAAGGAATTAATGAAAGAAGAGAATCTGCTCAAGGTAGCCCAGCGCTTGAATCTGAAGCAGGTAGATGATGTTTTTTCGGCAATTGGTGATGGGACGGTTACCGCGCTGCAGGTTACCAATCGACTGAAAGAAGAATTTTTCCGCCAGACCAAGGTTGATGAACTTATTGAAGGGCAGATTCTGCTGGAGCAGCGCAAAAAGTCAAGTCAGCTGGTAGGCGGTACTACCATCAGGGTAAAAGGAGTAGATAATGTGGTGGTACGCTTATCCCGCTGCTGTAACCCGCTGCCGGGAGATGCTATTACCGGATATATTACCCGAGGTAAAGGGGTGAGTGTACACCGGTTGGATTGCCCCAATTTTGTCGGACATCTAAGCCATGAAGTAGAACGCATTGTCGAAGTTGAGTGGGCAGACCAGCAAAATGGCAGTTACCTGGTAGAACTTGAAATAGTTGCTTATAATCGGGCCCGGCTGACTACCGATATTATGAATACAGTAGCTGATGCGCACATTAATATTAATTCCGTATTCTCCCGTGCCTCAAAGACAAACCAGGCTTTGATCAATCTTAAGCTGGAGATCAAGGACTTGAGCCAGCTGCAGGCAGTGATGCAGCGCATAACCAAGGTAAAGGATGTAACGGAGGTCCGGAGGGTGGTGCCCCGATGAGAGCCGTGGTTCAAAGGGTAACGCAGGCAGAGGTTAAGGTGGATGGAATATCAATAGGTAAGATTAACCATGGCTTGATGGTGCTGCTGGCAGTGATGGAGGATGATCGTCCAGCTGATGCATCTTATATAGTAGATAAAATTGTCAATCTGAGAATCTTTGAAGATGATGAAGAAAAGATGAATCGCTCATTGTTAGATGTGGAGGGAGAAATCTTACTGGTATCTCAATTTACTTTAGCCGGTGATGCCCGCAAAGGAAGACGCCCCGGCTTTTCACATGCCAAGGAACCAGAAGCCGCACAAGCAATAATTGAAGATATGGTAAATCAATTAAAAAGTATAGGTATCAGGGTAGGAACTGGCAGTTTTGGGGCGCATATGCAGGTTAGTCTGGTTAACGACGGACCGGTAACCATATTACTGGATAGCAGTAAGCTTTTTTAACCTGATAGGAGGTTGGAAATATGTTTATCAAGGGAATGGAAGTCGGCGCTATTGCCAGCAATTGTTATTTAGTGGGGTGCGAAGAAACCAAGAAGGCAATAATAATTGATCCGGGTGCCGCTCCTAATGCCATCATTAATATGATTAAAGGCAGTGGTTATACCGTGGAGACAATTGTTAACACTCATGGCCATGTCGATCATATTGGTGCCAATGATGAGGTTAAAAAATTTACCGGAGCCAAAATCGTGATTCATCGGTTGGATGCCAAAATGTTAACTTCTTCGGCAGCTAACTTTTCAATGTTTATGGGCAGGCCGGTAACCAGCGGTGCTGCCGATGAATTACTGGATGAGGGCGATGTGGTTAAAGCCGGAAACCTGGAACTTAAAGTACTGCATACCCCCGGACATACTCCCGGAGGCATATGTCTGGTAGCTGACAATGTGATTTTTTCCGGCGATACTTTATTTTATGGCTCCATTGGGCGCACCGATTTTCCAGGTGGTTCCTATGAGACTTTGATCCGCAGCATCAAGGACAAGCTGATGGTTTACAGTGACGATACTGTTGTTTACCCGGGACACGGACCCGCCACCAGCATTGGCTTTGAGCGTCAGTACAATCCGTTCCTCTAAAATGGGAAATAATGATTAACACCATTTTTCTTGGTCAAAAAGGCGCCCGGGGATATATCGGCCCGGGCGTTTATTGTGACAGAAGATAACAATGTGGCGTGAAGATGGGTGATAACGGTGAATAGTACGGTATATGTGCAAGCCGAGCCAGAGGAACTATATTTCCATATCCACGAAATTATCCGTCTTTTCTTCCCAGGGGCTGCTCTGGTCAGGGAAATTACGGGACTGCCGGTACTCACGGTTTCCCGGGTAAACCGTAAGCATAGTGTGTTATTTACTGCCAGCTTTGATGACGGGGAGCGGACCAGGGAATGGCAGGTTGCTTACCTCAGCAGTAATGAGAATGATCAACGAAGGTTAGCAAGAGTCTTTACCCTGGAAGTACTGTCTAACTTTTTGGGGCCGATTCATGCCCCATATGGTATCCTAACCGGCATTCGCCCAACCAAATTGGTACACCGGATGCTGGACATCGGCAGGACTAAACAGCAGATTATCACCAAACTGAACCAGGCTTACCGTATTGACCTTAAAAAAGCAGAGCTTTTATATGATATTGCCTGTCGAGAGCGGCCTTATCTGCATGCACCGGAGGCGGCTTCACAGTTGATCAGTATCTATGTCGGCATACCCTATTGCCCGTCTCGGTGTTTTTACTGTTCTTTTCCGGCTACTCAGCTGACACGTCCTGAAGATGAACTAACGAGTTTTCTTGCCGCATTACAGCAGGAAATTATCGGGGTGGCATCAGGCATTAAAGAGTTAGGCCTACAGGTGGAAAATCTTTATATAGGCGGGGGTACCCCCAGCATATTGGGTGCTGCCCGGATGGAGCAGCTGATAGAAACATTGAAAACACAAATGCCGGTCAGTTCTGACCTGGAATTTACCGTGGAGGCCGGGCGGCCGGACACCATGGATAAAGATTTAGTTGTTACCCTGCAAAGAACGGGGGTAAACCGTGTCTGTGTCAATCCTCAATCCATGAATGATGCTACTCTGCAGCGGGTAGGCCGGATGCACAATCGCAGACAGGTTATTGAAGCGGTGGAATTAGTCAGGGCAGCTGGGATACCTGTACTTAATATGGATATAATCGTCGGGCTGCCGGGGGAAGGCACCGTGGAATGGGAACAGACGCTGGGGGATTTATTGAATCTGCATCCGGAAAACATAACTGTTCATACCCTGGCAGCCAAAAAGGGCTCGGCCTGGACGGAAGTGGAAGGGCTGGGCAAGAGAGAACAAACAGTAAAATCAGGAGTATCATTTTTCGCTGAGGCTCTTGCCAATAACGGATATGAACCGTATTATCTTTATCGGCAGAAAAATATGCGGTCAGATGAAGAAAATATTGGATTTACTTTACCCGGATCAGCCTGTCGTTATAATATTCAGGTTATTGAGGAACGCCAGAGTATTATTGGTTTGGGCGGGGGAGCCGGCAGCAAATTTGTTCGAGTTAAAGATTGGACTCTAACCTCGACTTACAATCCGAAAAACCCAGAGGTTTACCTCAAAAGTGTTGACCGGCTGGTAACAGCCAAAGTTGACAAGCTAAGAGCCCTTAACATAGAATAAACCTAGTGTTTTGGCGTAATAACGCCATTTTCGTGGACTAGAAGGGGATGGCAATGAGTATTAAAGCTCCCAGGGGGACAGAAGACTGGCTGCCAGGCCGTTCGGCCGGACTTCGGCAGCTAATTGATACGATCGTCAATCGGGCTGAAATGTATGGCTATGATGAAGTAATTACTCCGATCTTTGAGCACACCGAGCTTTTTACCCGCTCGGTCGGCGAAGCCACCGATATTGTGCAAAAGGAAATGTATACATTTAATGACAAGAAAGGGCGCAGTGTCACCTTGCGACCAGAAAACACTGCTTCCGCGGTTCGGGCCTTCTTGGAAAATCAGGTCCAGGCACAGGCCCAACCTACTAAATGGTACTACCACGGCCCGATGTTTCGTTACGATAAACCACAGGCCGGACGTTTAAGACAGTTTCACCAGTTCGGGGTTGAGGTTTTCGGCAGTGAAGGACCGGAAGTTGATGCCGAGGTTATCTGTTTGTTGATTGACATACTGAGAGATCTTGGGCTGGGTGATTATGAGTTGCATCTAAATTCAGTGGGATGCCCGGAATGTCGGGTTGCTTATCGCCAGGCTTTGATAAATTACCTGGAGCCCTCCCGGGAAAAATTATGTGCTGACTGCCAGCGCCGGGTAGATATTAATCCCCTGCGGGTACTGGACTGCAAGGAAGAGGAATGTCAGAAGCTGGTGAGCGGCTACCCGCCCATTTATGACTATCTGTGTCCCTACTGTAATCAACATTTCAGTCAGGTACAGGCCTTATTAGACGCTGTAGGTGTTAATTATACCCTGGACCCGGGCCTGGTACGGGGACTCGATTATTATACCCAGACTGCCTTTGAAATTCATATCAAGGGGATCGGTGCCCAAAGTGCAGTTGGAGGAGGCGGACGATATAATGGCCTTATCTCAGAATTGGGAGGTCCGCCGATGCCAGGGATAGGCTTTGCTATGGGACTGGAAAGATTACTGATTGCCCAGGAGCTGTCCGGGATTGACCGGCAGCTTGATCAGGGATTGGATGCCTTTATTTGTGTTCTTGACCCGCAGTATGCTGGTCAGGGCTTCGCCCTGCTGAAAGAGTTGCGTGATGCCGGGTTCAGATGTGATCAGGATTATAATCAGCGCGGACTGAAGGCACAAATGCGTTTTGCTGATAAACGAGGTGCCCGCCAAGTTATCATGTTAGGTGAAGATGAAATCAGGGAAGGAACCTGCTCGATCAGGGACATGCAGAATAAAACTCAGGAAACCATACCCCGCATACAGGTTTTGGATTACCTGCAAAAGCGGTCTTAACCAGGTGAGGAGGAAACATTAATGAGTTGGAAGCGCAGCCATAGTGCCAGTGAGTTATCGCTGCAAAATTTAGGAGAAAAAGTAGTACTTAACGGTTGGGTAAATACCCGCCGCGATCACGGAGGACTTATTTTTATTGATTTAAGGGATCGTTCTGGTCTGATTCAGACAGTGTTCAGCCCGGAAGTTGATCTTGATGCCTTTCACCTGGCGGAAGCGGTACGCAGTGAGTATTGTCTGTCGGTAACCGGGGTAGTAAGAGCTCGCCCGGAAGGTACCATCAACCCGAATATGATGACCGGTGAAATTGAAGTATATGCTGATCGAATGGAGATATTGAGTCCCTCCAAGACACCACCGTTTTATATTGAAGATGGAATTGATGTTGATGAAACGCTGCGGCTGAAATATCGTTATCTGGATTTAAGAAGACCGGAAATGAAGGATAATATTATCCTGCGCCACCGGGTGGTCAATGCGATCAGACAGTATCTGAATGATCAGGATTTTTTGGAAATCGAAACCCCGATCTTATGCAACAGCACTCCCGAAGGGGCTCGCGATTACCTGGTACCCAGCCGGGTTCATCAGGGTGAGTTTTATGCCTTGCCGCAGTCACCGCAGACTTATAAGCAGATTCTTATGGTGGCGGGTATGGAAAAGTATTTCCAAATTGCCCGCTGCTTCCGGGATGAAGACCTGCGGGCTGATCGGCAGCCGGAATTTACCCAGTTGGATATGGAAATGTCATTTATTGATGAGGAAGATATCCAGTACCTAGTCGAGGGAATGATCGCCCATATTTTCAAAGCGGCGGTTGGTAAAGAACTGTCCCTGCCTTTTCCCCGCTTGACCTATGACACCGCCATGCTCCGTTATGGTTCCGACAAACCGGATACCCGCTTTGGTCTGGAGATCATCGATCTGACCGAGTTAGTTAAAGATGTAGATTTTAAGGTCTTTGCCAGCGCTATTAAAAATGGCGGTGTGGTTCGAGCTTTGAATGCCAAAGGTTGTGGTGCTTTCTCCCGCAAGGAAATTGACGATTTGGGAGTTTATGCTCAGAGCCTGGGCGCCAAGGGCCTGGCCTGGATTAATGTGGCTGAAGATGGCCTGCGTTCTCCGATTATCAAGTTTCTGGGTGAAAATAAAACGAATGAACTGCTGCAGGCAGTGGGTGCCGAAACCGGAGACCTGATTCTATTTGCGGCTGATTCGGCAGCCATGGTAGCCAAGGTATTAGGGGCACTGCGACTTGATCTGGGGAAAAAATTAGACCTTATTGACCCGGAACAGCTAAACTTCGTCTGGGTAGTTGATTTCCCGCTGCTGGAATTTGATGAAGAAGAAAAACGCTGGGCAGCTATGCATCATATGTTTACCAGCCCTAAAATCGAGGATTTACCGCTATTAGATAGTGATAATCCCGGCCGGACACGAGCCCGTGCCTATGATCTGGTGCTGAATGGTGTGGAAATCGGCGGTGGGAGTATTCGGATTCATCGGCGGGAGATACAGGAGAAAGTGTTTGAAGTAATCGGATTTACTCCCGAAGAAGCCCGTGGGAAATTCGGATACATGCTGGATGCCTTTGAATTTGGTCCGCCTCCGCACGGTGGAGTAGCTTTCGGTATCGATCGGGTGGTTATGCTGATGGCTGGACGGAGTTCCATTCGTGATGTAATGGCATTCCCAAAGACCCAGAGTGCGTCCTGCCCCATGACTAATGCTCCCTCCAAAGTTGCCAGTAAACAATTGCGGGAGTTAGGGCTGAAAACTGGGGAGAAAAAGTAGGTTTTGTCCCGTAGAGGAAACACCTGCCAATGGTTGAAACGGATTTTCGGCAAGTGTTATGATAATAATACAAATAGAGAGTCCAGCGCATATATTTGGTAGTAAATATCCCTGCTGAACACGTGATATGCCGATTACGTTTTGGCCCAACACCAAAACATCGGGAGCCTGATTCTCTGGGTGTGGCTAGCAGGCCCCTCTTGGGAAGGGGAAGCTAAAAGCACTCAGGAAGGCACCCACCTGCAAGCGAGCAGGTTCAAAACAATCGGTTGGCACGGTCCGGTGGGGGTTTTATTTTTGGCCAGGGTCGATTCTAGGAGGTTGGCACCGGTTGTATGACTATCTGGATGCCTGCTTATAAGTAATCGTTGCCTGGCTTTATATTTGAGGGGTTAAGATGCTGATTAATCAAATCTATGAGCAGCTTATCAAGGATTTGGGTCCACAGGGGTGGTGGCCAGGGGATAATACCCTGGAAATTATAATCGGTGCCGTTTTAACCCAGTCGGTAAACTGGAGTAATGTTGAAAAAGCCATTACTAAAATGAAGGCTGCTGATGTCCTTAATGAAGAATTTATATTAAGCTGCTCCACTGAAGAATTGGGGGATTATATCCGTTCCACCTTGTACTATCGGCAGAAGGCCCGGAAACTTAAAGTCTTATTTAATTGGTTAAATGAGCAGTGCCAGTTCGATTACGACCAATTGTTTTCACGTCCGGCTATGGAATTACGGCCGCAGATGCTGTCACTCTGGGGTATGGGTAAAGAAACGGTGGATTCAATTCTCTGTTATGCCGGTGAACTGCCGGTAATAGTAATAGATGCCTATACCAGACGTATCTTTTACCGGCTGGGGCTGACTCCGGAAGATGCCAGTTATGATGAATTGCAGGATTTGTTAACCATTTGTCTGCCGCGAGACGTAAAGGTTTACAATGAAATGCATGCCCTGTTGGTGAGAGTGGGAGCTGATTACTGCCGGAATAAGAAACCGCGCTGTCAGCTATGCCCGCTTAATAACAAATGCAATTTAGGGAAGCAGGAAATAATAGCATAATAATAGAATCAGATACTATAGAATCAAAACAACAGCAGGTGGCAAGGAGGGAGCAAAGATGGTAAAACAGATATCCGTTTTCCTAGAAAATAAAGCTGGTCGCCTTGGAAAAGTAACTCAGGTTTTGGGTGAAAACAAGATTAATATTCGTGCCCTGTCTATTGCTGATACTTCAGACTTTGGTATTCTGCGGCTTATCGTCAATGACCCTGACCGGGCTTATCAGGTACTGAAATCTAACGGCTTTACGGTGAGCTCCACTGAGGTTTTGGCAGTACAGGTACCCGACACTCCTGGTGGTTTAGCGGAAGTACTGACGATTATGGGTGAAGGTAATATTAATATTGAATACTTATATGCTTTTATTGGTACCACTTCAAAAGATGCCCTGGTTATGTTCAAGGTAGCTGATCCCGTTCAGGCCCTGGCTTATTGCCAGGAACATAAGGTGGTATTCCTGACTGCTGAACAGGTCTATTCCCTATAATTTAATAAGATAATAAATAAAAAGGGCTTCGGTTTTTAACCGGAGCCCTTTTAGCATGCCCAGAGTTATTTCCTTCCACCTCACCTGGTCATGACAGCAAGTAAATAGTCCCAGGACTTAAAGGTACATGCCGATATAATGCGATATTTGACGGACTGTTTAAGGTTAAGGCGAAAAATATTTTGGTATTTTTTATGAATGTAAGCAGGAAAGTAAAGGACTAAAATAGAATACGATGGCATGAAGTGGTTGAAAGTGGTTTAGAGTCCCTAACATTTAACCCGAAAGGATGCAATTATGTTCCTCGGTGAATACCAACACAGTTTGGATAACAAAGGCCGCCTCACGGTTCCGTCCCGTATGCGGGAGGAATTGGGGGACTGTTTTGTTGCTACCAAGGGACTCGATAACTGCCTCTTTCTCTATCCCCTGGAAGTCTTCAAGCAGTTAGAAGAAAAGCTGCAGCACCTGCCGTTCACCAGACCAGAAGTGCGTGGGTTTGCCCGCCTGTTTTTTGCCGGTGCCAGTGAATGTGAACCTGATAAGCAGGGAAGGGTAGTACTGCCGGTCAGCCTTCGTGATTATGCTCATATTGACCGGGATTTAGTCATTATCGGTGTCGGCAATCGGGTTGAAGTATGGGCGGCTGATGCCTGGGCCAGCTATTCAGAGAAATCTTCAACATCATATGAAGAATTAGCTGAAAAACTGGTTGATTTGGGATTTTAGGCACCACCTCCCGGATAATAACTGCTATAAAAATAGAAAATAGTTATTAACAAAAATTAGAAACCAACCGGGAGTGCTACATGCATAAACCAGTTTTGCTAGATCAGACAATCGAACAGCTGTTAACCGATCCGCAAGGAGTCTATGTGGACGGTACCGTAGGCGGGGGCGGACATTTAAGAGCCCTTGCTGCTAGATTAAAGCCGCCAGCAGTAATCATTGGACTGGATCGGGATGGTGATATTCTTAAGCGAACCGCCGCTGATTTAACCGATCTTAACCTGGAGCTTCATTTAAAAAATGCTAACTTTGCGGAACTGGATGCAGTGGTTAAGGCAACAGGTTTCAGCGCAGTTGATGGTATTATGATGGATCTGGGAGTCTCGTCCTTTCAAATTGATGAGGAGGAAAGGGGTTTTTCCTACCAATTTGATGTACCTCTCGATATGCGTATGGATCGCCGCCAGGAAATTGATGCCGCCCAGATAGTAAATACCTGGGAGCAGAAAGACATAAGGCAGATTTTATGGGATTACGGTGAAGAAAGATATGCCCCGCAGATTGCGGCCGCCATCGTGAAGGAACGCTTGGAAACTCAGATCACTACCACCGGGCAGCTGGTAGATGTAATTAAAAGATCAGTTCCAGCCGCATACCGACGGGCAAAGCATCCAGCCCGGCGAACATTTCAGGCCTTGCGTATAGCCGTTAACCAGGAACTTGAGGCCATAGAACAGGCCTTGCCGCAGGCTTTTAATCTGTTGAAACCAGGAGGACGCCTGGCGATAATTACTTTTCACTCCCTGGAGGATCGACTGGTAAAAAGGTTTATGGCAGAACGCTGTACCGGCTGTATCTGCCCGCCCAAACAGCCGGTATGTACCTGTCATCGTCAGCCGGCAGCACGATTAGTTACCCGTAAGCCGATAGCACCTTCTGATGATGAAGTTAACGATAATCCCCGGGCGCGCAGCGCACGTCTGCGGGTCGTGGAAAAACTAAGTTAATTATAGTAAGGACCGAAACGGAGGGAGAATATTTTGACAGCAGCCGAGTACAAATATGTTATGGGCTATCAAGTTGCTGAGCCGGTAAGGACTGAGGATAAAGCAACCAGCTCAAAAAGGTCAACAGCGGCCAATGAAACCGGACAGCATCATCATTATGTGCTCGCAGTCAAAACTATGGCGCTTGCCCTCCTGTTTTGTTTCGGTACGGTATTTTGCTATATCCAGGGTGCATTAATGACTTACCAGGTTAATGATCTTAAACAAAACATCGCGGCTCTGGAAATTGATAATAAGACTTTAAAGCTGCAGGCGGCTGAATTAGCATCTCCGGAGCGGGTGGAAGGCCTGGCTCGGACTCAGCTGGGGATGGTACGTCCCTCTGAAGAGATGATGGTAGCAGTTGCTCCGATGGTTAATGATGTACAGGTGGTTAGTTTGCGCCATTCCGAGAGCAGTGCTCATGCTGGTATTTGGTCGCATAACTTCTTTAACTCTCTGGCCACCCTCTTTTCGGGCCAACAGAAAGTGGGGGTGAATAACTAAGCCCGAGGTGAGGGGATTTGAAGCGAACAACTGACTATTCGGTTAAAAGGCGCGTAACTGCGCTTTTCATGCTGGGAGGCGCACTCATCTTAATGTTGCTGGTGCGTCTTTTTTGGTTGCAGGTGATTAGAAGCGAGGATTTGTCCTCCCGGGCGCTGGAAAACCGGATGCAGGATATTCGAGTAGAAGCCAAGCGGGGGACAATTTATGATCGTAATGGCCACGAGTTAGCCGTATCGGTCAGTACGGAATCAGTCTATGCCAGTCCCCCGGAGGTTCGTAAATCAGGGCGTGCCGATGAAATCGCCCGTCAGCTGTCAGCCATACTCGGAGTTGATGAAGTTCGGATAAAAAACTTGATTACCCGGCCAGTAGCATTAGAATGGGTAAAGCGGCAGGTTGACTTAAAAACCGCTCAGGAGCTCAGACAGCTGGATTTGCCAGGCATTCACATGGTTGAAGAGTCCCGCCGTTACTACCCGAAAACCGTACTGGCGTGCCATGTTTTAGGCATATCCGGGATTGATAATGTGGGGCTTGAAGGTATCGATCTGTATTATAATAATTACTTGGCTGGAACTCCAGGCCGTTTTGTGGTGGAGCAGGATGCGGCTGGCCGGCCCATACCTGATGCCACCCATAAATATATTCGTCCAATAACGGGTAACAGCCTGGTTTTAACCATTGATGAAACGATTCAATATATAGTAGAGCGGGAACTGGATAAAGTTATGGCCAGCCGTCAGCCCAAAGCTGCCTACGCGGTAGTCATGGATCCTCAAACTGGTGAAATATTAGCTCTGGCTAACCGGCCCGCCTTTGATCCTAACCGTTATAAAGAGTTTCCCGGGTCGGTTCGCCGTAACTATGCCGTAAATAACGCCCTGGAACCTGGCTCGACCGGAAAAATAATTACGGCTGCCGCCGCCTTAAATGAAAAGGTAGTTAAACCCAACGATGATTTTTATTGTCCCGGATTCATTAAGGTTGGGAAACACACGATCCATGAAGCCCAGGGGCGGGCCCATGGATCCCAGACCTTTACCCGGGTGGTCGAGAATTCGTGTAACGTCGGGTTTGTTCAGGTAGGCATGCGCCTGGGGTTACCGGCTTACTTTAAATATGTAAGAGCCTTCGGCCTTGGACAGAAAACCGGAATTGATTTGCCGGGTGAAGCCCGTGGTATTTTGGTACCTGAAAAACGGGCTACTCAGGTTGACCTGGCCACCATGTCCTTTGGTCAGGCCAATGCCGTCACCGCTATCCAATTGTTAAATGCGGTTTGTACCGTAGCTAATGGCGGTGTTCTCTACCGTCCTCATCTGCTGAAAGAGGTAATTAACGATCAAGGACGGCCAGTGAAAGAAATAAAACCCGAGAAAATTCGTCAGGTGTTAAGCCCGAAAGCATCTCAGGAGTTATGCACCATACTGGAAGGAGTAGTTAAGAATGGAACCGGGCAAAATGCTTATGTTGAAGGATATCGGGTAGCCGGAAAAACCGGGACCGCCCAGAAAATTGCCCCGGGAGGCGGCTATATGTCTGACCAACACGTAGCTTCTTTTATAGCATTTGCACCGGCCAATGAAGCCCGTCTGGCTGCTTTAGTTGTTGTTGATGACCCCAAGGGCTATCCTTACTATGGGGGTACAGTAGCAGCCCCGCTGATCAAAGCAATTTTAGAAGATTCACTGGCGTACCTGGGAGTACCACGACAGAGTGAAAACAGCAGGAATGAAGCACCGGCTGAAAAAATCACCATGCCCAATTTGATAAATTTACCTTTGTCTGAGGCTCTTGACGAATTAAGGCTGTTGGGTTTAAATGCTAAGGTTGACGGCGAGGGCAGTTTGGTTCGGGAGCAGAATCCGCAGGCGGATACCAAAGTTGACCCTGGTAGCCGGGTTAATTTGCGTATGTCTCCTGCACCTGCTGAACGTTTACATGCTTATAAAGTTACCGTACCTGATTTATCAGGTAAATCAATGAAAGAAGTAGCTCGCTTACTTTCCCAGGTAGGACTTATACTAGAAAGCGATGGCTATGGCATTGCTGAAAAACAAGAGCCGGAGGCTGGTACTGCCATCAAGTCGGGTAGTATGGTAAAAGTCTGGTTTAAGCCTGCTTACTGACCAAAAAAAGGGAGGCCCATAAAATGAAACTAACTGCATGTCTTAACGGGATTAAGGTGAACAGCCACCGGGGCGACCTGGAGGTGGAGATAAAAGGTATAACTTATGATTCACGGGAAGTCAAGCCGGGAGATCTTTTTGTATGTGTCCCTGGGTTTAAAGTGGACGGGCATGATTTTGCGGCCCAGGCCTGGGAAAAGGGAGCCGCGGCGCTGGTAACCGAACGTGAATTAGAACTTGACATTCCTCAGGTGACAGTGGAAAATACCCGCCGCGTTATGTCTTTCCTGGCATCCAACTTTTACGGCCAGCCGCAAAATAGACTGAATGTAATCGGTGTAACCGGTACCAACGGGAAAACAACTACTACCCACCTGATCAAGGCGATATTAGAGGCTAATGGTCAGCCGACAGCATTAATGGGTACCCTTTATGGCCTGGTTGGAAATTATCGAGAAAATCTGCATCACACTACTCCCGAAGCCATGGATATTTTGCGCTTTTTCCGTCGCGCGGCTGACGATGGAGCCAGTCATTTGGTAATGGAGGTTTCCTCCCATGCGCTCGATTTGGACAGAGTAGCATCAATCTCA
This sequence comes from Methylocystaceae bacterium, assembly GCA_050259135.1. GTDB lineage: Bacteria > Bacillota > Syntrophomonadia > Syntrophomonadales > JBLNAA01 > JBLNAA01. The sequence goes on along the minus strand of JBLNAA010000008.1, from coordinate 27,848 downwards.
TTTGCAGCAGCAATTTTTACTAACTTGACTCAGGATCATCTGGATTACCATCATACCATCGATGAATACCGGACAGCCAAGCTTAAACTATTTCGGGAACTTACCGCCGATAAACCAGCAATAATCAATCGTGATGATCCCAGTGCCAATTTCTTTATCGAGGCTGCTCCGGGGCCGATAATCACCTATGGCCTTAATCCAAAGGCTGATGTCCGGGCAGAACAAATACAGATTTCCCTAACCGGAACCAGGTTTATTCTGGTGTATGGACCCAAAAAGGTATTGCTCAACCTGAAACTGGTGGGTATGTTTTCAGTTTACAACGCCCTGGCGGCAGCTGGATATGCTCTGGCCAGCGGAATAGAAATATCAGTGGTAAAAAAAGCATTAGAACAGGTGACCGGAGTGGCCGGACGTTATGAAACGGTTGATGCCGGGCAGTCATTCGCGGTAGTGGTAGATTATGCTCATACCCCTGATGGCCTGGAAAATGTCTTAAAAACTTCGGTTAATATTAAAACTAATCGTTTAATTACGGTGTTTGGCTGCGGCGGTGACCGTGACCGCACCAAACGGCCGATTATGGGAGAGATATCTGCCCGTTACAGTGATTTTACGGTGGTCACCTCTGATAACCCCCGTACTGAGGAACCACTGGCCATTATCGAAGAGATCATACCGGGTGTAATAAAGGTAGCCAATGCCGCTTATCTGGTTGAACCTGACCGCCGCGCTGCTATTTATAAGGCATTAACTATGGCAGAATCGGGGGATCTGGTGATGATAGCCGGTAAGGGCCATGAGGATTACCAGTTAGTCGGCACCCAGGTGCTTCACTTCGATGATCGGGAGGTTGCCCGAGAAATTCTGGAGGAAATACGAAACGATGAACAGGCAGATCGATGAAATAGCAGATATTATTAGTGCTCAGCGTTCTGGCAGGGGCAGTTATACGATAAACCGGGTCAGTATTGACTCACGTCAATCTGGACCGGGCACCTTGTTTTTTGCCTTACCGGGAACCCGTTATGATGGTCACGAATTCGTCCCCGAGGTTTTGGAAAAAGGGGGAGCAGCAGTTGTAAATCATCTGGTACCTGATGTTGATACCTCAAGATTGCTGGTGGTACCTGAAGTGGCGGCTGCTTTGCAGAATCTGGCCCGTTATCATCGGCTGGCCAGTGAAGTCAAAGTCATAGCAGTTACCGGCAGTGTAGGTAAGACAACCACCAAGGATATGATAGCTGCCATTTTGAGCAGCAGCCATGAATGCTTAAAAAGTGAAGGTAATTACAACAATGAATTGGGGCTTCCCCTGACTCTGCTGGCGCTTCAGGACGAACATCGGATGGCGGTAGTAGAAATGGGGATGCGGGGCAGAGGGCAAATCGCTCAATTAGCTCATATTGCTGCTCCCGACATCGCTGTTATTACTAATATTGCACCCGTCCACCTGGAATTGTTGGGCAGTGTGGAGAAAATTGCCCAGGCCAAATGCGAAGTGCTTGATTATCTCAATCCACGCGGATTCGCACTGATTAATGGCGACATTGCCCTGCTTAAAGAAGAGGCCATCCGCCACGATGCATTAGTTTATACTTTTGGACGGGGTGAAGAAAATGATATCAGACTGGTCCAAACCAGTGAGGTTCCAGAAGGTTTGGTTTTGCGCTGCCGGATATTTGAAGAAGAAGAAGAATTATTTATTCCCTTATTATCGGAGAATCTCGCCCTTAACGTACTGGCGGCGGCAGCTGTCGGCCGGCAATTAGGGGTACCCTGGACAACCATGGCTGATGTGCTGAATCGGTTTGCACCAGGAGGACACCGCTTGCGTAACGTGGAGATAGGTGGAAATGTTACGGTGATTGATGATTGTTACAATGCCAATCCTCTTTCCATGGTGGCCGGGCTTCAGGTGTTAGCCAGGCAAAAACGGGGACGTCAGGCGGTGTCGGTACTGGGTGACATGATGGAACTGGGAAGTTTGGAAAAGGAAGCCCATCTTCAGGTGGGGCGTGAAGCAGCCCGTTTGGCTGATCGGCTGATAACCGTAGGCAGCAGGGCCCGCTGGTATGCAGAGGGTGCCATCCAGGCAGACATGCCGCCGCATCGGATTGATATGTTTGAAAGTAATGGGCAGGCAATTTCATTTATTAAACAGTATGTAAATGCAGATGCCGCTATATTAATTAAGGGTTCGCGATCCATGCAAATGGAGGAAATAGTAGCCGCCCTGATCGGGAGGAAAATCTGATGGATGCAGCAGTTGTTAAAGCCTCTATGCTGGCTCTGGGCTTGGGTCTCGTAATTAGTATAGTTTTGGGACCGCTATTTATCCCGGTGCTCCGACGTTTAAAAGCCGGACAATCAATCCGCGAAGATGCTCCTGAGCGTCATCGAAGCAAAGCCGGTACCCCAACTATGGGAGGAATTATTTTTATTACGGCCATTATCCTGGCTTCATTGATAGCGGGAGGGCTTAAAACCTCACTGCTTAATGCTCTTCTGGTTATGACAGCTTATGGTGCAATTGGTTTTATGGATGACTATATTAAGGTGGTGCTCAAGCGCAACCTGGGCCTCCGGGCTCGCGCTAAATTAATCTGGCAGGTGGTGGCCAGTGCCTTTTTTACATACATTATTGTCTATCAGTTGGGTCTGCCGGAACCGACCTCGATTGTCATACCTTTTACCGACTGGCAGCTGACACTGCCGGTATGGTTGTATTTTTTGCTGGCAATGGGGGTATTGGTAGCAACCTCAAATGCTGTTAATTTAACTGATGGCCTGGATGGACTAGCCGCTGGAGTAACTGTCACAGTAGGAATAGGTTACTGGCTGGTTGCCATCATGACCAGAAGCTATGAGGTGGCACCCATGGCCGCGGCTATGGTCGGGGGCTGCCTGGGTTTCTTGGCTTATAACCGGCATCCGGCCCGAGTCTTTATGGGAGATACCGGATCCATGGCACTGGGAGGTGCAGTAGCAGCCCTGGCTATTAGTACCAAAACTGAGCTGGCACTGCTGCTCATCGGCGGTGTTTATGTAGCTGAGGTACTTAGTGATATCATTCAGGTGGCTTCATTTAAAAGCAGGGGAAAACGGGTCTTTTTGATGGCCCCGCTGCACCACCATTTTGAATTAAAAGGCTATTCTGAGGTGCAGGTGGTCAGAAGATTTTGGCTGGCTTCAACAGTTATGGTGTTAATCGGATTACTCAGTCTTTATCATATTGGTTAGATTTGAATACTTTTAAAATACAGCGAGGTGCAAAATGAATTTTGGCAATCAGAAAGTCTTAGTGGTAGGTATCGGCAAAAGTGGAATTGCAGCCGCTGCTGCCTTGCTCAAACGGGGAGCGCGGGTTACTGTATGTGACCGCCGGTCAATAGATATTAATGAAAGTGGGTTTAAGTCCCTGGCCGCAGATGGTGCCGTACTATACGGCGGGGGGTATCCGCAGGGTGATTGGGATTTGGTGGTGGTCAGTCCGGGGGTGCCATTAACTGTGGAACCTGTGACCTGGGCGTTAGCTAATGGCAGGCCAGTCTGGGGTGAGTTGGAACTGGCCTATCGTTTGAAGGCACCGGAAGTAATGATTGCTGCGGTTACCGGCACCAACGGCAAAACTACTACTACTGCCCTTTTAGGGGAAATCTTTGCTGCCCAGGGTTTACCTTCAGCTACAGCCGGGAATATTGGGGTTCCCCTGGCTTCAGTAGTGGAAGAAATGTCAGCCGGTTGGATAGCCTGTGAGGTTTCCAGTTTTCAGCTGGAGACTACTTACGAATTCAGACCCCGGGTTGCCGGAATCATCAATATAACCCCTGATCACCTGGACCGGCACCATACTATCACTGAATATATTCAGGCTAAAGCCCGAATTTTTTCGCGTATGCAGCCGGAAGACGTTTTGGTATTGAATTATGATGATGAAGAGGTGCGTAATCTGGCAGAAAAAGCCGCCTGCCAGGTGGTTTTCTGTTCGCGGAAGGATAGAGTGCCGGGTGGAGTATACTTTAAGAAGGGCGTTATCTATTCCGAGTATCAGAATATAGGGGATATTATCCGCTTTGATGCCACCCGTTTACGGGGCCAACATAATCTGGAGAATCTGCTGGTAGCCACCGCAATGGCCCTCGCGGTAGGCATTGAGGTTGATGTACTGCGCAGTGCTCTTAGCAGTTTTGCCGGGGTGCGTCATCGTTTAGAAGAAGTGGCAGTAAAGACCGGTGTCTTATATATAAACGATTCCAAGGGAACTAACCCGGATTCAACCATCAAGGCCATTCAATCATTTGACCAACCCATAATCCTGATCGCGGGTGGCCGGCATAAGGGCGGTGATTTAACCGCTCTGGCTGAGCTGATCAAAGAACGGGTACGGGCGCTGGTCTTACTCGGTGAAGCCAGGAATATAATCAAGGAAAAGATGCATAGTTGTGGTTATAACGCCATTATTGAAACCGAGACCCTGGAGGAGGCAGTGAAAGCAGCCAGCCAGGCCAGCCGGGCTGGTGATGTGGTACTATTATCGCCGGCCTGTGCGAGCTGGGATATGTTTGAGAACTATGAACAACGCGGAGACCTATTTTGTTCCCTGGTCCGGAAAATCCCGGATTAGGCCAAGGGAGGGTGAATCTGAGTTGAATTCGCGTGCCAAAGGGCCACCAGATGCAGCGCTTATGTTTGTAGTTATGGCCTTAATCTGTATTGGTTTGGTAATGATATTCAGCTCCAGTGCAGTCACAGCCAGCCAGAAGTTTGATGACGGGGCTTACCATTTTATTAAACGGCAGTTTATTTGGGCTCTGGCTGGATTTGTGATAATGTTAATAACTATGAAAATTGATTTGGCATTGATTCGCCGTTGGGCACCAGCCATTTTAGGAATATCGGTCTTTTTCTTGTTAATCGTTTTTGTTCCCGGACTGGGCATTGATGCTAAAGGGGCTACCCGGCAGATAAGCCTGGGTGGTTTCATAAATTTTATGCCGTCGGAACTAAGCAAGCTGTGTTTGGTGATATTTCTGGCTCGTTATTTGGCTGACCATATCAATGAGATTCAAGAATGGTGGTCCGGGTTTATTCCACCACTGCTGATCGCGGGTGGATTATGTGGGTTGGTAATGCTGGGACGAGACCTGGGCACTACTATGGTAATAGCCGTTACGGTAGGCATGCTGCTGTTTGCTGCTGGCGGGCAAATGAAGCATTTGATTTTATCTGGAACTGCTGCTGTCAGTGCCCTGGTGGCGGCGATTGTACTTGAGCCTTTCCGTTTTAAACGCATTATGGCTTTTTGGGATCCGATGAAATATGCGGATACTACTGGGTTTCAGATCATTCAATCCCTTTATGCTCTAGGTTCCGGTGGCTTGTTTGGAGTCGGCCTGGGACGCAGCCGGCAAAAGTTTTTTTGGCTTCCGGAACAGTATACCGATTTTATCTTTGCGATCCTCGGTGAAGAACTGGGCTTTGTCGGAGTGGCATTACTCCTGACCCTGTTTTTTATGTTTGCCTGGCGGGGATTTCGGATTGCCTTAAAAGCGCCGGATACCTTTACCAGCTTGTTAGCTACCGGGTTAACCACGATGATCTTATTTCAAGCGTTGCTGAACATGGGTGTGGTTTCCGGGAGTCTTCCGGTAACCGGTGTACCATTGCCTTTTATAAGTTATGGCGGTTCTTCGCTTTTACTTAATATGATCTCGGTAGGAATCCTATTGAATATCTCGCGGTATGCCTCACTAAAATGAGGAATTGAGCAGGTGAACTAATCATGAAACTGTTGTTGTCCGGCGGTGGTACCGGAGGCCATATCTATCCCGCTTTGGCTCTGGCTGAGGGAATAAAGCAGGAGCTTCCCAACTGCCAGATCAGATTTGTTGGTGCCCAGGGCGGTATGGAAGAAAAGATTGTACCGACTGCTGGTTACGAACTTAAAACTCTGTCTATATCAGGCATTGATCGCAGTTCCCCTCGAAAAGCCCTGGCCTCTTTGTTAAGAGTTCCCGGTGCGCTTCGTGATGCCCGGCGTCTGGTACGAGAGTTTCAGCCTGATGTAGTGGTAGGTACGGGAGGATATGCCTCTTTCCCGGTGGTTTATGCTGCTGCCCGCCAGGGGGTACCAACCGCTATTCATGAGCAAAACGCTTACCCGGGCATTGCCAATCGGATTCTGGCTTCGCGGGTTGATTTGGTGATGATAACTTTTACCGAGGCTAGAGATCGTTTAAAAGCTAAACGGGTGGTAGTAACCGGATTACCCGTACGGGAGGCAGTTTTACAGGCAGCTAAAAACAAGTCCGCTTTTCACAAATCGGAGAAAAAGAATGAATTAACTCTGCTGGCTTTTGGAGGTTCTCAGGGTGCTCAGGTTATTAATCAAGCGATATGGGAAATGACCACTTGGGTACCCAATGAGTGGAGAATTATCTGGGTGACCGGCCGCCAAAGCTATCACCATTGGCAGGACAAACTAAAGCAGAAACCGGGTACTAAGTCCACAGTAGAGATGCATCCCTACCTGGATAATATTGAACAGGCCATGACGGTCAGCGATTTGGCGGTCTGCCGGGCCGGAGCTTCAACCCTGGCTGAGCTAACTATTATGGGACTGCCGGCTATCTTGATTCCTTTTCCGCTGGCCGCTGAGAATCATCAGGAAAAGAATGCCCGCTCCCTGGAAGCTGCTGGCGGGGCTCGGGTTATAATGAACAGCGAATTAGACGGTCATCGGTTGATGGCGGAGGTCGAATCGATACAAGCTCATTTACCGATGATGTCAAATGCTATGCAGGGGCAATCAGCACCCGAGGCTCGTGATATTATGGTGAAACTGGTTAGAGAATTGAGCCAACATTAATCAGATTTATGATTAAACTCAAGTGGTTGTTGGAATGATTTGTATACAGGGACAAGCTACCCGGAGGTAACGAAGGCCTATAATATGCGCCAATCAGCAGTGTAACCACTTTTATTACCATGGCATAGTATTTATTGGCGGTATCTTTTACTGGCAGCCAAACATCATTGCAGTAATAAAACAATTTAAGCCAAACCACAGGAAGGCCTTGATATAGGAGATGAAGGATTTGGTCACATCAGAGCAATGGATTCATATGGTAGGTATATGTGGCTCAGGGATGAGTGGCATCGCTAAAATATTACGGAATCAGGGGCATCGGATATCTGGTTCGGATTTGCATCTAAACGGAAGTGCTGAGAGCCTGTCATCTCTTGGTATCCAGTTGTGGGAAGGCCATAATGCTGACCATATTGACAGTGAAATGGACCTAATAGTGATATCTTCAGCTATCAAAGGCAACAATCCTGAGGTACAAAGAGCTAAAGAAATGAAAATCGATGTTATCAAAAGGGGGGAGATGCTGGCGCGCATGCATAACCGCGCCCGTGGTATTGCAGTAGCGGGAGCTCACGGGAAGACTACCACCAGTTCGATGCTTGCGGTATTGCTGTCTGAGTCTGGCCTTGACCCCAGTTTTGCTATTGGCGGGGAGCTGAAAGGTACCCATACTAATTCCGGCTTTGGGCAGGGCAGCTTTTTTGTCTGCGAAGCAGATGAAAGTGATGGCTCTTTTTTAGCGTTAAATCCAGAGATTGCGGTGGTTACCAATGTTGAGGAAGATCATCTTGACCATTACGGTAATCGACATGCGCTGGAGACCGCTTTTCAAACCTTTATCGATGGTATCAAGCCAGGTGGGTTAGCTGTGCTGTGGGCAGGAGATCCTTACCTGAGCCAAATAAAGACTAATGAAAGTGTGCAGGTCTTATATTATGGAGCGTCCCCTGAGGAAGCCGATTATTATTATGAGAAATTGTTAACCAATGGGCCAATAACGACCTGTGAGGTATATTTTCGAGGGGATTGGCTGGGCCACCTCCAATTAATCCTGCCAGGTATCCATAATGTACTTAATGCTTTGGCGGTTATAGCGGTAGGTCATCAATTAGGTCTTGCCTGGGAACAGATAGCCGAAGCCTTGAGGAGATTTAAAGGCGCCAGAAGAAGAATGGAGGTTACCGGACAATATAGAGGGGTAATGGTCATTGATGACTATGCTCACCACCCGACAGAAGCTGAAGCCACTTTAATGGCCATACGGCAATTTCATCAGGGGAGGTTAATTGTAGTTTTTCAACCGCACCGCTATACCCGAACACAAAGCCTGGGAGAGAGATTTGGCCCGGCATTTAGAGAGGCTGACCTCCTGGTGGTAACTGATATTTATGCAGCCGGCGAAAAACCGATTGACGGTATCAGCGGTGAAATAATCAGCCGCAGCGCCGGAGCAGCCGGAGTTAATACGGTGTATATTCCGGATAAAAAAAGCCTTGTTCCGTTTCTCCTGGGTCAGATACAGGTTAATGATCTGGTGGTAACAATGGGCGCCGGAAATGTGTGGGAAATCGGCGTTGATTTGTGTAACCAGTTAAAGAGAACTGATTTGAACCAGGTCTAGTTTTTGTGGGGGTGCCAATTTGGAACAATTCCTGCTTCGGGGAGGGGCCCGTCTTGCCGGTCGGGTAAGGGTAAGCGGGGCTAAAAATGCAGCTTTGCCACTTATGGCTGCATCTTTAATGAGCCGATCCCAGTGTGTTATTGAGAACATACCCGATCTGGAGGATGTCCGGGTCATGGGTGAAGTGCTGGAGCAATTAGGAGCCAAGTTAAAAAGACAGGATAGTGCCTTAATTATTGATACCTCACATGTCAATTCTGTAGAAGTTCCTGAAAACTTAACTCGAAAAATGCGGGCATCCAATTTGGTTATGGGTGCTCTGATAGCACGATTTGGCGAGGCCAGGGTAGCACAGCCCGGGGGGTGTGCAATTGGCTCTCGGCCGATGGATTTGCACATCAAGGGTTTTAAGAATCTGGGGTGTATGGTCAATGAAAAGCACGGGAGCCTGTTGGCACAGGCAGAAAAGCTGGAGGGGCGGGAATTATTGCTTGACTTTCCCAGTGTCGGTGCTACTGAAAATTTAATGATGGCTGCCTGCATGGCAGAAGGTACTACGATCATACGAAATGCTGCCCGCGAACCGGAAATCCTGGATTTGCAGAACTTTTTGAACCGAATGGGAGCCAGAATACGCGGAGCCGGACTGGACACCATTCGAATAGAAGGAGTCAGGTACCTTGACGGTACCCGCCATGAAGTAATTCCCGATCGTATTGAAGCCGGCACTATGATGGTAGCTGCTGCTATAACCGGCGGGGATATATTTATTGAAAATGTAATCATTGAACATCTGGAACCATTAAGCGCCAAATTAAGCGAGGCGGGGATTGAGGTTTTACCTTACCCCGGTGCCATCCGAGTGCGTGCTAACAGCAGACCTGATGCAGTAGATATTAAGACCATGCCCTATCCGGGCTTTCCAACCGATATGCAGCCGCAGATCATGGCACTTTTATCTCTGGCTTCCGGCAGCAGCCTGTTGGTGGAAACCATATTTGAAAACCGCTTCATGCATGTTAGCGAGCTTCGGCGTATGGGAGCGGATATTCGGATAGAAGGGAGGGTGGCTATTATCAGGGGTAAGCCCGCCCTCCAGGGAGCGGTAGTAGCTGCCAGTGATCTACGGGCGGGGGCAGCATTGATTTTGGCTGGATTAGCAGCAGATGGAGAAACCCGAGTAGAAAATATTTACCATTTAGACCGAGGTTATGAACGAATTGAACAGAAGCTAAGCCAATTAGGGGCGCTAATATCGAGAATTGAAAACTGATTAACCGGGGCGGTGAAAAAAAGTCACCGCCCTTAAAATTTTCTGGTTATAGACTAAATGTGTAAATTCGGTATAATGCTATTATGCATATGTATGTGCATGGAGAAAGAGGCAGTTTTATGGGTGAAGCTGTGACCAAAAAACCGAGGCGGCTGGGTTTGCCGGTGGCGCTTTTTATAGCCTTAGTCGCTTTATACTTTTTTCTGCACAGTTCCATCTTTAACATAACCAGTATTGAAACCAGCGGTCAGAAGACCTTATCCGGTGACGGAATTACTGCTTTGTCAGGACTGACTACCGGGGTAAATATTTTTGAAGTTGATACAGAACAGAGTGCCCAAAAAGTTATGAAGCACCCTCGAGTCAAAACCTGTGAAGTGGTACGCCATCTGCCCGCCCGTTTGGAGATAAAAGTGGTTGAGCGAGTACCCTGGGCCGTAATACCGATTGAAAATGAATTTCTTTTGGTGGATGAACAGGGTGTGGTTATGGAGAAATTAACCGATTGGCCGCCACAGCAAGTTCCGGTTGTGACTGCTGATTTAGAGTCCAAAACCGTGAGGCTCGGGCAGCGGATAAAGGGTATTCCCACGGTCTACCGCATTGCCAAAGCTTTGCCGATCAATAATGTAACCATATCGGAATATCATTATGATGCAGCCACCAATGAGGTCTTGATTTATACCTTATCAGGGACAGAAATTCGAGTTGGTGATGCCAGTAATCTTAAGGAAAAACTGGAGGCCTGGCCAGAAGTAGTAAGACTTCTCAATAATCCCCGCCAGCCCGTTGCTTATGTTGATCTTAGATTTAAAGGCCATCCTGTTATCAGGTATAAAGGCAGTTTATAGAGGTGAACAAGGATGAAACCCAAACCAATAATTTATTCAATGGCTATAGTCTGTTTGCTCCTGGGTATTATGATTGCCATGCAGTTTCGGGGCAACCAGAGTAATCTCAATAATGTTACTTTAAGACGGGCTCAGGATTTGACTGTAGAATTAGACAAAGTGTCCAAGGAAAGAGATGCTCTGACCGAAGAAGTAGTTAAATTAAGAGAAAAAGTTAACCAGAGCGGTGGCAGTGGATTAGGGGATGAATTAGAACGGGCCAATATGGCCGCAGGCATGCTTCCGGTTCATGGCCCGGGAGTTACACTTACCTTAAATGACAGTACCCATGTCCTGCAGCCAGGCGAAGATCCTAACCTTTACCTTATCCATGACGAGGATCTGCTCAAAATGGTTAATGAGCTGCGGGCAGCCGGGGCCGAGGCTATTTCGGTTAACGGTGAACGTTTAACTGCTACCTCGGAAATCAGATGTGCAGGGACCACCATTCTGGTCAATGTAACCAAAATTGCTCCTCCCTTTGTAATTGAGGCAATAGGTGATCCGGAAACGCTGGAAAGATCGCTGCGGATCAAGGGAGGATGGTTAGAGACCTTAGAAATTTGGGGCATAAAAGCGCAAATAGAAAAATCTAATGATGTCAAGATTCCCGCTTACCGGGGAAGCATAAAGTACGAGTATGCCAAACCGACCAAAGTTACCGAGGGGTGAGATGCATATGTGGGTATTAGCTGTCTTTTGTTTGGTGTTTGGTGTCTTTATTGGCTTTCAACTGCCAATTGCCATACCGGTGGTTTTCACCAAATATGTTTCTGTAGCCATCTTAGCTGCCATGGATTCAGTCTTTGGCGGAATCAGGTCGTATATGGATGATGTTTTCGACAATAACGTATTTCTGACCGGTTTTTTTACTAACGCTTTGTTGGCTGCCGGACTTGCCTATTTGGGTGATCGGCTGGCGGTAGACTTATATATGGCAGCAGTGGTTGCTTTTGGGGTCAGGATCTTTGAAAACTTGGCTATAATCCGTCGATATTTGCTAAAAAAATGGCAATAATTGTTTCTTCCAAATAAAGGAAAATGCTGCTGGTTGGTCAAACTAAGCAGTATTCCTTTTTTAAGGGAGGAAACTATGGCGAGAAATTTTATTTGTGCGGTTGATGTAGGCAGTTCACGGATTAAGGCTGCCGCTGGTGAAGTACTACCGGGGGAACGCATTAATGTCCTGGGCATCAGTTCGGCACCATCGACAGGAATTCGCCGGGGGACGGTGATTGATGCTCCGGCAACCGCGGAAGCTATTGATTCAGTATTGAACGAATTGGAGCATTTGACTGGAGTTCCGATTAATGAAACTCGAGTCTGTTTTTCAGCCCCCAGCCTATTTTCATTTGTTAACCGAGCCGCGGTAGCCGTCTCTAATCCGAGCGGTGAAATTACTTCTCCCGATTTGGAACGGCTTCTCAAATCAGCTAGGATGGTTAATATACCGCCTACCCACTCCATGGTTCACCTGGTGCCGCGCCATTATACCATTGATGGTATGGAAGGCGTACGGGAACCGTCCGGCATGATCGGTCACCGCCTGGAGGCTGAAGTATTGATTATTGCTGTAGCCACCAGTTTTCTGCAAAATCTGGTTAATACCCTGGGGCGGGCTGGGGTAAAAGTCAGGGATTTGGCGATATCATCTTTTTTATCGGCAGAAGCTGTTTTAGCCGCCTCGGAAAAGGATATGGGAGTAGTGCTCATTGATATTGGAGGAGGTACGACTGATCTGGCTGTTTACACCAGGGGAGCCCCTTTACTGTCAGCGGTACTCCCGCTGGGCGGCGAACATATTACTAATGATCTGGCCATCGGACTGCGTACTATGGCTTCCGAAGCCCGATCACTTAAAGAAAATTATGGCTGTTGTTCTACCGTTTTGGCTGATGAAGAAGTATTATTTAATGTCACCAGTATTTATGGAAAAGAAAGTCGGGTTATATCTGAAAAAACTTTGGCGTCAATAATCGAACCCCGCGTCCAGGAATTAATGCAATTTATCGCTGATGAGCTGGATAAAGCAGGACTTACCGGACGTTTGCCCGGGGGGGCTGTTTTTACTGGCGGCAGTGCAAAATTAAAAGGAATCCTACAGGTCGGTGAAGAATATCTAATGATGAATACCCGTATTGGCTATCCAGAGAATATCTGGGGTGATTTTGACCACCTTAAAAATCCTGAGTATTCATCCTTGATCGGGGCATTGCTGTTTGGTAACCAGGCCCGGGAGATGGTAGCTCATGACAATCGTGAGGTTACCCACTTCAGCAAGTACCTGGAAAAAGTTGTTGATAAGTTTATGTATTTCTTAAAATAAGGAGGGTTTGGGCCGCGTGTTGGAGTTTGATATGGAAATGCATCAATTGGCGGACATAAAGGTTATTGGCGTGGGTGGCGGCGGTAATAATGCCATTAACCGCATGATCGACGCTGGACTAAAAGGGGTCGAGTTTATTGCGGTAAACACTGACGCCCAGGCATTATACATTTCGCGGGCGGACCGCAAAATCCAGATCGGGGAGAAACTGACCAAGGGGTTGGGCGCGGGTGCTAACCCTGAGGTAGGGAAAAAGGCAGCCGAAGAGAGCCGTGATGACATTAAAAAGGCTCTGCAAGGGGCTGATATGGTTTTCGTAACTGCCGGTATGGGCGGTGGCACCGGAACTGGCGCTGCCCCGGTTATTGCTGAGGTAGCCAAAGAAATGGGTGCCCTTACGGTGGGAGTTGTTACCCGGCCATTCCTGTTTGAAGGTAAAAAACGCAGAGATCAGGCGGGTAAAGGTATCGGTGACCTAAAGGCTAAGGTTGACAGCCTGATTACTATTCCCAATGATCGCCTGCTGCAGGTAGTAGATAAAAACACTTCCATCAATGAGGCTTTTCGTACTGCTGATGATGTCCTGCGCCAGGGGGTACAGGGTATCTCAGATCTTATCTCCGTTCCCGGCCTGATCAACTGTGACTTCGCTGATGTTAAAACCATTATGCAGGAAACAGGTTCTGCTCTTATGGGTATTGGGGTAGCCGGCGGTGAAAACCGGGCGGCAGAAGCAGCCCGGGGCGCCATTTCCAGTCCACTGCTGGAAACTTCAATTGAAGGTGCCCGCGGAGTATTGTTTAATATTACTGGTGATGCTAACCTGACACTATTTGAGGTCAATGAAGCAGCTGAGATAATTGCTCAGGCAGCTGATCCCGATGCCAATATTATTTTTGGTGCAGTTATTGATACTACCCTGGATAGTGAGGTAAGGGTTACGGTGATTGCAACCGGTTTTGACCGTGACCTTGGTGATTCACGGGGACTTCCTTCTTTAGAGCGGACTAATTCCTTCTTAAATACCCAGGATTTAGAGATCCCTGCTTTTTTAAGAAGGGGAAAATAGGTTTAAATTTAAAATAAGATCATAAAGGACTGCCGGTGTATTACCAGGTGGTCCTTTTGGTTTTTGTTTGTTATCAAGTAATTCGATCTATGATTTATAATACGAAGAGATCGGCTATAAAGCCGATCAACCAAAGAGGAAACGAGAAGTGTATTTATATCAACATCATGATCAGGTATTATACCACTTACATCCTTTCAGCCTCACCCTGATGACTTTGGTATTAGTAGCACTGTCATTTATGCTGACCCAGCCGATGCTGCTGGGAGCACTATTACTGGCTGCTTATGCCGATTTACACCTGGCTGGTTTAGAAAGGCCTGCCCGTGGCTACCTGAGTATTGGGTTGACTATGGGTGCTTTTATCATCCTGATCAACCTGTTTTTTAATCATAATGGCAGTACGATAATTTTCGGCGTCCCGACACTCGGGGACCAAGACATAATATTCACCCTGGAAGTTTTGGTTTTCGCATTGGTTATGTCAGCCCGGCTGCTCATAATTTTAGAGGCTTTCTGCCTCTTTACATATCTGGTGAACCCCGATCAAATAGTAAAGTACCTGGCCCGCTGGGGAGGCAATACGGCGTTGGTGCTGGCTCTTACGTTACATCAATTACCACTGATGATTAAGAAGTTGGCAGAAATTAAAGAGATTCAAAGCTGTCGGGGGTTAGATTGGGAAGAGAATGGTGTAATCAAACGGCTACAGCATAGTCGGCCCCTGGTCATGGCTTTATTACAAGACAGCCTGGAGGATTCCATGCAGGTGGCGGAATCAATGCAGACACGCGGGTTTGGAGCAGGTGTGCGGACCATCTACTACCAGGGCTTTTGGACCTTTAAGGATTATCTATTCACGGGGGTTACTGTTATCGGCCTTCTGTTGGGTGTTATTTTTGTGATCCGCGGCGAAAGCGGCTTTGCCTTTTATCCGGTAGTAGGGCCGATCATATCTCCGGAAATAATTTTGTTCAGTGCAGGACTTTTCCTGCTGTTCAGTTACCCGGCACTATTAAGTGAAGGATGGCGGTTATGGCATTCCTGGAAATCGACAATTTAAGCTATACCTACCCGCAAAGCAGCCGCCTGGCCTTGAATAATATTAATCTGCAGATTAATGAAGGTGAAATTGTACTGCTGGTGGGAGGGTCAGGAAGCGGCAAAACTACTCTTCTGCGGGCATTATGCCGTTTGATACCGGATTTCTATGGCGGAATAATGAGTGGGGCTATACAGGCGGCAGGTAAGTCGCTGGCAGCCATCAGCCGTCAAGAGCTGCTGCAGATGGTAGGAATGGTATATGAAAATCCTGAAAGTCAGTTGGTGATGACCACTGTACAACAGGAGCTGGCCTTTGGCCTGGAGAACCTGGGTATACCATCATCTATTGGCCTTAATCGTCTGGCAGAAACCGCCGAGATGTTAGGGCTTACTCCCTGGCTGGATCAGTCCACAGCCAAATTATCAGGAGGGCAGAAGCAAAAAACAGCATTAGCAGCGGTAATGGCCCTGCAGCCAAAGTTGCTGCTGCTTGATGAACCTACCTCCCGGCTTAACCCGGTGGCTAGTGAGGAACTATTTAATTTTTTGCGTCGGCTGAATGAAGAAAATGGAATAACGATTGTAATTGCAGAGCACCGATTGGAACAATGCTATCATTTAGCGGATAGGGTTGTGTTTTTAGATCAGGGGAGGATTAGCCATAATGCTGCTCCCATTGAAGCAGTTCAATGGACAGTGCAGCAGGGACGTCCGTTTGCTCCGCCAATACCCCGTTTGTTTGCCCAAATGGGTAGTCCTAAAATCCCCTTGACCGTCAAGCAGGCCCGACCATTGTTAGGGGTATCGATGCCCTTACCGGACAGGAATCCAATTGATCCATCCCCCAGTACCTTAAATAACCGGCTGGTGGTAAACAAACTCGGCTTTGCCTATCCAGGAGGTCCGTCGGTTTTAAGAGGTGTAAGCCTGAACCTGCCGTCTGGCAGTATTACTGCGTTGATGGGAGCAAATGGTTCCGGCAAGAGCACCCTGGGTAAAAATATTGCCGGATTGCTAAAACCCAGCCAGGGTGATATCTGCTTGGATGGGCGGTCAATCAGGGGACAAAAGGCATCATCACTGGCCCACCAAATCGGCTATTTACCCCAGGAGACGGGACAGTACTTCTTTTTAGCCACGGTAAAAGAGGAGATAGAGTTTAATATCAAAAACCTGGGAAGCCCGGATTCAAAATGGCTTAAACAGTTATCCGATTGGTTTTCCCTGACATCCATTGAGGATAGGTATCCCCGTGATTTAAGCCGGGGCGAACAGCAAAAGGCAGCACTGACTTGTGTGCTGCTATCCAAACCAGGGGTATTGATTCTGGACGAACCTACACAGGGGCTTGACCCATTGTTTAAGGAACAGCTGGGTACGATACTCAGTTCGATACGGCGAGAGGGGACCACCATTTTACTCATTACTCATGACCTGGAGTTTGTTGCTGAGTATGCCGACCGGGCAGCTTTTCTCCAGCAGGGAGAGTTAATTGGACCGGGAATCACCCGCCATATGATAAGCGGGCACACCTTTTATTCACCTCAGGTGAACCGCCTGTTGGGAGGAAGGATTATTACGGTCAGGGAGGCCCAAACGGCCTTAGCAGGGGAAATGGGTTCTCAACCTAAATTAATAAATCTGGAACGGAGTTAGCTATGACGAAAATAGGTGACGCAGCACTTATAGCGGTTACCTTGGGTTTGCTGGCCATCGGTCTCATCTTTGGCTCTCACAATACTAACAGCAGCCTGGGACTGTTGGTTACCGGGGGCGCCATTGGCGCCTGGCTGGTAGTGCTGCGGATTGCTAATAAAAGAACCGTAGATGCCCGAATAATTGCCCTGGTTGCCACTATGGCGGCAATGGCAGCAATGACCCGGGTAGCATTTGCTCCCATAGCCGGGTTTAAACCGACTACTTTTATCGTAATGATTACCGGCTATGTTGGTGGGCCGGCTATAGGATTTGCGGTTGGTGCCTTAAATGGTTTTGCTTCCAACTTTTTCTTAGGGCAGGGACCATGGACTCCCTGGCAGATGGCCTGCTGGGGATTATGTGGGATTTTGGCAGGGGTTATGGGCAGGCGTAATGATGACTTCAAAATGTGGCCATTTGTGATTTTGGCCGGAGCAGCTGGCATCTTATTTGGGTGGGTTATGAACATCTGGCACTGGCTGGCTTTTATTGAACCTCACTCCTGGAAAACCTTTGCTGCCACTTACCTAACCAGTTTGCCTTTTGATCTTTTACACGCAGCCGGAAACATCGTATTCAGTCTCCTGCTGGGTAAACCGTTTTATCTGGTAATTAATCGGGTTTACCTGCGGATTAATAATTCACGGATGCCAGGTGAAGAATTTTATAATTGATCCGGTTGGGAACTATCGTGGTAATAATTGCCATAATGGTGTATAGTTTTAATAAAGTCACAGCACCTGCAATTTCATAGTCGGTATCAGGTATCCCTGCCCATATAACAATGGTCAGGGTAAAAGGGAAAACGGTGAGAGGCCGTTGCAGTTTATCCCCTACTGTAATCGGGACGAATCCGCCTAAAACCACTGGACAGCTGTCCGGGAAGGTGCGGTTGTAGAATGAACGAGAGCCAGGAGACCTGCCTGCTGCCGAATAAGATTACTCAGCTTCCGGGATGAGGAGGGGAGGCAATTAAGGTTGTCTTGATACCGCCTGCCCCCAATGGGGCAGGCGGTTTTGCTATGAAATGAGGGTGCCAGGGTAAAGGAGGATATTCATTGTTAATCTGCTGTAAATCGAGTATTACCCGGGTATTTCTGATGGTTATATTAGTTCTGCTTACCATCAGCCCGCGAACTGTAGACGCAGCTACAGCCAGTGATACTGATCAAGCCTGGGTTAAAGCCCGTGCCTTTTGCAGCGGGCATCCCGAAAGTATAAACAGCTTTTATTCCCCCTGGATGTGTGCGGTTGCACTGGGCTCCCAGGCCGACCCCCTGGCCGGCAGTGTCAATCTGACCGAACCAGATACCGCCCAGCCGGCCAGTATTGCTAACAGTATGATTGGTTTAATGGCCAAGGGGGAAAATCCGACCCAGGTGCAGATAAACGGGAGCGATACCAATTTGGTTGCACTGCTGGTAAGCAAACAGGATGTGAACAGCGGTTGTTTTACAACCAGTGCCGATTCTTTAAACAACACCATTTGGTCTGTTATCGCCCTTGACATGTACAACTGCAACTATGCGGCCGCACCAGCCAATTACAATGTCACGGCCGCGATTGAATATATCAAGGCTAAGCAGCGCGCCAGCGGTGCCTATTGCGAATGGGTAAATGATCCAAACTCCCCGGGGGCGGCCGATGATATTGATTCAACTGCCCACGCTTTACTGGCGCTGGCAGGACATACACCTATCGAGAGTGATGTTGTACAACGAGCGCTGGCCTTTTTAAAAAAGGACGACCTGCAGTCAGCAACCGGTGCTCTGCTGAGCTGGGGATCTGACAGCCCGGACAGCACAGCTGCCGTGATTGAGGCTCTAACTGCCTGGGGCATCTCGCCCCAGAGTGCCGACTGGACTAAAGCAGGTAAATCTTTGGTAGATGGCCTGTTATCCCATCAGCAGTCTGATGGCAGTTTTATTGAACAGGGATTAAATAGTACCGGTTCAGCACTTTGTGCCCTGGCTGATTTAACTGCCGGTTATTCTAAATACCGCAGTAAACTCCCGCAAGCCTGGATCAGAATAAATGCGCCAATGGTGCTAAGCAGCGGTCAGGATTGTGATTTGACCATAACCATTTGTAACCCCACTGCCGCTGCTCAGGATAATCTGGTAATTGCAGCGCTCTATGACCCCCAGGGGAAAATGCTAACCTACAGCTACAGCCAATATAATCTGGCAGCCGGGGAAGATCATAACGTAGGTCTGGGTTTTGGGGTGAATGCTGCAGCAGGTTCACTGGTAAAGGTGATGGTGTGGGATAACTGGCAGCAGCGGACACCCTTGTGTGCGCCAGCTGTTATTCCAGTCCACTAGAGAGGTAGCTTGGAATGTGCCGAATTCATTATAAACTTGGTATCTGTCTGCTGGCTGTAGTGGTGGTTGGGACATTATTGGCAGTTACGTCTCCGGTTTATGGAGCGGATGTTAATGCTGCTGCTGCCGGGTCAAACATCCAGGTAACAGGAACCGCCCAGCCCTACAGTCAGATCAGTGTACAGGTTACCAGTGCCAGTCAGCGGGTATACATTAATCAGGGAGTCAGCGATGAGGATGGTTCGTTCAGTTTTGTAATACCAGTAATTCCCGGAAGTTATCAGATTCAGGTCAACAGTCAAGATTTAAACCCGGCAGCTATACCAGTGACGATAACCGGCAGCGAACCAGCCAATCCGGGGGCACCTCCGGTGGTAACCAAACAGGCTCAAATCAGTATTACCGGCTATGATGGATCAATACTTCCGCCCACAACGATTACCTGGCAGGGAACAGCAACCGTTCTCAGTCTTTTGCAGAAGGCGGCATCAACCTACGGAATATCTCTTGAAATTAGGAATGGCTATGTGGCAGCCATCGGGGGCCAAGAAGAATTTGCCCACGGCCCTACCAGCGGTTGGAAGTACCGGCTGAATGGTTCGGTTCCCGGTGCCGGTGCCGGCAGTAAAGTAGTGGCCGATGGTGATGAAATACAATGGTTTTATGTGGAGCAGGATGACCAGGCTGTGCTCTTGCCGCCGATTGTCAATATAAACCAGACGGAATTAAAGGCAGCCCAGGTTGAGGGTGTTGTAAAGTATATCAAAAGCATTCAGCCCCTGACTGACTGGGGGGCGATGGGCCTGTGGTATTGCAATGAGCTGGCAGTAGATCAGTATGGTAAAACTTTAGTAACCGCTATTAAAAATGCCGGGCCCGGTTCACCAAGGGTCACTGATTTGGAACGGCAGGCCATAATAGCCGGACTGCTGGGGATCGATACGGCGTCTATCGAAGGAAGAAACCTGATTGCCGAGATTTACAGTCATAAACGTTTAACCATGCAGGGAACCAACGGAGTAGCTTTTGCACTTATTGCGCTCGATAGCTGTGGAGCTGATACTCCGCAAAATTCACTCTGGAATCGTGATAAAATCATAACCTGGCTGCTTAATGAACAGCGTTCTGACGGGGCCTGGGGATTAGCCAACGGTATGGCTGGTGATGTTGATGTTACAGCTATGACTTTGACCGCCCTGGCACCCTATCAAAAACAGGAAACAGTAAAAAATGCAACCGCAAAAGCCTTGAAATGGTTAGCCGGGATACAGCTTGCCGATGGCGGTTATGCCAATAGCGGAATTGAAAACAGCGAAAGCTCGTCCCAGGTAATTCTGGCGCTTTGCAGTCTGGGAATCTCACCGGAGGATACGCAATTTACCAAAGCGAAGGGCAGCCTGACTGGGTGCTGGCTGCAATATCTGCAGCCTGACGGCGGTTTTGCTCATATTGCTGGCGGATCCTCTGATCCCACCGCTTCAGAACAAGCATTGCTGGCTTTGGTTGCCTGGCAGCGTTTTCAACAGCATCTGCCGCCAATTTATACTCACATTGTAACAACTGCCGGGCAATTTGCTGATGCCGGCCGGATATCTGACTGGGCTAAAATGTCTGTTAAAAAGGCATATGATCTGGGAATTATCAAAGGGGTTACTCTGCAGCCACTGTGTTTTGCCCCCGACCGGGTTGTAACCCGGGCTGAGCTGATGGCCATGCTTATGAGAATGGATCTGCCGGCAGCAGCCAATCCCAGGGTAATTCAGTTCCAGGATGTCAGGCCTAAAAATTGGTATTATGATTCTGTCACAGAAGCGGCCAACCGAGGATGGATCACCGGTACTTCCAGGGATAGCTTTGAACCGGACCGGGCTATAAGCCGGCAGGAAATAGCCTTGGTTCTAGCCAAAGTTTACCCCCAGCAGCAAAGCGGACAAAAGGATTTTCTTGATATAAGCCTGGCCTACCCTGAGGCCCGGCAGGCCATTTCACAGGCAGCAGCCAGCGGTTTAATGACGGGTGCTGACAACCGATTTGACCCCCGGGGGCAGGTAACCCGGGAAATGGCGGCTACCATTTTGATCCGCCTGTATGATTTACTCAGCAAAAAGTAGGTAATGGACTGCTCTGGTCGCTGATACGGGAGGCGAAAATTGTATGAAGTATAAACTAAGGTTACCCATTCTCGGGTTAATAACCGTTATAATGCTGGGGATTCTGTTGTCATTTAATATCGGATGCAGTCAATCAAACAAACCGGACATCGCTAAATTACCATCAAAGTCAGCTGTTGTGGCTCAGAAAACGGAGGTAGATCCGGTAGCCAAGACTAAAGAGGCAGTTACTGAGCCGAACGTTAAAGCTGACTCCGTCGAGGTAAAAACAGAACCAAAGGAGCAGGATAAAACTGTTCAGGCTGCCCCGGTGGTTCCTGGTAAGCAGGCTGAGGGGGTTGCCGTATCAGCTTGCGGTGATGGGAAACTGCTGTTTTCTGTTACTGAACTATCGATTAACCAGGATGAAAGTGTTTTCAGTGTTACCAAACGGGCGGCTGCGCAATCGGGTATTGCACTGGATTATCGTGGATTTGGACCTGCGGCCTATATCACTGGGATTGGCAGCCTGAAGGAGTTTGACCAGGGACCGATGAGCGGATGGCTTTATCAAGTTAATGGCGAAACCCCGGGGGTTGGCTGTGGCTTATATAAGATAAAATCAGGTGATAAGGTGGAGTGGGTGTACACCACCGATGGTAAAATCGCAGAGTAAGATAACCATGGGGAGGAATAACTTGGTGGCTCCCTACGGCTCCGGGAACAATTTTCGCTTGCCTCCTGCAGCTCGACTCAGTTCGGGGCGTCGGCTTCATGAATTGTTCCACGAAACCTTGGGAATCACCGCCTTTGTTATTCCTCCCCATGTAAAAACCGAATCTAGTACAGAGCTATATAACGCGCCGGACAATCACCGGACCATTATTAGAAACTTTTATTGGCGGACGCCATTAGCATCCCGACAGCGACGTCAAGTCCCCCAAGGGGATTTTCCCCCAAGAGGACTTCCTCGCTATGCACCCACTTCCGTTGGGTGCTCACAGCGCCTCGCTTCCGGCACCGGCGTGGAGCAAGGGGATGCTAATGGGTCAGTCCGCAGAGAGAATGTGCAGTGTTGACTATAACGGGCTTAGGCCCGTTTTCTTATTTATGAGGGTCGGTAATTGGCACTTTTATGCCGATTAGGTAACTATTTTACTGTAAGTTCCGGCGGGAAATTACAAAATTTGGAATCGAGTCCGGCTATACTAGGAAGCGTATATACCTTGGCGATGGCATATACATAGTTATATCCCACCATAGTGCCTTGTTCATTAGATTTTTCTGAGGTGGGTTTTATGCATGGGCAGACCGTTTATGTCGACCTGACCTTGATAACCAATTTGGGCGCTGACTTTCTCCTGCTGTTTTTTACCGCGATTTTGTGCGGCAGTCAAATCAGGTGGTGGCGCCTGCTGGTAGCGGCAGGTATGGGAGCGGTGTTTGCCCTGTTTTTTGTGCTTTATCCGGACAGCCTCTGGTTGTCACCGTTGCCGCGGTTGTTGTTTGCGCTCATTATGGTTTACATTGCTTTTGCACCCTTTACCGGGCTCGATTACTGGCGTGCAGTCGGCTTTTTTTACCTGTTGTCGATGCTGACCGGGGGAACTGCTTATGCTCTAACCGGACTGGGGTTTGCTCCTTTGTCGTTTAAGGCTTTGCCGGGTGCACTTGCGGCGGCCTGTGTGCTGACAGTGATTGCCTATCGCTGGTTACAGCAAAGGACCTTGATCAGCCGGCAGTTTTGCCGCATCGAACTGCAGCAGGATGGACAAAAGCTGACCGGGACAGGACTGATTGATACAGGTAATGCCCTGAGTGACCCCATTACCGGGAGACCAGTTATTATTGCGGGCTATCATTGGATAAATGAGATATTACCTCCCCCAATATGCGAACTAACCGCCCGCAATGCCTGGAATAGTGCGGAGGGAGCGGAGCTGTTGGCTCATAGTGAATATGCTGCCCGCTTTCGTTTATTGCCGTTTCATTCGGTTGGTCAGGACGATGGCCTTCTGCTCGCAATTAGTTGTGAACAAATCAAAATTGATTACCAGCAAACCGTTCGCATACATAATCAGGTTTTGGTAGCCATAGCCCCGGAAGGATTAAGCATTGATAATGATTTTCAAGCTTTAATACCGGCTGCCATGATCTGAAAAAGGAGGGAAAAGTCATGAGGAGATTGTGGCAGAGGCTTCAGCTCTGGCTGGCTATTCGTTTGGGGCGCTGGCACCGGAAGTATGTCCACTATGTTGGCAGCACCGAGGTATTGCCGCCCCCTTTAAACCATGAAGAAGAAGGACAATTAATCGGATGTTTAGCTCTGGGTGATGACAGTGTCAAGGGTAAACTTATCGAGCATAACCTTCGCCTGGTGGTCTACATAGCGAAGAAATTTGAGAACACCGGGATAAATATTGAAGATTTGGTATCTATCGGTACTATAGGTTTAATTAAAGCGGTTAATACCTTTGAACCGAAAAAAAATATTAAATTAGCTACTTATGCGTCACGTTGTATTGAGAATGAAATTCTAATGTACCTGCGGCGCAACCAGCGTACTCGTTCGGAAGTATCACTGGATGAACCATTAAATGTGGATTGGGACGGCAATGAGTTGTTGCTGTCAGATGTACTCGGGACCGAGTCCGACGCTATATATCGACACCTGGAAGAGGAAGTTGATCGCAGTTTGCTCTGGCAGGCCATGCATAAACTTTCGGCCCGGGAAAAAACCATTATTCAATTGCGATTTGGACTGTCAGATGGCAGTGAGAAAACTCAAAAGGAAGTTGCCGATATTTTGGGGATATCACAGTCTTACATCTCCCGCTTAGAAAAACGAATTATAAAAAGGTTGCGCCGCGAAATAAGAAAGATTGAATAGGTGGGCATATATAACTTAAAGCCGGGCAATAATCTTTAATGAACCTGGAGTTATACCCAACGCTAACAGTAAAAGGGGAATAAGATTTTGCAGGGCAAGGTCGAAATTTGTGGTGTAAATACCTCCCAGCTGCCGGTGTTGAGCAATGAAGTAATGCGCATCCTTTTTGCCAGAATACTCGAGGGGGATCGTGAAGCCAGGGAACAATTGATTCAGGGTAATTTACGGTTGGTCTTAAGCGTGATTCAGAGGTTTTCCAACCGGGGTGAATATCTCGATGATTTGTTTCAAGTTGGTTGTGTCGGGCTGATAAAAGCAATTGACAATTTTGATCTGGGTCAGAATGTCCGCTTTTCTACCTATGCGGTGCCAATGATAATTGGTGAAATCAGGCGATATTTGCGGGATAACAACCCACTAAGAGTATCTCGTTCGCTGCGGGATATCGCTTATCGGGCCCTGCAGGTACGTGAGCAGTTAGTGATAGAATTCTCCAAAGAGCCGACGGTGGAGGATATCGCCAAACGTTTGGAAGTACCTACCGATGAAGTAGTGATGGCCCTTGACGCTATTCAGGAACCGGTTTCCCTGTTTGAACCGATCTACAATGACGGGGGTGATCCCATCCTGGTGATGGATCAGATCCGGGATGATAAAAGCAATGATGAATCCTGGCTGGAAACTATTGCCCTTAAAGAGGCATTACATAACATCGGTGATCGTGAGAAACTGATTTTGAACTTGAGGTTTTTCCAGGGTAAGACCCAGATGGAAGTGGCAGATGAAATTGGTATATCCCAGGCCCAGGTATCAAGATTGGAAAAGGCAGCCTTAAAACACATGCGCAAGTATATTTAGGAGTTGAAATTATGAATCGGTGGACGAACTATCTCTTAATCATTTTATTGTTAACCTTACTGGTACCCATAATAAATCAGCTTTACGGAGCCTCTCCTGCCTTTACCACCGATAATTTGTTAAGGGGTACCATGGTATCAACTTTCACGCCCTAGCAGCGAAAAATTATAAATTATATAAAAAGCAGATGCACCTGTTAAGTAGCGGGTGCATTCATTTTTTTACATTTTTTTAAACGAGTTTTTTAATTATCAGCATACATATTTATGTAGGGAACAAATCCAGATTATTTGCAAATGTTTCAAAGTGAACTGCACCAGGACATTAACTTTAATATCAAATTAAGGGAGGGCATGAAAGTGCTAAAAATCTCGGAATTAAAGGCTCGTGATGTAGTGAATGTAGGTGATGGACGCAAGCTTGGCAATATTGTTGATATCGACCTGGATGTTGACCGTGGCAGAATCACCGCGATTATACTTCCGGGCCCCCGCCGCTCCTTCGGTATTTTTTATCGCCGGGAAGATCTGGTGGTCCCCTGGGAAAAGATTGTGCGAATCGGTCATGATGTCATTCTCGTTGAAGCAGACCAATACCCCGAACCCAAACAAGTGCGGCAATAGTCCTAGGAGAAAAGAACGAATATTTTTAGTATTCAGCTTCTATACAGTAAAACCAGGAAGTGCTAGTATATATAGTGCAACCAATTGTAATGCGCCACAATATATAGTGATAATTATTGCATGAAGGTTAGCTGGAGGGGAAACGAATGAAGTGCCCTTATTGCGGTGAGGTGGAGAGTAAGGTTCTGGACTCACGCAGCCTGGACGAAAATTCTTGTATTCGCAGGCGTCGGGAATGCCTGGAATGTCATCGCCGCTTTACCACTTATGAGCGGATCGAAGAGATGCCGATCATGGTGGTCAAACGAGATGGCAGCCGGGAACAATTTAACCGGGCCAAGTTATTAACCGGTCTTATGAAATCTTTTGAAAAACGACCGGTAGGGATGGAGCAGATTGAAACCCTGTCGGCGGAGATTGAACAGGAAATCAGGGGCCGTTATGATCGTGAGGTCATGAGCCGGGATATTGGTGAATTGATAATGGACAAGCTCCGTGCCGTCGATGAGGTCGCCTATGTTCGTTTTGCCTCAGTTTATCGTCAATTCGGTGATTTGAACAGTTTTATCAAGACTATAGAACAATTACAGCATACAAGCAGAAAGGGAGTGGACGAATAAGTGTTTGACACCATTATCAAACGCGACGGCCGGGAAGTAAAATTTGATTCTTCGAAAATAACTGAGGCGATATTCAGAGCCGCCCAGGCAGTAGGGGGCGAGGACCGTACTAAAGCCCTGGAACTTACCCTGGAAGTCATGAAGGCCCTGGGGGAAATGTTTGAGGGGCAGTCCTTCACCGTGGAAGATGTACAGGATATCGTGGAAAAAATTTTGATTGAAAAGGGACATGCCCGTACGGCCAAGGCCTACATACTTTATCGTCACGAACGCACCCGGGTGCGGGAGGGCAAATCCGAACTTATGGATGTGGTTGAAGAAATACTAGAGGAAACCAATCGGGAAAATGCCAATGTAAGTAATTCCCCGTCAGCCAAGATGCTGCAGATTGCCAGTGCTGCCTCCAAGCAGTTTTACCTGAATCGGTTAATTCCTCTGAATTTTTCCCAGGCTCATCGTAATGGCGATATTCATATCCATGACCTGGATTTTTATAAAACCACCATTAACTGTATGCAGTTACCATTAGGAGAGATTTTACAAAAAGGATTTAACAATGGACATGGGTATATTCGTCCGCCCAAACGTCCGGGATCAGCTACCGCTCTTACGGCGATTATAATCCAGAGCTCCCAGAATGATATGTTTGGGGGGCAATCGGTTCCTTTCTTTGATTCCTACATGGCACCTTATGTAGAGAATGCCTCCGAGGAAGAGACTTTTCAGGCCATGGAGGCTCTGGTGTACAACCTGAACAGCATGCACAGCCGGGCTGGTTCCCAGGTGCCGTTTTCTAATCTCAATATCGGCTGTGACACCAGTGAAGGAGGACGCCGGGCCACCCGCAATTTGTTGATGGCTTATGACCGTGGTTTAGGCAAAGGTGAGAATCCAATCTTCCCCAATGTAATATTCCGGATCAAAGACGGAATTAGTATGAAGCCGGGCGATCCGAATTTTGATCTGCTGCAGCTGGCGATGAGAGTAGCGGCGCGCAGAATGAATCCGACTTTTGCCTTTATGGACACCAGTTTTAATCAGCAGTACGGAGACCAGGTATCATATATGGGCTGCCGTACCCGGGTAATTGCTAATGTAAATGGAGAAGCAGTGACGGAAAAGCGCGGCAATCTATCCTTCTCCACCATCAATTTGCCCCGCCTGGCGCTGCGAGCTAAAGGGCAAATCGGCGAATTCTACCGGCTGCTTGAGGATATGATCCAGCTGACGGTGGAACAGCTGCTGGAACGGTATCGCATCCAGTGTGAGATTAAGGTTAAGGATATGCCGTTCGTAATGGGACAGGGTTTATATATGGGTTCTGAAGGTTTGCGCCCCTGTGATTCGATTGAACCGGCAATTAAGCATGGTACCCTTTCAGTTGGGTTCATTGGTCTGGCCGAGACCCTGGCGGCCCTGACCGGCAAACACCACGGCGAATCCCTGGAGGCTCAGGCGATGGGGTTATCTATCATACAATATATGGCCCGACTGGTCGACGAGGCTGCCCGTGCTTACCAGTTAAATTATACTTTGCTGGCTACCCCGGCAGAGGGTCTTTCCGGGCGTTTTGTCGGTATGGACCGTGAACGGTTTGGCAGTATCCCGGGTGTGACGGATAAGGAGTATTACACCAATTCATTCCATGTGC
>JBLNAA010000007.1:0-21055 GCA_050259135.1 Methylocystaceae bacterium | reverse complement strand
TTATGGAGCAGCTCTTGGACTGGCTCAGGTATTCAATTTGCACAGCTACCGTCCGTTAATCCTGCCTCTAGGGATTCTGATGGTAATCTTGGGCTTGACCAATGTAAGGAACGCGATAGAAATGAGCGAGTTTGCCTTCAAGGCTTATTCAATCTATGCCGCCCCTTTTCAAATCGGAATTCCACTTCTTACGCTGGTTATTGCCAAGTTACGAAAAATACCTGCCAAAGGAAGGATGAAGGTATGATAATTCTTGTAGTTATAGGCTTTATACTGCTGGGATTATTGAAAATTCCTAATCTTGTGTCAAAAGGCTGGTGGCGGGAATTAGTACTTTTTTCAGTACTATGGTCTGCTGGATTAGTTTTGAGTATTTTAATGACTATGGGAATCAAAATACCTCCCATTACCACCATCATTGGCCAATCAATTAGTGGTATGCTGGGGATCTGAGGCAATGGGCCATTTACGTAACTTTTTGGAATTGGTTGCTTAGATATTTCAATTAAAATACATTTATCTGGCTTGACCAGCTAGTAAAGAGCCGATTCTTTCTTAAGGATATTTCCGCAGTTAAATTATATAATTATGGATGTGGCTTAAATCAGCTAAATCAAAAAATAGGTGATTATGCCGGAAAGAGTGATCATGAATTGGCTGTCGAAGTAATGACTGAAAATATTTACCGTATTGAAATCCCGCTGCCGGGTAATCCTTTGAAAGTTACTAATTCCTATCTTATTTGCGGCGGTGAACGTAATCTGCTGGTTGATACCGGATTTAACCGTGAAGAATGCCGGGCAGCTATGGATGAAGCCCTTAGCAGCCTTTATATCAGCATGGAAAATACCGATCTCTTTATTACCCACCTGCATTCAGACCATGCCGGTCTTATCGGTCACTTGGCCACACCCAAGACTAAGATCTACATGAGTAAAGCTGACGGGCAAGTAGTAGCGGGCAGCCAGGAGAGTTCGCACTGGGCAATGTTTAATCAATTCTTTCATTTCAGCGGGATGCAGGCTTCAGGGGTGGAGAACAACATTATGAACCACCCAGGGTATCGTTTTGCCGCCCCGGCAACTAATGACATAACCATGCTGCCGGATGGGTATCAGCTTACGGTAGGGGATTATAACTTTCGCTGTATCATTACCCGTGGTCATACAGCAGGACATATGTGTCTTTATGACCAGAAGAAGCGCTTATTGCTTTCAGGAGACCATATACTGGGCAAAATAACACCCAATATTACCTTATGGTATCTGGGTACCGATGTATTAGGACAATATCTGGAGAGCCTGGATCGAATCGCAGAACTTGATGTTGATCTGGTTTTGCCCGCCCACCGTCATGTTATCCATGACTGCCGGCTGCGTATCGCCGAATTAAAAACCCATCATAATAATAGGCTGCATGATGTTTTAAACATCGTCAGCGGCCATCGTTATCATGCCACCGATGTAGCCAAAAGAATGAAATGGGACCTGTCGTTTAAAGAATGGGATGACTTCCCCTGGGGGCAAAAGCTGTTCGCTACTGGTGAAGCAATGTCTCATCTTTATCATTTAGCCCTAAAAGGCGAGTTAGTAATGTCTTCCAAAGATGATGTAATATATTTTGCTTGTAAATAAGACAACACGCCGATAATTGGCGTGTTGTCTTATTAATTGAACTAAATTATATCAGTTACCTTCAAAAGACATAATTTTACGCCATAACTGCCGGGCGAGACTTTCAACTTGCGAATCTTTTTCCTTTTCACTTAGTTTTTGATAATACTTGTCATTTGCTAACTGGCGTTCCGCTATTATCGTACTAATAATCTCCACCGTTTCCGGTTTCTTTTTAAATACCTCATTCAGATGATCACGGTGAATCTCATAGGCAATAACATCGGTAGCAGCTCGGATTGTCGCTGTGCGCGGTTCGCTGGTTAACATTGACATTTCACCGAAAAATTGTCCCGGTGTAATTTGAGCAATTGTATGCTCAATATTATCTTTGTTAACAATCACCTTAAGGACGCCAACTACCACAATATATAGCGAATCACCAGGTTCACCCTCACGGAACAAAGTCTCACCCTTATTGATGTAATAAAGCATCATCTTGGACGCAATCATTTCCAGATATTCAACTTCTAGCTGCTCCAGCGTATCAATTTGGCGGAGTAAAGCCAATCGGCCATCAGCCGAGCGATAATCAACCGTTTTGGCGGGCATAGGCGCATAATAGTAATCAGTTTTTGGATAGGCAGGGGTAATACCTGATTTTTGAAGGTTGGTTATGATACTTTCCATCACCAGGTCTTTGGACTTACCCGGACCAATCTGGCTGGCATCGATCCAATATTTAACCTTATATTGAATCCCGGTGGGATCAATGGCTTTGATTCGAACCTTGGGCTCTTCGTTTTTAAGAAAGCCTTTGGTATCCAGAAGTGCCACCACACTTGACTGCAATATACGTTTAACATCACGGATCGGAACTGCAAAGTCAAAAGAAAACATAATTTCCATCTCTGATTCACTTGACGGTCTTGAAAAGTTGGTAAGAACCAGCGTACCCATTATATTATTGGGAATGATTACAATGTTATTTTCTCCAGTTTTTAAACGGGTGGTTCGCCAGCTGATATCGATAACCTGACCATCCAGTTTTTCCTTATTGATCATGATAAAGTCACCAATGCGATAGGGTTGGTCGAAGTTTACGGCCAGACCCATAAACAGATCCATTATCAAAGATCGCAAAGCGAAACCTAAGACTAGACCGATAAATCCTGATGCCGCCAATATTCCTGAAATCGGCCGGTGAAATACATTGCTCCAAATACCGCCGCAAGCGATCAGATAGAGAAGCACAAATACCAGATACTGAGCTACTCCAGGAAGAACTCCATTGTTTCTTCTTTGTATAACCCGATCCCAGGCCAGATTAATAAATCGTCCAGCCAGAGCAGCACTGAACAGCCAAATTGCACATTTAGCAGCATATAGTGTAACTGTTGGATCTGCCAGTCGCCCTGAAATAAGCAGCGGGCTTTTATAAAGGGTGATGCTGCAAAGAAGGAGCAGCGACGGTATAATAAAAAGCCTGACCGTTTTCAAGAGTTCCCCTCCCACCTCTTCAGAGGCATCTTTATCTATCTTTCTTATAAAGAACAGGTTAAGTACTCAGTATGCTTATCACTGCAGCCTAACCACCATCAATATAAAAGAATAATACCAGCGCCAATATCTATGCCGTACTCTCTAATTGTCTTCTGTGATCTCAGCTACTGCTAGATCCTGATAGGCATGGAACAAATCTGCACAAAATCCGTCCCATCTCCGGCAGATATCCAGAGTGGCGGCATCCATGGTGAACAGGTTCGGATGGCTGAGCAATTCAATCATTTCGCCGGCTAATGCATTTTTGAGATGGGGATCTGCCCCGGCTAAGACATTGGTAATGAACATCTCCGGACTGTACCACTTGGCAGCTCGCTGAAAATCTCGATGTATCTGGGTAAGCAGCACATTGCGCGGGCCTTCCCAAAGTTCGTTAACAGCAGAATCACGATAAAGCCTGGGCAGGATTGAAAAGTCCTCCATCACTCCGTGGCCGCCAAAGACGGACATGGCGGAGCGAATTACATCGGTACTGTCCCAGGAACTGGTGATCTTTTGCAGCATAATCAGTTCCCTGATTTCAAAACGATGCTGCCGTATCTCTTCGGATTCATTATCAATCAAGCCGCCTTTAAGACCGTCGGGTAAAGCTAAAAAGTCGCGATATAATTTAAAAGCACCGGCAATAGTCCGTTTAGTCGTGCGATCAATATCCTGAAGCTGATAAGCCAGTAAAGGGAAATTACCTATTTTCACACCGAATTGCTCTCTGAATTTGGCATACTGTAATGCTTCCCGCGCGGCACGTGCCATATAAGCTGCCGACCCTAAACCCACTGTTAACCGGGAAAAGGTTAAAACCACTCCTACCACATTGGCCACCCCCCGGTTGAGTGGGCCAACCGGATAGGCTACTGCACCTTGAAAAGTAATCTCTGCGGTAGTAAGCTCACTCGTTCCCAGTTTCCATTTAATACGATCGATGGTGTAGCCATTACGAATCTCCTTTTCTTTATTTCCGGGAAGCCATGAAGGAATTACGAATAAGGCAACTTCCTCTGAACCCTGAGGCTTGGCGGTAACCATGGCATAATCAGCATGAGTAGCAGAACAGAAAAACTTATTCCCGTATAGCCTCCAGATACCATCGGTTTCCACCGCTTCTAATACATTGGCAGGAACATCAGATCCGCCCTGTATTTCAGAAAGGTACTGAGCACCAATAGCAAAATCACCGTTTATCCCTTCTTTTAGATGATCAAGTATGGCCCTGAGTTCAGGTGTATCAGCATATTTTTCAATTATAGCGATGGCACCTTCCGTGCAGGTCATAGGGCAGCTTATCGATGCCTCTCCATTTTGGTAAATTAACAGCATCTTGATAAATTTAATCCATGGTGATGTTTGGGAAGAAAAACATCCTTCCGCAAAGATTTCCTTTTCCATGATCAGGGTATCCTGAGGCCTGACAATACGGTCAATCCGGTTATGATGACCATCATAATGAAGGATATAGGGGCTTTCTTCCGGTCGGGCAGCTGACTGGGCCAGTTTGTTCCATCGGAATGAAACTTTAGGTGAGATGGCACGGGCAGCAGCATCAACTTCCAGCCATTCATCACCGCAAAAGTGTTTAACTGCTTTTTGAACAAATGGATCATCATCATAAAAATCTACTTGATTACGCCATTCCAGGAACTCGTTAAAACTATACGGGTTGTTGCGATCAGGTAATGACATAGATGACGCCCTCTCTTCATTTGATATAAAACTGCCAACAACTAATCTGGTACAATCCCGTTAAACTACCTATTTATTACCATTATAGATTTATATCAGCAGTATATGATATGGGTTCAAAAGGCAGGGAATAAATCAGCTGAACAAATGACAAGTAGATTTATGCTGGTGCTTTAGGTCAATTAAATATTATGAAGTGATGGAGCAGGGACCTCACATTAAATTCAAATGTCTACCCAATTCCGCTGCCGCTGCGTTTATAGCGAACATATACTGGTTCATCGCCAAACCAGTCCTCAAATCCGTGTTCATAATAGTCCGGAAGCTTTTCCATAATAAAATCCCAGGGGAAATCTTGAAAGGTACCATAGTTGTCTACGTATTCAATAAACTGTCTGCCCTGAAGATCAGTTTTGGGAAGCAGTGTATCAGAACAGCCATCAAATTCCGGTACCGCAGCACCAATACGTTCGCACAATGGCTTGTCGTAAGTAGCCGCCACATTGACCCATCTATCGTTTAAAAAGAATTGACTATAACCATGAGGAAAGAAAAGGTTGCCTTGAAGTAATTTAACAACATCCGGCGGCGTTAAATGGTTGCGGATAGCAACCAGCACGAGCCGAGAAGGAATTCCTGCGGCACGTCCCATAGCTGTAAAAAGGATGGCTTTCTGAACACAGTAACCAGTTCCTGCTTCTAAAATATTTGATGCCTGGTAGTGCTTTTGATTTCCGGAAACAGCGTACATGTTATAGGGGATATCATCTCTGATAAAATAAAAAATCTGTTTAATAACCTCACTGGGACTGCGGCATCCTTCGGTTAATTGTTGAACCTTCGTCTGAAGGAGCGGGTGATTACAATCCAAATAAAATGTTGGTTGTAGAAACTCTTCATAAGCCATGGCTTCTCAACCTTTCATGGTTTCAATACCATTTTTTAACATAATAACACACACCATTGAAATATTACTACGCTAAAATGTTTATATGATACATAAATTATAAAGTCCGAGATAATGAGAATAGCAAAAAGGAGATGGGACAGTTGTGATCCAAGGTTACTTCGCCAATTAGAAACTTGAAATATAACCAAAAGTATTTAATTGGAAAGGATTAAGCGGATAATACA
This sequence comes from Methylocystaceae bacterium, assembly GCA_050259135.1. Lineage (GTDB taxonomy): Bacteria > Bacillota > Syntrophomonadia > Syntrophomonadales > JBLNAA01 > JBLNAA01. The sequence continues at coordinate 15,065 of JBLNAA010000007.1, read as the reverse complement.
TCGAAAATAAATATGGCAGCTACTATACCAGCCTTAGTTTTAGCCGGAGTATGTAATTTGCTCAGGCTATTATTTTTGATTGGAGGGTTTCAGTTGTCAACCAAAATCGCCAGCGATATAAATGAAATCAACCCGATAAATTCACCTATAAAAGGGCCGGAAGATATCTTCTTTAAAATTTTCTATAATAATCAAGCAATGATGACCATCACCAGAATCAAGGATCATAAACTTATAAGCATAAATAAACAATTTGTTGAAGTAACTGGATATACACCTGAAGAAATGGAAGGCAAATTAATTTTTGATTTAAGCCACTGGGGAGATCTTAGGAAAAGACAGTCCATGCTGGAACGTATTGCTGAACATGGAATGGTCAAAGATTTAGAGGTTACCTTCAGGAAAAAAACAGGGGAAATTAGTTATGCCCTTTTGGCCGCTAACACCATTCATTTTGGCGGAGAGGATTTTTTAATCTGTTCCGCGATTGATATAACTAAACGAAAAGAGGCGGAAGCGGCTTTATTGTTGTCTGAAGATCTGTTTTATAAAGCTTTTAACATCAATCCACTTCCGATGGTTATCGTTTCAAACGTGACTGGCAAATTTATGGAATGCAACCAGGAGTTTTTAAAAGTATGTGATTACGGCCATACCAAAGAAGAATTACTGGGCTTTAGGCCTTTAGATTTAGGTATTTGGGTGGATATTAATGAATATGAACAATTTGTGGATGCAATTAGAAAAGATGGCATCGTACAAAATATGGAGGTAAAACACCGGATTAAATCTGGTGAAATAAAGACAGTCCTATTTTCAGGGGTTATTATCTATTGGCAGGGAGAAGAATGTATCTTAACAATCACCAACGATATTACTGACCTACGAAAGTATCAGGCGGAAGTAACACGTTTAGATCGGTTGAATGTTATTGGTGAAATGTCGGCTAGCATTGCACATGAGATCCGTAATCCCATGACTACGGTTAAAGGCTTCCTGCAGTCTTTTAAGACTCAGGACAAATATAGTGAAGATGGTGAATACTTTGATTTAATGATCGAAGAAATGGATCGAGCCAATGTGATTATATCTGAATTTCTTTCATTATCGAAAAGTAAACCACTTGATTTGAGTCAGCAGAATTTAAACACGAAGATTAAAAGTTTGCTGCCTTTACTGCAGGCTAATGCTATTAAAAACGATGTCCATATAAAGCTTGAGCTTGGAAGCATACCTGATCTAATGCTGGATCAGGATGAAATCCGGCAGTTGATTATCAACCTGGTTCTTAATGGGATTGACGCCATGACGAAGGGAGGTTGTTTGACCATCAGAACCATTTCCCATGATAATGAAGTAACCTTGTCAATACAGGATCAGGGGCCGGGAATACTACCAGAAGTAATGGAAAAACTGGGAGTTCCATTTAATACGAGCAAAGTCCATGGATCAGGTCTTGGTTTACCGATATGTTACAACATTGCGCAGCGCCATAAAGCCAAGATAGAAATTAATACGGGTGAGACGGGAACCACATTTATGGTGATTTTTCCTTGGAATGAACAATAAAAAGTATTGTGCAGGTATATAAGGTACTTAAAACTGCTATTCAAAATATTCGGCAGGCACCTGGCTAAGTTAGCTTAGGGGACTAAGCATAAATTAATATTAAATTGCTGACTATTTAACCGCCCCGGAATAGCGGGGCTTTTTGTATACTCTGATTTATAAATCATTAATAGGCTAATGTATAAATCTGCGTAAATCCTTTATTGTAATCCCCCGGTTTATAAACAAGACAATAAAATAAATAATTAAACCCACGGCTAGCCCTTCAAGGTATTTTGTAAGATAAACCCCCTTTACTGGTGTTAATAACAGTAAAACCAGCAGCATAGCACCGGATGCGCTAAGAGGCTGCACGACCAGACGATTTAGATCTACGGACATACCAGTATAGCGCACAATAGCAGTAATATTGAGAATAGCGAATATGATGTAGCCGACTACAAAAGCCCAGGCACTGCCCAGCAGACCCCATTGGGGCAAACCTGTCAGCCAATAAAGCAAGGGGATACGAACGCTTGCTGCAGCAATGGCATGAAACATCGGCAAATGAGCTTTGCCCAGTCCCTGCAAAATGGCAGTCGTAGTTTGCTGGAGGTAAGAAAAAATACCTCCAACTGCCAAAATTCTCAATACCGGGGCTATGTTATCACTTTTAAAAAATACAGTTAAAGGTTCAGCCAAGGAAAAAAGGATTACTACAAATGGTAAGCCTAATGTAATTGTAACCCGAATAGCCCCTAAACTACGGTATTTAGCGATTTGTGAGGAATTATTAGCGGCAGCTTCGGCTATAGCTGGTACCAATGAGGCAGCGAGAGCAAAGGTGAATACGCTGGGGAAATTAAGTAACGTTAAGCCAGCTCCGCCTAATTGGCCAAATAAGGTTGTGGCTTGACGAGCAGTACAGCCCGCTGTCTGGAGACGATTTGGAATAAGAAGCGCGTCTACAGCGGATTGACCAGTAAATAATAATCGTCCTGCCGTAACTGGTAATGCAAATTGCCATATGCGTTTCAGTGTATGGCCTGTTAACTCAGTTTTTTCACACGTAGTGCCAGCATGCGGATGATTGGCAAAAAAGTAATTCAGCATTATCACACCTAAGCCGACTGCTTCTCCAATTAACATGCCAACAGCCAGGCCAACAGCCGCCCAGGTGATGCCACGGGGCAGCAGATATAAGGCTGCCCCAAAGCCACAGGATACACGCACGATCTGTTCCAATACCTGGCTGAGGGCTGGGGGCAGCATATTTTGAATACCTAGAAAATAGCCTCGAAAAGCGGAAGCAACTGAGACGATAAAGATAGCCAGCGTACATATCAAGAAGACTGGTACCGCCCGCGGGTCCGGGAAGAATCTCTCACCTATACAAACCACAATAAGATATAAAGCTACTGTCACCAGGGCTCCTGAAGCACTGAGAATACCAAGGGCAAGTTTTAAAATTGCTTTAGCCTGCCGGTGATTGCCACGGGAAACCTCTTCAGATACTAATTTGGATACAGCCATGGGAATGCCGGCAGTTGTCAGAACTACTGCCATCATATAAATCGGAAATACCATGGCAAAAAGGCCATACGCTTCGCTGCCAATGTGAGCCATTATTAAGTACTGATAGATAAAACCCAGGAGACGGTTAAATAGATTAGCCATCACCAGAATCGCCGTACCGTAAACAAGGGTTCGCTTCGGCATAAGATTTCCCCCATAAGGTTGAATTATAAATACCTTATGCTCACCCATTTCAGCACATGTTGAACAATAAGAATCTAAGTCCATTCTGTTTAAAACAGCAGATTTTGGGGGAAGGGTAGTGTCAGCCTGATAACCCTTAGCTTAAAATCCAAGTCACCTTGTGAGGTGGGCTTGGATTTTATATTTAGTGTGCTTTCTTTATAGCCTAAACAAATGAAATTAAACTAAACGGAAATGCTAATAAAACCATATTTTAGGGATTTACCTGACCGGAGGAAATGAAGATGTCGGGCAAGTATAAGCAATTAAAGATAATGGTTATAGGAACCCTTTGTATAACCGGTCTATTACTGATCAATCTTTGGTATAAATCAGCTAATTCACCAAGTAAATCCCCGGCGATTCCGGTTCAAACCCCGGGACGTATATTAGTGATTGCACCACATCCTGACGATGAAAGCCTCGGTACGGGTGGATTAATATCTGAGGCAGTATCCCGGGGTGATCAGATCAAAGTCATATTCATGACCAATGGTGATGGTTCTCACTATGGAGTTCAGAAATTTATCGGGCACTCTGAAGTTAAGGCAAACGACTACTTATACTATGGCCGGCTAAGACAAAAAGAGGCTATCCAAGCGGTAAGCAAACTGGATGTTAAAAATAAAGATATCATCTTTTTGGGTTTTCCTGATCAGGGATTAGCCCGAATGTGGCGTGATTATTGGAACCCTGGGCGGCCGTACACTTCCCCCCAGACCAAAAAATCGTATGTTCCTTACCAGCTGGCTACAGCGCCGGGAGAAGCATACACGGCTCCCGCATTGGTCAATATTTTAGTCAATATATTTAGGAAATACAGACCTACAGCTGTTTACGTTACTGGTACTTATGACTGTCATCCTGATCATTGGGCAACAGGGGCTTTCACCCTTTTTTCGGTAAGCAGACTTGAAGGTAGCAATCCAACCTTTAACCCGCGGATATATACATTTGACATCCATCGACCAGATAGGCAGAGAACCTATCAGGATAAAACACTGTTGCCGCCCAGTTATTTCCTTGACAATGGTGATAAATGTTATACAACACCGTTGAGCAAAGAGGCTTTGGCCAATAAAAGACAGGCACTGGCTGATTACAAAACTCAGATTATGGTTATGCCAGCGTTTTTTAAAAGCATGGAACGACGGTCCCATGAGATTTTCTATTTAAATAAAAACAAGCAAATTCCCGAGATTAATCAGATTCTTGCAACACCATCTGATAATAATTGGCCTGCAGGTTCACTGATAGCCTATAATCCTGTGACCAATAAGAAACATAAATCAAGCAGCGTCCTTAAGGCTGCCTACCTGCTCGGGGATAGCCAAAGTCTCAAGCTACGCCTTACCACTCAGAGAAATTGGACTAATAAAACAACTTACCTGGTTAATATTTATATTTTACCCACCCTTGCGGAGCCGGAAGCAAGACGATATTCGTTAAAAATAATTCCCCAAACCCAAAAGTATCAATGGTTAACCAAACCGCCAGGTTTTGACCTACCTATAAAACTGGGCTGTCAAACCAACAGGGTAGATATTCAAATTTCTAACCTGTTTTTACCGAATGAAAAGCATATAATGCTTAATATTGATTCCTATGTAAGCGACAGGATTATCGACCGTATCCCCTGGGATCGATTGATAATTAAAAAGTAAGCGTGCGATTAACTATTATCATAAAAAGCAGAACGATGTTTAGTTATTTCAAGAACTGATTAGTCCTGCCCATTTTATAGGCAAGTTCTATTATACTTTTCTCTTCATCGGTCATATCGCGGCCATACATTTTTTCAAATTGCTTGATAAGATTACCGGTATCTAACACCCTTTTTCGGGGCTTTGGTCTGGCAGCCTTACAACATTGGTCATAGGGCAATGGCCGAATTGAAGGATTATAGGTTTTTCTCAACACTTCGGCAGTGTATATGGCATCATTAAACGCATCGTGAAATCTATAGACGGTTGGTATTTTTAATAGTTCAACAGCGGTCTGAAGACCTAACAGGCACTTGCGCGAGTGATTGAAATGTTTAGAGATATAGGACTGCAGGTTGATAACCATTTGGGGTAAAAGTCTGCGATCTAACTGATGGTATTCCACATTATTGAATAGTCCTTTTATGTCAGCCATACCCCAGATACAAAACACTGAATCGATTCCATCAATAAACTCAATAAATGCGCTATAAACATCAGGAAAAAGCTGTTCTTTCATAAGGTGTTCTGTAGCGATGCCGGTCAGCTCCGTAATAAATGGATTTATCTCTGCATAAAATGTTGGCTTGATATATCGATTAAAAGTAGCTATTGTCCGCAAATTCAAATCTAACTTAATGGCACCTATTTGAATTATTTCAAATGGATACGGGTAGGACCCTCTATCAAAACTCTGTAATGAAGCTGGATCTTGGTTAAACTCCAAATCAAATATAATGAAATCCATGTAATAACTCCTTTTTTACTCGCCTTAGACAGGCAGATAATAGAGTTACCCAATAATAGGCTCACCTCAATTTTAAGTAATATGTAAAGATGCTGAGACCCAAACAGCCTGAATTTGCTTATCTTTTAAATTTAAAGGCTCAGGTGACCCATTTGGCTGCTAAACAGCAATTATATAGCTGATGATAAATAGGGCAGGGGCTAGGGCTCCCTGTATTCTGACCATCTATTACGAAGACCGCACCAGTATGAAGTAAAAGCGAAAAACCAACCAAAGGGCTGAATTTATTGCACATATTTAAAGGGGGCAGTTGAATACCGATCAGCCTGCACCCCCAAAAAGAAAACCTAATTTTTCAGTTTTTGATCTCACGACATTTATTCAAACACTGCAACCAGACGTCCTTTGACTTCGTTGTTTTTTAATTTCTTCAGGCCTTCATCAACTTCATCAAACTTGATAGTAGATAATTGAGGATTTAATTTACCGGTTTTAAAGTAATCGTATACTCCTTTAATATCCTCTGGTGTACCGCCATTGCTGCCTTTCAGGGTTAATTGTTTGGTAATCATCAGGTAAGTACTAACCGTAGATTCAAGGATACCCATGCCAACAATCACTACAGTGCCTTTGAAGCCGACCGCATCTAACGAATCGGCAGTTGTTTTGCCGAAACCGGCATAGTCTACAATCAGCTCAGGTGCATCATCTTTCATATCCAGAACATTTTCATATACTCTTTTACAGCCGATTTCCCGTGCCAGTTCGCGAGCTTCGGGATTTGTATCGACGGCATATACTTCACAACCTTCAATTATAGCCATTTGAGCTGCGAATTGCCCTAATCCGCCGACCCCGATAATACCTACTTTCATACCAGCTTTTGCTTTACCTTCAGTAAACATAGCATGATAAGATGTCATTCCGGCGTCGGTTGCAGCCGCACCTTGTATATAAGTTACTTCATCGGGCAAATGAACACACTGACAAGCAGGGACCAATAATTTGGTAGCATAGCCGCCATCACGATAGTAACCAATAGCGTGGCCTGTTTCTGGGTGCATAGGACAAATACCAACACGATCACCGGCTTTGAAATCGGTTACGCCTTCACCAACTTCGGTTATAATACCAGAACACTCATGCCCAAAAATAACTGGAGCAGCAGGAATTAACGGCATCCATCCCGGGTCTTCCAAGGCAGCAACGTCAGAGTGACATAAACCCGCTGCTTTCACATCAATAATCACTTCACCGGGTACTGCAACTGGATCGTCCTTTTCAATAAGTTTCGGTTCAATACCAGTTTTTGTGAATAGCCAACCTTTCATAATATTAAACCTCCTTCTATTAAGTAAACTGCTATAAATGGATTATAGAACGATTGTACTATTTGGCACAATGTGCGCTTGTGAAATAACGGACATTCATCTTGTGCATTTGCACAAGATGGCATATATAAATAATAGAGGTGAGAGAAATGGATCAAAAAATAATATATGAAGCCTACCAGAAATTGTTTACTGCTCTGCAGAAGGGCGGTCTCACTGAAATATCACGGACAGCTTATGAACTACTGGGAAAACCGATTATTATAGTTAATGCCGAGTTAAAAAAGCTGGCACAGTATCCAGACAAACCGCTTGGTGATTCGATTTGGGATGCGTATTACGACCAACAGATGATGTCACCACAAATGATGTGGCAGCTGCTGGATGATTCCACCATTAGGAGATCGGAGAAAAGTGAGGTTCCGATTTGGGTTGACTGGGGCCTGGTAGAAAATCTTCCCCGGCTGGTAGGTAATGTGAAGATCAACGGCGCCATTGAGGGGTATGTTGGTGTATTGTTTTATGAAAAAGTGTTTAGTCCTGCAGATATCAAAATTACCGAACTGGTCTGTCAGACTGTCGGAATGGAATTACAGAAAAAGAACCATCTAGCAAGCTCACACGATGCTATTATAGCGGCATTTATTAATAGCCTTTTTCAAGGGAAAATAACCACCCAGGATGAGATCTCGCGATGGCTGAAAAGTTTTAACATCAAACTATTACCTCGCTTCTGTGTTGCTGTAGCGGAAGGGGATGATCTGGGAAAAACCACCCTTAATTATCTGAGAAATCTTATGGAAAATAATGTAGAGAATGCTTTCGTTACGGTGCTGGAAAACAAGTTATATATTTTATTTACTGGTATTGGTGATGATGTTCCGCTTACGGATTTTATTAGGTTGAGATCAAAAGACCTGGCAAGTGTTTTAACCAAGTACAATTTAAAGCTAGGTATGAGCAATATTTTTAATGACCTGTGCGAAATGGATAATTATAAATACCAAGCTGACCGTACCCTTGATATCGGCATTTGCTGCTGGCCGGAAAACAGAATCTATTCTTACATGAATCTTATGTTGGAAAATTTGTTTTCCTATGTGAAGGAAAGCGTTAAGCCAGTAAACTATCTACATCCTGCTATCGAGACTCTAAGGTTTTATGATAAAAAAAATGGTACCGAATATCTAAATACACTGAACATATATGTTACGACTATGTGCAGCCCTTCAAAAACAACGGAGAAACTGCATATTCATCGCAATACGCTGCATTACCGCTTGAACAAAATAGAGGAGCTTACAGGAATATCGCTTGGTGATGAACGCATTTGTGCCCTGCTGCTAAGTGATTTTTATTTGCTGGAGTTAACTCTATAAAAGACAGACCCTGATTTAATCCACACTGTTATGTAAGTTATGGTAATATTGCAGAAACGTCTTAATGTAGGGGAGAAATAAATTTGAAAATTATAGAGTTGGATGGATGGGAACGGGCAACTCATTATAAATTCTTTAAAAGAATGGATTATCCACATTACAATATATGTGTGAACATTGATATAACAAACTTCCTGGCCAGGACAGAAAAAAATAGTATTCCTTTTTACTACGCCATGATTTATGCTGCCACTTATGCTTTAAATCTGAGAGAAGAATTTCGCTACCGTATTCGTGGAGAACAGGTTGTACTGCATGACCTGATACACCCATCGTTTACTGATATGTCCGCTGACACTGATTTATTTAAAATGGTCACGGTTGATATGGAAGCATCAATCATGGATTTTACGAAAAAAGCCAAAGAAAAGTCCGATCAACAAACGGATTACTTTGTGATACAAGATGTTGAAGGTCGCGATGATTTGACCTATATCACTTGTCTGCCCTGGGTTTCATTTACCCATCTGTCACATACCATATCGTTTAATAAAGATGACTCTATTCCCAGATTGGCCTGGGGTAAATATTTTAAAAATGACAATAAAGTATGGCTGCCGTTCTCCGTACAAGCTCACCATTCTTTTGTGGATGGTATTCACATGGGCAAATACATTGATTGTTTGCAGGACTTTCTTAATACATACAAATAAGAATATTACATCGTTTATATGTAAGGAGATCAGCTGATAATATGAAGATAAATACTGAACAATTAATAGATCTTATGCAGTTTGCCTTTACCCGTTTAGATGGGGCATGGTTTATGGGTGCTGCCAGGAAGCACGGGATAGAGGAGGCATGGGCTCTTGATGTTGAGGCCTGGAAGCAGTTTTCTTATTTACTCGGCAAGCGAATTCGAAAACAGGTTATAACTGATCCGGTATGGCCTGAAAGCTTCCTGGAAGCGATGGAGATATTGAGTACTGTTTTGAAAATCGAAGGAAGAGAAGTAATCGAAGATGGTGATCAGATTATAGTAAGGGTCACCGATTGCGAAACCCAGCGAATGATTGCCAGGGCAGGTATTGCTGACTGTGGTATTGTAACCGCTCAAACCTATGAAGGAATGGTTCGCGGGCTTTTTGATAATAACATCAATGTCCGCATCGATCATGTTAAAAACCTGAACCATGGGGACGATTGCTGTGAAGTAATTATCACCAGGGTTTTATAAAAACAGTCATTTATGATAAGAATCACTGGCAAAATGTAGCTTTTTGAAAGGCTGACTCGATTACAACAATCTTTTTTGAGCAGAATTCAATCAATTAAATGCTGTTAAAAAATCTTATTTAGGTTGTTTCTTTATTGCCACAGTAACAGCAACTGCAAGAATAAAAAAAACCGCAGCCAGAACACCTGTATCCATTGTCATGGCCTCCTTTAAAAATATTAAACAAATTACAGACCTTGCTTTTATTATAATGCAGAGAATTAATATTTTATCAACCCTAGGGGGCAGTACCCCCTTTTTCTATTTACTAAACTTATAATTAGCTGATAAGGCGTTTGCTCTAAATAAAAGGTAAAAAGAAATAGATAGAGAAATATTGGTAATCTGTTATCTGTTAGAGTGTTTATTTTTCAATGGAGGCACCTATGATCAGTAATAAAATTGGTCTTATACAAAACAATCTTTACAAATTAGGGGTTCCCGAATGCCCTATCTACCTTCTGGACGGACCGGAACCAGTCATCGTTGACGCAGGTATTAGCTGTGGGGGTAAAATCTATGCTGAAGCTATCCGATCTATCCTGGGTAACAGGCAGCCATCGTTGATTTTTCTCACCCATGTTCATTGGGATCATTGCGGTGCAGTATTCTATCTGAAAAACCAGTTTCCGAAAATGAAGGTAGCCGCTTCATCTCTATCGGTTAAAATATTGCAGCGTCACAACGCCGTGGCATTAATTAAAAAGCTAAATGAAAACATGACCACCAACATTAAATCAATACCCGGAATCAACTCAACATTGTTACTGGAGGAACCATTTTCTTCTTTTGAGGTTGATGTTGAAATTGCAGATAATCAAGAGCTGAACCTGGGAGAAGACACCACCATACGGGTACTGGCCACACCAGGGCATACCCAAGACCACACCGGTTATTTCATTCCCCAGGAAAAGATTTTGTTCGCAGGAGAAGCAGCCGGCGTCTACAGCGGCTCCGGGGCAATCTCCACTGAATTCATGTTCAGCTACGATGCGTATCTTGCATCGCTTCGGCGAATGGCGTTTCTTGATACCGAGATCTTTTGCCAGGGACATTATCACCATTTTATTGGCCGAGAGGAAATCAGAAACTTTTTTGATCAATCGATCAATGAGACAATACTTTTCAAAGATAGAGTCATGGAACTCCTTGCTGAGGAAGCCGGTTCCATCGACAAGGTTGTTCAAAGATTAAAAGCGGAAGATTACGATGTGGCTCCGGGACCCAAACAATGGGAAACAACTTATTTAATCAATTTAGAGGCCAAGGTTGCTCATTTGGCCACTGACAAGTAACTACCCAACAACGCCCGAAGCGTGTTTTGTTCTTTAAAATCTAAAAGCCTCAATAATACAAGGGTTACAACTCATCATAAGGGGGTAGTAACCCTTTAAATAATTTTGAAATTAAATATTAAAGAGAGACAAGCAATGAATCCGTTCACAATAATTTAATTATGTTAACCACGAGGGTTTTTATCGGCGGAAAAAAGAAGTAGGGTAGCTGCTCATTTCTTAGATGAGCGAAGTCTGGTATTTCTTTGATAGTCCCAATCCAGATGTTCCTCGATCAGGTCAGGTACCAGTTCGGCTGCCAATTCCATCTTAGTCGCAAATCCTTCCGCATATAAGAGTCTGGCGGCGTCTTGTACGGTAGGCTGAGTTTTTTTCTTCGTAACCCTGGCATCACTCATATAGAAACTCACTGCGATACCGGTAATGGTAATAAACATTGCCACCTGAAATATGATTTGCAGGGAATCTGCCAGAGCAATTCGCAGGGGCGGTATTAGTATAGCCTGAAGATTGGATGGGATTCGATTAATGAACTCAGGATTTAGCAGAATACTAAAAAGACTTTGGGGATTAGTATGGGCTTCAGCCAGTAAACCGCTGAGCGGGCTGGTAGTTGCCATCGGCAGGTTGTGAATCCTTGGAAAAAACTCCTTTGCCATTAGATTAATTGAATGATTGTTGAAAACCACCCCTAATACCGTCATCCCCAGGGTACCGCCAATACTGCGAAAAAACTGGGTGGACGATGTAGCTACACCACGTTCTTCCGGCGGGAAAGCATTCTGAACCGCAATAGTCACCGTCGGCATAATCAGTCCCATACCTAAACCCAGGACAATAATATATAGAATCGCCATCAGCTGTGTGGTATCAATGGTCATTTTGCTCAACAGGTAGAAACCTATTGCCATTATCCCCATGCCGGCAATATACAGGTTGCGAAAAGATACCCGGGTAATCAAACGGCCGATCAGAATACTGGTTACCATCATCGCTGCCATCATAGGAATCATGGAATTGCCGGAACTGGTAGCACTGATTCCTACCACACCCTGTAAGAAAAAGGGCAGAAATACAATAGCCCCAAACAGACCCAGGCCTAGCAAAAAACCAATTATATTGGTTATCAGAAAAACTCTGTTATTAAACAGTTCCAAACTGAGGATTGGTTCTGATACGGTCTTTTCCACCCAAACAAAAGCAGTTAAAAACGTAAAAGATAAGGCAAAGAGTCCGATGATCAACCAGGAGGACCAGGGATAATCCTTACCACCCATGTTCAGACTCAATAAAAGGCAGGTAACACCTGCAGTCAGACTGACGGCTCCGGCGTAATCGATTATAACCCTCTCTTTTAGGCGTTTTTCACTTCTGAGTCCATAATAAATACTGAATGCCGCCAGCAAGCCTACCGGAAGGTTCACAAAAAATACCCAATGCCAGGAACTGTTGTCCACAATCCAGCCCCCGATTGCGGGACCGACAACCGCTGAAAGACCAAAAATGGCCCCCATCACTCCCTGCCATTTTCCCCGATTCTCCGGCGGGAAAATATCTCCGACTATGGTCATCGCCATCGGCATCATTAACCCTCCGCCTAACCCCTGCAAGCCTCGGTAGATAATCAATTCAGTCATATTATGACTGGTCCCGCAAAGGGCTGAACCAGCCATAAATATTCCGATTCCGATAACATATACAACCCGTCGGCCATACAAATCAGCCAGTTTGCCGGCGATTGGCACAACTGGAGTTGATGTCAGCATATAGGCGGTTGTTACCCAGGTCATTATGCTTAGACCACCCAGGTCCCCGATTATCCTGGGCATCGCCGTACCTACCACAGTTTGGTCCAGAGATGCAAAGAACATCCCCAGAAACAGTCCCATTATCAGAATCCGGCGCTGACTTATTAACATTAATGCCGCTCCTCGGTTTGATCTATTTTATGTTGCTCTCTGGTTACACCTTTTATGTTAGTGCAGGGACAGATTTGCTTCGCCGGGTGCAGGCGAGAAGTGTGGCTGAAAGCCGATATTTAACGTAAAATAAAGTCACCGCCCCTTACTGGGTGGTGATTTTATTGTATTTTTAGTAGTGATCTTAAAGATCGAAAAGGACATTCAGACAGCATGAAATACGCTTATTTGAAATATATCTTTTCACTCCTTATTTTTGGTACTAACGGGATTGTCGCAAGTTACATCTTGCTCAGCAGCCAAGAAATTGTACTTACACGAACGCTGATTGGAAGCTTTTTCTTAATCATTATTTATGTTTTAAGCCGACAAAAAACCCGGTTCTGGCACCAGAAGAAATCTTTGTTCTTTTTGGTTCTTTCAGGCGCTTGTATGGGCATCAGCTGGATACTTTTGTTTGAAGCCTACAGTCAAATCGGTGTAAGCCTGGCAACTCTCGCCTATTATTGTGGACCGGTAATTGTGATTCTTCTTTCGCCGCTGGTATTTAAAGAAAAACTGAACACAATTAAAATTATCAGCTTTATTCTAGTTGTTTTAGGAATGTTTTTGGTTAACAGAACCGATATGCAGACAGGTGAAATTTCATGGGGCCTGGGGTGTGGTTTGTTATCAGCACTTTTCTACGCCATGATGGTAATTTTTAATAAGAAAGCAAGCATAGCAGGACTTGAAAATTCGATGTGTCAATTGGTAACGGCCTTCCTTACGGTTTCAGCTTTTATGTTAATTAAGCATACCCTGGTAATCTCGATACCAGTGGAAAGCATCTTGCCGGTTATTATCCTCGGTGTTATCAATACCGGATTTGCCTGTTATTTATATTTTTCTTCTCTACAAAGTCTCCCAGTCCAATCCGTATCCATTTTTGCGTATCTTGATCCCTTATCTGCACTCATCTTTTCAGCCATCTTTTTAAATGAGCATCTGGTGGCTGTTCAAATCCTGGGAGCGGTCTTAATATTAGGGGGAGCAGCCTTGGGAGAACTATCAGGACAGTGTGCAATATTCAGTTCAGAAAACAAGCGATAATGCAGTACGGTAACTACAATTATTAATGGATGAAGTACAATATTTTGCATATTATACACAGCATATAACTAATAAGCGGTGCACCGATCGTGTACCGCTTATTAGTTATACATAGGTTATAATCCTCTCTAATTTGATTATAGCATACATATAATGGCAATTATAGGCTTATAGTTATGACCACATGCTGATAAAATACTCTAATATCAGGTAATGGGAGGAAGCCAATGAAACCTCAAGAGAAATATAACACATTATTAGCTGCACAGTTAATAGAAGAATTACACCAACGGAATATGGAAGGTTATTATTGTAAAACTAAAGAAGAAGCAGTAAAACTAGTTCTTGATATGATACCCCAAGATAGTATGGTTTCTTGCGGCAGCTCCGTAACCCTTGATGAAATCGGTTTACGGGCGGCATTAAAAAACAAAGGTTACAATTTCCTGGATCCTCGCGATGCGCAAGGGGCAAAAGGCAAAGAAGAAGCTGCCCATCAGGCTTTAGGTGCAGATTACTTTCTAATGAGTTCTAATGCTATATCTGTTACCGGTGAACTAGTTAATGCAGATGGAATCGGCAACCGGGTAGCATCACTTATTTTTGGGCCGAAAAATGTCATAGTAATCGCAGGAATGAACAAGGTTATGCCTAGTTTAGATGCTGCTATACAGCGAGTAAAGAGCTATGCTGCACCCCTTATCTGTTTAGCGTTTAAGCACGACTACTCATCATTTGACGAACTTTCTCAAGCAGCCGAAAGTGGATGCAGTCATCTGGCAGTCACCAGCTATTCAGTATTTAAAGGGCGAATTAAAGTGATTCTGATTGGAGAAAGTCTAGGTTATTAATCCCTTGGCTTTTTAAGAAAAGACCTCATGCACTATGGAATCTTTTCTTAAGATATTCCATAGTGAACAATTATAGATAGGTTGACCAGTTGGCTTTGCGAATTATCTGACGGAGGTATGGCCTATGATTGTTAACGAAACTTTAGCTGTAATCAAAAGGCGCAG
>JBLNAA010000006.1:0-8350 GCA_050259135.1 Methylocystaceae bacterium | reverse complement strand
ATTTCAAGGGCATCGCCAAATCTTCGCCCCGCGGACTGGTTGCGCTTTTGATGCCGGTTATCATCTTCGCCGGTGTATACGGCGGCGTATTGACCCCGACCGAAGCCGGTGCGGTAGCCGTAGCTTATGGCCTGATTGCTGGCTGGTTTATTTATCCGAAATTATTCCATGATGCTTCCGGTCTGGGATTGTGGCAGGTCAGTAAGAAGTCAGCTGTGGCCAGTGCTGCGATTCTAATGCTGATTGCCTTTGCTTCCATTCCCAGTGTGATGTTTACCTATGGTCAGGGTGCTACCGCCGTTACCAACTGGCTGATGGGTATAACTCATTCTCCGGGCATGTTTCTTTTAATGGTTAACGTAATGCTGCTGATTGTTGGAATGTTTATGGAGACCAACACCAGTATCCTGCTGCTGGCTCCGATCCTGGTTCCGGCTGCCAAAGCTTACGGCATTGATCCGGTTCATTTTGGTGCCGTAATGCTGTTAAACCTGGAAATCGGTATGATTACCCCGCCGTTCGCCTGTAACATCTTTGTTGCTGCCCGCCTGGGTGATATCACCATGGATAAGATGCTGAAACCGATACTGGGCTTTATCGCTGTATGTATACCGGTTCTGCTCATTACCACCTATGTACCGGCCGTATCACTGGCCATAGTAAAACTGGTTAATGGTTAATAAATAGATAAAACCGGGAGAAAGGAAGGGTTCAGATGGACAACCAGTTCAGGCTGGATAGTAAAGTAGCGATCGTAACCGGAGCTGCTGCCGGCTTAGGCAAGGCAATGGCGGAGGCTCTGGCCAAAGCTGGGGCTAATGTAATCATCGCCGATGTCAATCTCGCAGCGGCAGAAGCGACCGCTCATACGATCGAAGGACTAGGGGTCAAAGCTCTGCCGCTGCAGGCCAATGTCGCTGTGGCTGATAGTGTCAAGGCTATGGTTGACAGTGCCGTTGCAGAGATGGGAACGGTAGACATTCTGGTTAATAATGCCGGTATCAACCGCCGCGGTCCTTGTATCGAGATGACGGAAGAAGATTGGGATGCGACTATCAATGTCAATTTGAAAGGGACCTTCCTTTGCTGCCGGGCAGTCGGGCCGATTATGATTGCCAAGAATTACGGTAAGGTCATTAATATAGCCTCCCTGCTGGGAAGCGTAGCCCAACCGAATCGGGGACCCTATGCGGCCAGCAAGGGCGGGGTAGTGCAGCTGACCAAGGTTCTGGCTCTGGAATGGGCCAAGAACCGGATCAACGTAAATGCGATCGGTCCTGGTTATTTTGCTACTGAATTGAATCGCAAGCTGATGGATGATCCGGAGGTTTACAATGATTTAACCAGCCGGATACCGATGGGATACTGGGCAGAGCCTTCTGAACTAGGCGGTCCGGTAGTATTTTTAGCGTCCTCGGCTTCAGATTATGTGACTGGACAGCTGTTGTGGGTTGAGGGGGGCTACCTCTGCTTATAGAGGTAGACCAAATATGTGAGGTGTAAGATATGTCGTGGCAAGATCATTATAATTCAAGAATTATTACGGCAGATGATGCGATCAAATTGTTAAACAAAGGCGATTTAGTAGTTAACGGACATGGTACTGGTGAGCCGCAGCTGCTTCCGGAAGCCCTGGTGCGCAACCAGGACCAGGTAGAAGGTATTGCGGTCTATCATGGTATCGCGCTGGGTCCCTCGGTTTACTGCGGTGAAAATGTTGACCCCAGGCATGTGGAACATTTTACTGTGTTTGCCGGAACTAATACCCGCAAAGCGGTTAAAGAGCAGCGGGCTCGGTTCACCCCCATGCATTTTTCCGATTGCCCGATTACTATGCGTAACGGGATAACCAAGGTAGATGTCGCCTGGACCCAGGTATCACCTCCCGATAAACATGGATACTGCACTTTTGGTATTTCCTGTGACTATGAGCGGGCTGCCGTGGAAACTGCCCGGTTGGTGGTTGCCGAGGTTAACCCCAATATGCCGCGCACCTATGGTGACACCCTGCTTCATGTCAATGATATCGACTATTTTGTAATGAGCGACCGGCCGCTGATTGAAATGCAGAAACCGACCATCGGTCAGGTCGAATCAACTATCGGCAAGTATATCGCTGATCTGGTGGAAGATGGCGCTACCATGCAGTTCGGTATGGGTGCCATACCTAACGCCATCGTCGGCTTCCTTAAGACTAAGAATGACCTGGGTATTAATTCCGAGTTGTTTTCGGATGGAGCCATGGAACTTATGATATCCGGTAATGTCACCAATAAATATAAGAAGGTTCATCCCGGCAAATCGACCAGCACGTTTGCCTCTGGTACCCAGGAATTATATACCTGGCTGGATAACAACCCGGCCGTGGAATTTTATTCGGTAGATTATCTCAACAATTCTTATGTTATTGCCCAGAATCCGAAGGTGTTCTCAGTCAATTCCGCTTTGCAGATTGACCTCCAGGGTCAGGTGGCAGCTGAGACCATCAGCGGCGCTCAATTCAGCGGTATCGGCGGTCAGGTTGACTTTGTCCGCGGGGCTACCTGGTCAAAAGGCGGTAAATCCGTCATCGCTATGCCCGCTACTGCTAAGAAGGGCACCATTTCCAAAATCGTAAGCACCTTTAAACCCGGTGATGCCATCAGTACTTCACGTAACGATGTCGACTATGTCGTAACTGAATATGGTGTAGCCCATCTGCGGGGTAAGGACATGCAGGAAAGAGCACGCTTACTAATTAGTATTGCGGCTCCTGAGTTCCGTGACCAGCTTAAAGATGAATACCAGGAAATCTATAAATTTAAGCTGTAGGCGGTAAGACAAGGAGGATTAACTAATGGATTTTAGATTATCAGAAGAACACGAAATGATCAGAACCACGGTACGTGACTTTGCCGAGACCGTTCTGGCAGCTGGCGTTGTCGATCGTGACGAAAAAGAATACTACGACAAAAAAGTATTCTATCAAATGGGCGAACTGGGTCTGACCGGCATTCCCTTCCCAGAAGAACTTGGCGGAGCCGGTATGGACTTTTTGGCCTACGCCATCGCGGTAGAAGAAATAGCCCGGGTGGATGCTTCCAGCGGAGATACCCTTTCTTCTCATTTGAGCCTTGGCGCCTGGCCGATTTACCACTTTGGCAACCAGGAACAAAAGGAAAAGTTTCTGGTTTCCCTGGCGGAAGGCACCAAGCAGGGAGCATTTGGTCTGACCGAATCGAATGCCGGCAGCGATGCTATGGGCATGACCTGCAAAGCTGACAAAGACGGCGATGACTATATCTTAAACGGCCGCAAGGTCTTCATTACCAACGCGGAAGCAGCCGAAATCTATGTAGTTTTTGCCCGTACCGGAGCCAAGGAACTGCGAAGCAAGGCTTTCTCCGCTTTTATCGTGGAAAAAGATACTCCCGGTTTCAGCTTTGGCAAGTTTGAAAAGAAGATGGGCTTAAGAGGTACCCAGAACTGTGATTTGATCTTTGAAAACTGCCGGGTACCCAAAGAAAATATGCTGGGCAAAGAAGGCGAAGGCTTTAAGATTGCCATGGCTACCCTGGACGGCGGACGTATTGGTATTGCCTCGCAGGCAGTGGGTATTGCTCAGGGTGCTTATGAAGCTGCTCTGGCTTATGCCAAAGAAAGAATACAGTTTGGCAAACCGATTGCCAACCTGCAGGCTATTCAATTTAAACTAGCTGACATGGCAACCGAAATTAAAGCTGCCCGGATGCTGACTTATGATGCCGCCTGGAGAAAGAGCCTGGGTGAGGAATATGGTCTCGCGGCCGCTATGGCCAAGTTAAAGGCCTCTGAGGTTTGCAACCGGGTTGCCAGCCAGGCAGTTCAGATCTTCGGTGGTTATGGCTATACTCGTGAATTCCCGGTCGAACGCATGATGCGCGATGCCAAGATCACCGAAATCTACGAAGGTACCAGCGAAGTACAGCGGGTGGTTATCGCTAATAATATCCTGCGGTAAGAGACCAGGAAAGACGGGTGAATTAAATGGATTATTCCAAGTATACAAAGAAGTGGGATGACTTTAAGGCGGGTGACTTTGAGGAAGTCTGCAAAACCATCACTGAATCCGATGTCGTGCTCTGGTGCGGTATGGTAGCTGACTTCAACCCCATGCACCTGGATAAGGAATATGGTAAAACTACCCGCTTCGGTGATGTAATTGTTCCCGGTGTACTGGTGGCTGGTATGCTTTCAGCTGCCGTTACCAAGGCCTGCTTCGGTCATGTTTATCTGCAGCAGAACCTGCAGTTTAAAAAGCCGGTATACATCGGCGATACTATTACCGCTCGTGCCACCGTCCTGGAAAGGGTGGAAGATAAGCACGCAGTGCGCCTCAGCACCGTGGCTACCAATCAAAAGGGTGAAGTGGTAATCGAGGGTGAGGGTATGGAGTATATCCTGCGGGATAAAACAGCTGCTAAATAACTGATTAGTTTACGGAGGTATTGGATATGTCAGTTGCTATTGCAGCATTTCCTGGTCGTTACCAGCAGGGTCCCGGAGCTTTAAAGGGAGCTGCCTCCGAAATAAGAAAATACGGCAGTGACGTATTACTGGTTGCTGATCCGTATGCTGCGGAGAACATTTGGCCGGCATATGCAGAGTACTTTCAGGATTTAAATATCATTATCGATGTCTTCGGCGGCGAGTGCTGCGAGGAAGAGATTGATAAAACAGCAGCCAAAGCGGTTAGCAGCGGATGTAAGATTATTGTTGCTTTTGGCGGCGGTAAAACGGTTGATGCCTCCAAAGCGGTTGCCCATCAACTTGATTTACCGATAATAATCATTCCCACTGCGGCTTCAACTGATGCACCCTGCAGTGCGGTGTCAGTAGTTTATGAGCCTGATGGAAGGGTAAAGAAGGTCTTAAAGTTGAAAGCCAACCCGCAGGCAGTAATCGTCGACACGGAAATCGTGGCTAAAGCGCCGGTACGGTTGCTGGTTGCCGGTATGGGTGATGCTCTGGCTACCTGGTTCGAGGCGGATTCAGTCTGGCGTACCCGGCAGAATAATGTGTTGGGTGCAGTTCCGGTTCGGACTGCACATGCGCTGGCTCACCTGTGCTATGACACCATCACTGAGTATGGAGTTTTGGCTAAGGAGGCCTGTATGGCAGGGGTGGTTACTCCAGCTTTAGAGTATGTGGTCGAAGCCAATACTCTGTTAAGCGGAGTGGGTTTCGAGAGCGGCGGCCTGGGAGCATCACATGCCATTCATAATGGACTGACGGTGTTGCATGAAACCCATAATTATCTGCATGGAGAAAAAGTAGCCTTCGGTTTATTGGCATCGTTATTTTTGACTGGGAAATCGCCGCACACAATTAACAAGCTGTATCGGCTGTTCAAAGATATTGGGCTGCCAACCAGGTTATCAGATATCGGGCTGGCGGGTATTTCTCGTGACCAATTGATGCCAGCAGCAATTTCTACCTGCAGTCCCGGCAGTAATATTTATCATGAACCGGTGGAAATTTCACCGGAGCGGGTTTGTGATGCTATGCTGGCCGCCGACCTGCACGGAAACTCTTTGACAGTAAATTAATAAATATTTTCGAGACATGTACAGTACATGCCCCCCGGACATGCTGTCCCGGGGGGCTTATTTAAAAAACGCGATCCAGTGCTTTCAGTAAGCGTCGAAGCACCAATATGGGGGGCTTAATGAGCCATGAAGATAACAGAGGTTAAGACTTATATCGCGGGTAACTCATGGAAGAATTGGGTATTTGTTCGAGTGGATACTGATGAAGGAGTTCACGGCATCGGAGAAGCCACTTTAAACGGATTGGCCAAAACTACGGAAGCTTGCATTCATGAGTTAAAACACATGGTAATTGGTCAGGATCCTTTTGATGTTGAGCAGCATACGCTGCGCTTATTTCGCGACATTTTTTCGGTTGGTGGGCAAGTACAGGGATCAGCTTTGGCCGGTATTGAGTATGCCTGTTGGGACATCATGGGCAAGGTTACCGGTCAGCCGGTATACAAGCTCTTGGGCGGGAAGTGCCATGAACAGTTACGTGTCTATGCCAATGGTTGGTATCGCGGTGAAAGAACACCTGATAATTTCCATCGGTTGGCTCGCCAGGTTTTGGCCAAGGGTTATACGGCGCTCAAATTTGATCCCTTTGGTGCTGCTTACCGGGTAGTGGATCGCGCTGATTTTAATTTGGCACTCGAAATTATTGAAGCGGTAAGAGATGCGGTAGGTCCGGAAGTTGACATTCTAATTGAAGGACACAACCGTTTCAGCGTTCATACTGCCATCAGTTTTGCTGAAGCGATGGCACCTTATGCTCCCAGCTGGTTTGAAGCACCGGTAGCTCCGCACAATCTAGCTTCTATGGTGGAGGTAGCCAAGCGCAGTCCCATACCAGTGGCCTGTGGTGAGGATTACTACTGTAAGGAGCAATTTGCCGAATTGTTAAAGCATGAAGCTGTGCATATTATACAGCTTGAGCCGCAATTTCTCGGAGTAGCAAATTCCCGACACATTATGGCCATGGTAGATGCCCACAATGGGGTGGTAGCTCCGCATAGTGCCCAGGGACCGCTCTGCTCCGTGGTATGTGCCCATTTAAATATGGCGGCACCCAATTTTTATCTTCATGAGATCTTTGATGACTTTAACCAGGATTATTCAGGATGGACCGGAGAAGTCCTGACCAACCCGATTAAGATTGTTGATGGCTATACCAAACCGCATGATTTACCTGGTTGGGGGACAGACCTTAACTATGATTTAATCGCTGAGCATCCATACAGCCAGGAGTTTTTCCTGCCGCTGTTCCGTTCCGGCTGGGAGAAACGGGAACGCGTGAAGTAACGGGTTGGTATTAATTATTCGAAGTAGCTCGCAGCTTCGGTAATCACAACCGCTCGGCTTGTAAGTATCATTGGGTTCCGTATCCATGACGGCGACAATGTATCGCCTAATGTCGGCACATAATGAGCGAAGCTCATAAGCCGACCAGGCGTCCTGCCTGAGGATACGCTCACAACCTCTTGTTGTTCGCCCAAGATACTCCCTTCACCTTCGCGGGTGATTACTCCAAGCTTTAGCAACGCTTCTCATCAATTAATACCACTCCAGTCAGTGCAGTTCAGTTTAGCTTGTGAATACTATATCAAAATGAATGAGGTGAATGAATTGAAGGCAGAAATCAAGAACATCTGTGTAGTCGGAGCTGGAAACATGGGGCATCAGATCGCCCTGCAGGCAGCTCTGTCCGGGTTTAACACCTATTGTACTGATGTCAACGAAACCACTCTGGGCAAAGCCCGTGACTTTGCCAATAACTATCTGGCGGACCGGGTTAAGAAAGGCAAGATGACACAGGAAGCTGCCGATGCCACCGCAGCCAATATTCATTTTACCACCAGCCTGGAAGAGGCTGCTGCCAATGCCGACATGGTCATTGAGGCGATCGTAGAGCTTATCGAGGTTAAACGTGATTTGTTTGCCCGTCTGGACAAGATCTGCCCCCCCCATGCCATCTTCGGAACCAACAGTTCCTACATCGTCAGTTCCCGAATTGCTGATGCCACTTCCCGTCCGGATAAAGTACTGAACATCCATTTCTTTAACCCGGCTTTGGTAATGAAGCTGGTAGAAGTGGTCAAAGGGCCTCATGTCTCTGATGAAACCGTAGAAACCGTATTTGAAGTTAGCCGTAAACTGGGCAAGACTCCGGTTCTCATCAAGAAAGAGATCTATGGCTTCGTGGTAAACCGCATCTTCAGTGCCCTTACCAAAGAAGCCTGCTATCTCCTGGATCAGGATGTGGCTTCCATTGAAGATATTGATATCGCCGTTAAAAATGGCCTCGGACATCCGATGGGCCCCTTCGAACTGCTTGATTTAACTGGTATCGATTTGGAGTACGATGTCTTAACCGCCAAGTACCGCAATACCGGTGCCCTGGAAGACAAGCCCAGTCCGGCCATCGTCGCCCGTTATGCCAAAGGGCGTTTTGGCCGCAAGACCGGTGCCGGCTTCTATGACTACAATAAATAAGGGATAGTGAGCTATTATGAGTGGCCAAAATCTGCTGCTGACCAAAGAAAACGGTATAGCTATGGTAACCATCAACCGCCCGGAGGTATTAAATGCCCTTAACCGGGAGACGGTAGATGAACTGGATGCACTAGTTGAAGAGCTGAACCGGGATAAAGAGGTTCGGGTTGTTATATTTACCGGCGGCGAAAAGAACTTTGCGGCCGGAGCCGATATTACCGACATGGTAGAAGGTAACCCAGAATTTGCACGTTTTTTTGCCTTTAAAGATACCTTTAACAAAGTAGCTGATCTGGAAAAGCCAACTA
>JBLNAA010000005.1:0-10068 GCA_050259135.1 Methylocystaceae bacterium | reverse complement strand
CATTTTATGCTGCAGAACTTTCATCGAGAGATCATAATGAGTCATGCTGAAGGTTCCAGAACCGCCGCAGCAGCGGTCAGGTTCCTTCATTTCCACTAGATTCACTCCTGGTATCAGTTTTAATAAATTACGGGGCTGCTGACGAATACCCTGGGCTTTGGCCAAATGGCAGGGGTCATGATAGGTTACCCGCATTTCATCCAGAGCCCGAAAACACGACGGATCCAGTGGAGCGACTTCAGTTAAAAAGCGAGTGATATCCATCGATTTTTCCGCCAGCTTGAGCCCTTCCGCCAGAAACTCCGTCCCGTCCAGAAGAAAGTGCATATTTTTAGCTCCCAGCGCCGAAGAACAGGAAGCACAATCGGTAACTACATAATCAATATCCAGGGCATTGAGCAAACGAGCATTATGAACCGCCAGTTGGCGGGCCGTATCCAGTTTGGCGTTGGCAATATGGGGGAGCCCGCAGCATTTCTGGTCTTTAGGTATTATTACATCGCAGCCAGCGGCATTTAAAACTTTAACTGCCGCAATTGCCACTTCCGGAGTAAACATATCCGTACCGCAGCCTAAAAAGTAGGCAACACGAAAACGGGATTTACCACGTGCCGGACTAAATGCCGGCAATTGACTGCGGGCCTGGGTAGTCGGCAGGTTGTCCATTATCTTCTCAGCCTGAAACAGATCGGCCGGCAGCACCCGGGTTAGACCCAGTGCTCGGGCCACCCTTTGCAGGCCCAGTTTTTGAGCAAGAGCCGCCGCTTTGGAACCGGAACGCAGCAGCCGGGGCCGTGTCCACACTTTATCAAAGAGCAAATTTCGTCCCCAGGATGGATTTTTATCTGCAATATAAGAACGGGCAGCTGCATTTAATTCATGTATATCGATACCGGAAGGACAATTGATGGAGCAGGTCTCACACATCAGACAATTAGTAAGCCGATCCATAATCGCGGAAGTAGGATCGACCTCTCCGTTTTTAAGCATCTGCACCATAAAAACATGACCTCGGGGGGCTGCGGTTTCCTTTTTAATTTCTGCGAAAACCGGGCAGACCGTGCGGCAGCGGCCGCAGCGCACGCATTTAATTAATTGTTCCTGCACCGGCGGCAGTTCTCGGAATTGCACTCTGGTGGCCTCCTTTTAGGGAAAAGCTCCAATCGGAGCAATTAAATCAGTTTATCGGGATTCATTATTTTTTTGGCATCTAATGCCGATTTGATGTTCAACATAACCTGATGGGCAGCACCATGTTCCAGGGTGGCGTAGGGCCGGCGAACCATACCGACACCATGCTCACCGGTAGTTGTACCGCCCATAGCCACAGCCAGATGATGAATTTCATCTACTAAAAGTTTTACCCGATCCACTTCTTCGGGTATATCAGGATTAATAACCGGGGCAGTATGGACATTGCCGTCACCGATATGGCCATAATTGACTACCTGGATCTGATACTTGTCCCCTAATGCTCTGATGCTGCGCAGGGTATCAGCGACCCGGTTTAAAGGCACGGATATATCCTCGCCGGCAAAAACCCGGGTACCATCAGCACGAACACGAGCAGCGGCGGTAGCGGTCACGCTGCGGCCTTCCCACAGCTGGGCCATTCGGGTGGGGTTGGTGGCAAATTCGACGGTACGTGCCCGGCGGCCAGCCACCTCCACAATCAACTTGCCCTCATACTCAACTGATGGAGGGTTGCCATCAACTTCAAACAACAGCATGGCTTCAGCGTCGACCGGCAGACCTAATTCCGGTTTAAATAGGTTAACTGCTACAATAGCCGACTGATCCAGTATTTCAATTCCGGAAGGCAAAATACCCTCGCGGTATACCTCCAAAACAGTGGCCGGCGCATCATCCAAGGCATCATAAACCGCCATCACAATGCCGCGGGCTTTTGGCTTAGGAAAACACCTTAACCGAATGCGGGTGATGATACCGAGTACTCCTTCAGAACCCACATACAATTTGGTCAGATTAAGACCGGAAACATTTTTTATAGCCCGGGAATTTACCCCGCCGGTTACAATGATCTGCCCATCCGGCAGTACCACTTCAAGACCCAGGATATACTGCTCAGTGCAGCCATATTTTACCGCTCTCAATCCGCTGGCATTGTTGGCAACCATTCCGCCAATGGTGCACATTTTACTGCTGCCGGGATCAGGAGGAAAGAACAGGTTAAACCCGGCCAGGTGATCGTTTAAGTCAGCATGGATAACTCCTGGACGTACTATCACCTGCATATTGGCGGCGTCTACTTCAATGATATCGTTCCAGGAGGACAGATCCATAATGATACCGCCCTGAGCGGCTACGGCTCCTCCGGTCTCTCCGGTTGCTGCGCCCCGCGGAGTGACAGGGATGCCGTGCTCCCAGGCTAGTTTCATTACTGCGGATACTTCCTCAGTGGAGCAGGGCATAACTACAGCATCAGGAACTAATCTCGAAAGCCGTGTCAAAAAGGAGCTGTCATAAGAATAATATAGAAGGTCAGTGTCATCGATAATGACCCGCTCCTGCGGCAACAACCTCAGTAATTCATTTTGTATCGACTTTTTATCCATAGTAACCTCCCTTTAAGGTGGTTTATTTTAATATATAGTTAGCGAATTTTGATTCTGGGTGAAAAAATACCTCAATATTATACCATGTTTTAGGCCGGTTTGTTTGCCCTAAAACGCCGCTTATGTTTAAATAATTCCAGGGAAGGGGGCAATTATAATGCCGATCACAAATTTGGGCTATGGTCATCAGCAGATAAGGCTGGAGTTGGCTGATCATCAATGGGCAGGCTTAGTTGACACTAATACACAGCAGCAGGCAGATGTGCCCGAAAAGATGATAAGTCAGGCCCTGGAACAGCCAATTGGCAGTTTGACATTAAAACAGATAGCTGCTGCCAAAGCGGCTAAATCAGCACTGATAGTAGTAAATGACATTACCCGTCCGACACCATATCAGTTGATTCTGCCGCCGCTGCTTGAGGAATTGGCAGCTGCCGGGATACCGGATCAGGCGATAACACTTTTGGTGGCAACCGGTATTCATCGTGCCCATACCGAGGAAGAAAACTGCCAGCTCTATACATCAGAAATATGTTCTCGGTATCGGGTGGTCAGTCATGATTGTGATCATGATGTAATTCCGGTCGGGAAGCTGTCTAATGGTACACCGCTGAAAATAAATCGTCTGGTCAGGGAACATGATTTATTAATTACTACTGGACTGATCGGGCTGCATTATTTTGCTGGTTATTCCGGGGGAAGGAAATCAATTTTACCAGGAATTGCATCTCGAGATTTAATTGCTGCCAATCATGCGATGATGATTGACGAACGCTGCCGATTGGATAATATCAGCGATAATCCAGTGCATAAAATTATGGTGGAGGCATCCCGACTGGCCGGGGTTGATTTCATCATTAATGTGGTAACTGATGCGCACGGACATCTGGTGGCTGCTGTCGCAGGAGATGTGATAGAAGCCTGGGAACAAGGGGTTAAAATCAGCCGCCAGCTTTCAACAATATCGCTAGATCGTCCGGCATCGATTGTTTTAGCCAGCTGTGGTGGGTTCCCCAAAGATATCAACCTTTATCAGGCTCAAAAAGCACTGGACGGCGCATCACTGGCAGTTAAACCCGGTGGCTGCATTATTCTGTTGGCGGAATGCCGAGAAGGGTTAGGAGAAGAGACTTTTCGACGCTGGATACTTGAGGCTGCCAGCCCACAGTCAATTGAACAGCGGATACGTACACAATTCGAATTGGGAGGGCATAAAGCCTATGCCATTTCCCGTTTGACTTCTAAAGCCAAAATTATTCTGGTAAGCAGCCTGGAACCGCAACTGGTAAGAAAATGTTATATGGAGCCGGCTGACAGCCTGGATCAGGCACTGCAGATAGCCCGGCAGGATCAAGGGGCTGATGCCCGCATTTTAGTGATGCCGCATGCTGCCAATGTAGCCGTTCGGATTGGTTAAGTGACCAGGGAGGTTTGCTGATATGGCCGAGGAATGGATAAGAGAGCTGCAAAACATCTTAGACCCGACCCAGGTGCTGCAGGAGGAACCGATGGCCAAACATACTACCTTTAAGGTGGGAGGGCCGGCGCAGGTATTGGTTCAACCCCAAAATCGCCAGGATATAGCGGCAGTAGTTCAGATCTGTAAACAGGCCAACCAGCCCTGGCTGGTTATCGGTGCCGGCAGTAACCTGCTGGTGCGCGAAAAAGGCATCAAAGGAGCAGTAATTGAGTTAGGAGCCAATTTCTGCAAATTAGCAACTGCTGGTAATGTTATTACAGCTGCTGCCGGGATTCGTTTATTTGATCTCTGTCGCCACGCGGCCCGTCAGCAGTTAAGCGGCTTGGAATTTGCTGAAGGAATCCCCGGTTCATTGGGTGGAGCAGTGTTTATGAATGCAGGGGCTTACGAAGGGGAGATGAGTCAGATAGTAACCTCAGTAATAAGTCTGGACCATCAAACCGGGCAAGAAAAAAGCCGAACCCCGGAGGAATTGGAATTCTCTTATCGTCACAGCTGTTTTCAGACCAATGGAGAAATAATTTTGGAGGCTACATTAATGCTGAAGCCTGCCAATAAAGATGATATTGATGCCAAAATGTTGGAACTATCTCAGCGCCGGCGCGAAAAGCAGCCCTTAGAGTTTCCGAGTGCCGGCAGTACATTTAAACGACCGCCCGGATTTTATGTCGGACCTTTAATAGAAGAAATGGGGTTAAAAGGTCATAGTATCGGCGGAGCACAGGTGAGTACCAAGCATAGCGGTTTTGTTATCAACCGGGGCAATGCCACCGCCCAGGATATTATGGATTTAATCAGTTATATTCAGGAACGGGTATGGCAGGAAAAAGGTATACATCTGGAGCCCGAAGTACGTATTGTCGGTGAAGAATAAAAAAAAGACCGCAGGTAAAAACTGCGGCTTTCTTAATAGGGGGGGTGAAATATAGTTTCGGGAAGTTTGTTGCGGTGCTCTATTCATATATTAGCAACCGCAACGACAAAATGCAACAATAAAAATTGAAAATTTGAAATAAACTATTAATTTGTGATGAAAAGTTGGAATTACAATCGTGATCAATGGAGAGTGACAAAGTGGAACCGGATATCGCTTTGGTAGCTGTTAATGCCAGTTATAGCCATACCAACCTGGCGATCAGATATTTGAAAAGAATAGCGGATGATTATCGATTAGGCACAATTTGCCTGGAGTATACCATAAATGATCAAATATTACGGATTGCTGACGAACTGATTATTATAAATCCTCGGGTGTTGGCACTATCATGTTACATATGGAACTATGAAGCCGTACTTAAGATTATAGAAAGAGTTAAACTGGCCTGCCCGCAGATCTTTATTATGATTGGCGGTCCACAGGTTATTAATTGTGACCGGCAGTGGATGGAGGAGCATCCCGAAGTCGATTTAGTTTTAACCGGTGCCGGAGAGGAAAGCTTTCGTATATGGTGTGAATTGTATCAAAATGGCAATAATAATTTATCGAATATACCCGGAAGTTGGTGGCGTTCTCCTGAAGGTAACATAAAAAACAATTATGTAAACAAGAGGCAGGTAGTAATCGGCACTGCTGATTATGGAAATGAGGATCTGAAGAATCATCTGGTATATTATGAAACTTCTCGGGGTTGTGCTTACAAATGTGCCTATTGTCTATCATCACTGGACCGGCAGGTACAAAACCGTGATTTGGATCAGGTGAAAATAGATTTGACTGAACTGGCTAACAGCGGAGTGAGGACCGTAAAACTGGTTGACCGTACTTTCAACATTAACGAAAAAAGAGCTCGCGATATCATTGATTATTGGTGTTCATTACCGGGCGATTGCTGCTTGCATTGTGAAATGGTAGCAGATATCATGAGCAGTGAATTTGTTGATTATTTAGCAGAATTGCCAGCCGGGCGTTTACAGTTTGAAATTGGAATTCAGTCTACCAACCCCGATAGTTTAAAAGCGGTCAACCGGCATATGGACTGGCAGTACACCGCGCAAGTGGTTAAAAAGTTAGTTGCAGCCGGCAACATCCATGTTCATCTTGATTTATTGGTCGGGCTGCCCTATGAAGACTGGCCATCACTGGCAAAATCATTTAATGCTGTTTATGATTTGCAGCCTCAGCATTTACAAATAGGAATGCTAAAAATACTGCCGGGAACCTTAATGCAGGATTTGGCAGCCGATATGGCTTATCAATATTCACATTTTCCGCCTTATGAGCTGGTGAGTAACCCCTGGCTCCATGCCGGGGAAGTGGTAAAGCTGCACCATCTATCTGAAACCATGGACAAGTTATATAACAACCATGATATGGCGAAAGCCCATAATGAATTGATAAAACGGTATCCGACCGCCTTTGATTACTGGGTGGCATTGTCAGGTATGGCCTGGCGAAGCGGGATGTTTACAGCCGCCAGGAGTAATGATGCCTGGAGTTATCTGCCGGTAAAACTGGCCCAAGAGCAATGGGGAGACCAGGCGGCAGCCCTGGTGGAGCAGCAGGTACAATTAGTTCTCCTGCTTAAAGAACGACGCTATCATTTTTCCCATCCCTATACTGATCGGGCATTACCCGATCGGGAATATCATCAATATCGTGGGTTAATCGAAGAGAAATGGCCGCAGTTGCAGGGCCTTAATTTGAAAGATTTTAAACGCCGGGTAGTCGTGCATTATTTGCCATTATTGAGGTCATCAGGTGATACGATAGGGTTAACAGCATTTTTATATCCCCAGTCAGGAATACCCTGTTTGGACTATTTTAGTTGGTAAGTGCGGGAGGTTCTATATTGAATAATCGAGTAGTTTATATAATTGGTCATCGGAATCCTGATCTTGACTCGGTAGCTGCTGCTGCCGCTTACGCAAGATTGAAACAAAGGGTCTACCCCGAAAATAATTTTGTTGCCGCTATGGCCGGAAACGCCAATCGGGAAACCGCATTTGCCTTTAACCGGTTTGATATGGACTTGCCTGAAGTAGTTACTGATTTACGAGCCCGGGTGGTTGATTTACTGGATGACGAGTCTTTGCCCATGGTGGGAACCGGTACTAATATGTCAGATTTGGCGCAGGTGATGCGTCAGCATGAAATAAAAACCCTGGCGGTGGTTGATGAAAAACAAGTTTTGCTGGGCTTAATCACGATAGGTGATATGGCAGCATTGTACATGGACAATCTAGGCACCGATCAAACCAGAGTAGACAATGCATCTGAGGTTTTAACTGCTGTCCTGCAAAAAAAGGCCCGTGAAATTATGGTCAGCCGTAATCTGGTTATTTTTGATGACCATGAATTGGTGAATGATGCCCGTAATCAGATGATCTCCTCCCGTTATCGAAATTATCCGGTAGTCGACGATGATGGACGATTCTTGGGCTTTATTGGCCGGCATCATTTGTTGGCGATGAGAAGGAAACAGATTATTTTGGTAGACCATAATGAAATAAAACAGGGAGTAGAAGGAGTAGAAGAGTGTGAAATCCTGGAAATTATTGATCACCACCGCCTGGGCGATATCCAGACGGTAGCGCCCATTTATTTCCGCAACGAACCGGTTGGAGCTACCAGCACACTGATTACTGAAAACTATTTACAGATAGGTTTGGAGTTATCCAACGGAATGGCCGGCTGCTTATTGTCCGGTATATTATCTGATACCATGTTGTTTAAATCACCTACGACCACAGATCGTGACCGACGAGCCGCTGCTCAGTTAGCCAATAT
Source organism: Methylocystaceae bacterium (assembly GCA_050259135.1). GTDB lineage: Bacteria > Bacillota > Syntrophomonadia > Syntrophomonadales > JBLNAA01 > JBLNAA01. Next base: position 2,285 of record JBLNAA010000005.1, on the reverse strand, counting down.
CACAGGTACTGATACTGAGGATTGGGGCCGCCAGCTGTTTATTCGGGCAGCAGGGTTGGAGGAACGGACACCTTATGAAATTATTAAGCGGGATCTAAAGGAATATATGGCTGGTCAAACCGTACTGGCGGTAGCCCAGGTAGAAACTGTGGAATTGGAGGCCTTACAGCCAAGAAAGCGGGATTTTCTTCGTGAAATGGAAGAATTATGTACCCGCCGGCAATATGGAGTTATGTTTTTAATGGTAACCGACATTTTTAAGGAAGGCACCGAATTGTTAGTAGCCGGTCCGAAAAAGTCACTGGCGGAAAAGGCTTTTAACCGAGATTTTGATAACAGCAGCCTGTTTTTAACCGGAATCATGTCACGGAAAAAGCAGGTTATACCGCTTCTGTTTCGAGCCGCCGCAGAAGAGGGATTGTTGTAAAAACAGGCGAAAGGAAGCTGGTGTAATTGGCACAGGCATTGGCGGTTATCATTATTTTGGTGATTGCGACCGTACTTTACAATAAATTTAAAGATGTATTCACTCATAATAAAAACAACAAGGGTGGTCAGGTTATCGATATCAGCGATGCCTGGATACCGGCTGATAATCTGCCCTATCGGAGTAAGGAAACTTTAATCGGTCCGGAAGAGAATGCTCTGTATCAGCTCTTGATTAGTGTATTACCCCCTGATTATTGTATACTGCCCCGGGTCAGGCTGGCAGATCTTTTGTACCTGCCGAGCCATGTGGAAAACCGTCAGGCTTATCAAGCCCGTATCAACGACCGGGCGATTGATTTTGTTGTTTGCTCCATTGCCCGAATGCAGCCCCTGTTAGTATTTTTTGTAGAAAATGACGCTGAAGCGCTTAAGAAACATCTCCGGGACAACTTTGCAAAACGGGCGGTTGAAACTGCAGGTATTCCGATAATTAACCTCAAGGCTAACCCATTGCCGGGTAAAGAGTTCCTAATAGAACAGTTCAATAAGGTTGGAATTTATTAAATAAAATCGTGTAAATTGTTATTTTAAGAAAAATCTTTGCCAAAATGTCATTTTGTCAAAGGTATTTGGTACGTAATAGTAGTATATTTAAGTCAGGGAATTAATAAGCCGCATGAATATTTACAAAGTGTAAGTAGTAGGGGGGAGATTAGTGGCTGATAATGATCTGCTTAAAACTACTATCAGGCTCAATCATCGACGCGTTATATGGATTTCTGTGATAGTTATCATTTTGATCAGTTTGGCATCAGCGGCAGTATTAGTAACGGGAACCAATAGTAAAGATTTTACCTGGAGTGATCTGATAATTTCTGATGTATTAAGTGTTGTATTTCTTGCAATTATGATTTTTACTATCAGAATAAAGGGCGATCGTCCGATTAGTTATTATGTTGCCATTTTTATGATGCTGGCCATGACTACGGTTATGAGATGTGTCAGTGCAGATGCACCGGAAAACCATGCGCTGTTTTATCTTCCGTTACTGGTATCACTGTTTTATTTTGATGTTAAGCTGGTTATCGCTGTCGGTTTAACCGCTCTGGTTGGTGACATAGTACTCGTACAAATATTCCCGACGTTACTGCCGCCAGGTGAAGACGGTTCAACGATGGGCATCAGATATGTGACATTTTTGGTAACTGCCGCCGGGGCAGCTATCGGTGCCAGTGCCACCGGTCAACTGCTGTCCCTGGCCGTAGACCGGGAAGGAAAAGCAGTTAATCTGACCGGAGCGTTGCGCCAGGTGGGCGGTCAGTTATTTTCCGGGGCGGGAGAAGTAGCTGCCACCACCGAAAAAGTACTGCAAAGCTCCAAAGAAAATCAGCAGGCATTTGAACACATTGAAGATGCCGTATCAAATATATCGGTTCAGAGCAGCCGCCAGGCCGAAGAAATGATAGGAAGCTCAGAAATATTAGGACAAATCGCCAGCGCTATGCATCATGTCGGGGATACCGTTTCTGATATGAGTAATTTGTCTACTACCTTCGTCGGACTGGTCGAACAGGGCAGAAGGGTAATGGATGACCAGGCCAATCAGGTGAAAATAACCGGTAAAGCTAATCAGGAGGTAGCTCAGGCCATCAACCTTTTAAACAGCCAATCCCAGGAGATCAGTGAAATTGTGGATGCCATTTCCGGTATTGCTCAACAGACCAGCCTGTTAGCTTTAAATGCTGCCATCGAAGCTGCCCGGGCCGGTGAATCAGGCCGCGGATTTGCGGTGGTAGCTGATGAGGTTCGTAAGCTGGCTGAAGGGGCTGATGCCGCGGCTCAGAATATTTCCCGTA
>JBLNAA010000004.1:0-13659 GCA_050259135.1 Methylocystaceae bacterium | reverse complement strand
TTTTTTGATTTTATTTACTGATCATTCGCAGCAGTAGGCGGCTGGTCTGCCGTGCGGCATCCTCAAATGTCAGCTGGTTGCTAAGAATAAATTCCGGGTTGAGCACTTCATGTACTGCGGTTAGCAAAATCTTAGTAATGATAGCTGGTGATACATCAGGATCCATGTCCCTAACAATTGATCCAAATACCTGTTGTATGCGCTGCTGCCGAAACTGGTCAATGTCTTCCCAGATCTGCGGGTAGCGCACACGTAAATCTTCAACCCCTTTTTGATTGAAAATAAAACGGCCATGGGTAGTTATACTCATCAGTATTTCAGCCACTATTTCATCTGGATTCAGATTGAAGGTCAACATCTGGTTTACTTTCTCTGCCAGCCTGACTTTCATCTCTTCAACCGCAGCCAGCAGCAGGGCTTCTTTGGCCGGAAAATAGCGATACAATGTACGCTTGCTTACTCCAGCTCGGGTCGCAACCTCATCCATGGTCATTCTATCTAATCCCTGCTGAGATGCGAGTTCCATATAGGCGTGCAGTATTCTCTCGCGCATAACTCCCCTCCTGACCTATACAATCTGCTTTTTGAATTTGAGAGTGCTTATGGTCAACAGGACCACCGAGAAAACCAGTAAGGCCGTAACCTGTCCCACTAAATAGGGGAAACCTATCCCTTTCAGTACAATGCCGCGTATGATATCTAAATAGTAGGTAAGGGGAATAACCTGGGAAATCCAATAAATAACCCTGGGCATAGCAGCTCGTGGAAACAGGAAGCCAGAAAGCATTATACTGGGCAGCATCACAAAGAAAGACATTTGAAACGCCTGCATCTGATTCTTAGCCAGGTTAGATATAAGAATTCCCAGACCCAGTGAAGCAGTTATAAAGAACAGGGTGAGCAGATAAAGCTGGAGTAAACTGCCGCGGATGGGAACATGAAAAACCAATACCCCTACCAGCAGGGCCACCGTTATCTGTATATAGCCCAGCCCGATATAGGGGATGATTTTACCCAGCATTAATTCCCAAGACTTAATCGGGGTAACAATTAACTGTTCCAGTGTCCCCCGTTCTCTCTCCCGTACTATCGCTACTGATGTCATAATCATCATGGTCAAAGTAACTATTATACCTAGGATGGCCGGTACCATATAATAAGCAGTAATACCATCCGGGTTATACCAGGGACGAACTCTGATATCATAGGGAGCAGTAAGGACCCCCACCCGGCTGAACAACATCTGTTGTGACTTCATCAGGCCGATGATGTTGGCAATAGCCATGGCTTGATTAGCCACCATATTATCACTGGCGTCCACAATTACCTGAACTGCGGCCGATTCCCCCCGGCCCAGCTGGCGGGCAAAATCAGGACCGATTATAATTCCGACTCGAGCCTTTCCGCTGTCTACCAGACGGTTAACATCAGCATACGACCCGGCAGCCTGAGTAACATCAAAGTATCCAGAAGCGGTAAAAGAGCTGATTAAATCGCGACTTTCCATTGATAGGGACTGGTCAAAAACAGCGGTTGGAATATGTCGGACCTCGGTCTGGATAGCATAGCCAAACAATAGCAGCTGCACCAGTGGCAGCATAAACACCAGTCCAATAGTCATTCTATCCCGCCGCATCTGCAGAAATTCTTTCCATATGACTGCTTTAATTCTGCCCATCTGCTCCCCTCCTTTGATGTGCTAAGGTGATAAAAACATCTTCTAAAGACGGAGTGATTCTCTTCATTTGCCTGGGGCCAATTTCTGCCTGCAGCAATGTCTCCTCATTAATACCAGGGAGAAGAACATGTAACAGGGTACCATGCAGTGAACATTCATTTACCCAGGGCTTACCTTCCAGGCGTTCAAGCAGGGTTACCGGGTCCGGCACCTCAACTTCGACCAGGTTGCCTTGTAAGGCATTTTGCTTCAGCAGATGCGGACTATCAAAGGCAATAAGATGACCCTGTGAAATAAAGGCCAATCGATGGCAGCGTTCTGCCTCGTCCATAAAATGAGTGGTTACAATCACAGTAGTACCTGCCTCTGCCATTTCATTGATAATACCAAAGAACTGCCGGCGGCTGGTAGGGCTTACCCCGCTGGTGGGCTCGTCGAGGAATACTATAGCCGGGCGGGAAATAATAGCACAGCCCAGAGCCAGTCGCTGCCGAAAACCGCCGCTAAGATTGGCAACTATTTCACCCTCGCGGCCGGTCAAATTAGCCATGGCAATCATTTCAGCGCAGCGGTGCGGTTGTTCCTTGCCGGTTATACCATACAATCCCGCATAAAACTGCAGGTTTTCTCTAACGGTAAGGTCCTCATAAAGGCTAAATTTCTGAGACATATAACCGATACGCTGTTTAACTTTCTCACTTTCATGAGCAACATCAAATCCTGCAACCCAGGCATTACCTGACGTTGGCAGCAGCAAACCGCACAGCATGCGAATAGCTGTCGATTTTCCCGCCCCATTTGGTCCTAAAAAACCGCAGACTTCTCCAGGTTTTATTTCCAGACTCAGGTGGTTTACCGCGGTAAAATCTCCAAATTTACGGGTCAGCTCCCGGGCGATAACTGCCATCTCCACCGGTATCACCTCTCCTTGGTCAGTGAGACAAAGATATCTTCCATTCCCGGACGAACCGGCATAACCTGAACATCTGTTTTAAGCACTGACCTGATTGCTCCCAGGGCATCTTGATCCGGCAATAGTTCAGGATTGACTAACAAACGATAACGGTCTCCATAAACGGAATAGTCAAAAATGTATTCCTGCTGAGCGAAATCTGCATTAGAGGCACCTATTACCTCCACCACCTGATAGGGGAATTTTTCCCGCAAGCCCGGAGGGGTATCAGTTACCAAAAGGCGATTATTCAAGAATGCCACGCGATGGCATAGCTCCGCTTCATCCATGTAGGGGGTAGAAACCAGTACCGTCATCCCGGTTCGATTAAGCTGATATAGAATACGCCAGAAGTCTTTCCGAGATTCCGGGTCTACCCCATAAGTTGGTTCATCCAGCAATAACAGGGGTGGCCGCGTGATCAAAGCCACCGTCAAGGCTAATTTCTGCTTCATACCTCCGGACAGTTGTTCGGCCGGACGATCAACAAAATCCGCCAATCTGGTAACCTGCAGCACTTCATCCGCTCGTTTGGATATTTCCCGCGGGGACAATTGGTACAATGCCCCAAAAAATTTAATGTTCTCCATAACTGAAAGCTCACCGTAAAGGCTGAACCGCTGCGGCATATATCCAAACTCGCCCTGACGCACTACCTCACCACGATCAGCATTCATAAGTCCGCAAATTATTCGAATTAACGTGGTTTTACCTGCGCCATCCGGTCCCACCAGCCCAACTATCTCGCCGGCTTTTACCTCAAGGCTGACGTCCTCTAAAGCAATAATACTCCCGAAACCCTTGCTAACCTGGTGGAGCTCAATCATTTATCATCACCGGCAAACTCAACATCTATCGGCATCCCCGGCTTTAAAATCCCTTTGCTGTTGGCCAGCTTAATTTTGACCCCAAAAACGACATTAGCCCGTTCATTTTTGGTCTGGATAGCTTTGGGGGTATATTCACCCTGGGAATTTATATGTTCAACCTGCCCGCTGAAGATCTGATGGCTTCCACTCACTGTACACTTAACCTTACTGCCCACTTTAATGACTGGCAATTGATTCGTAGGAATATAAACCTTGACCCACAGGCTGTTTAGATCGGCCACCTGATATAATGCTGCCCCCATGGATACATATTCCCCGGGTTCGAAGTAACGCTGAAGAATTGTTCCGTTAATGGGACTGGTAAGTTTCAAATCAGCCAGTAAGGCATCACTGGCCTTAAGAACCGCTTTAGTTCTTTCCATTTCGGCCCAGGCTGCAGCTACCGCCTGCTCCCGGCTGCCAGCCTGCAGGTTCTGCATCTGTGCTTGAGCAGCGCGCAATTGTTCCTGTCTCAGGCCCACGGTATTCTGAGCCTGCTCCAAAGTCTGAGCCGGAACTGCCCCCTGAGCCGATAGTGATTGGGCACGGACCAGGTCAGTTTCTGCCTGGTTGACATTAATTCGTGCCTGCTCCACAGCAGCAGCGGCTGCTGTAAGCTCTTGGGAACGGGGGCCGTTGGTCAGATCTTTCCATTTGGCTTCCGCAACGCTGACCGCCATAGCACTCTGTTCCCGCTGAGCCGCTAAATCATTACGACCCATTTCTGCGGCCACCTGTCCGGCTTTAATCTGGTCACCTTCCAGAAATAACATGCGATTAACGGTTCCGGCAGTTTTGGCGTTGATCTTGACAGTGGTGGCCTCAACAGTACCGGTAGCGGTAATCTGTCCACCATAATGATTGGAATACCAGCGGTAACCACTTATAGCCGCACAAGTTAAAATTAAAATCAGAACCAACACTTTAATGATTTTCGGTCTATCCATATAATTGCCCCCTGCCAAGTATACTAATGTCACTATATAAGTTTACTTAGTCTTATTCTAGCATAGCGTTATCAGTGATTGAAAAAAATTTACTCGTTGCGCAGAGCGGAAATAGGATCAAGACGGGCGGCTTTAACTGCCGGGTAAACTCCAAAAAAGATGCCAATAAGCAGCGAAAAAACCATGGCCATTAAAGAAGTTGACCAGGACACTGCTGTTTTAATTGCGGGTATTAATTCTGGCAGGGACCAGGAAGCAGCAATTCCGAGACTTAATCCGACCAGACCACCAATTAGACTGACCATACTCGACTCAATAAGAAATTGCATCCAAATATCTCGGCGGCGGGCACCAATAGCCTTACGAAGGCCAATCTCACGTGTTCGCTCTGAAACGGACACCAACATGATGTTCATAATCCCAATCCCTCCAACCAGCAGGGAGATTGCGGCGATGCCTGCCAAACCAGCAGTTAAAACCCCGAGAATATTATTTATTATCTTCAAAATATCATCCTGCTTAAGAATAGTGAACTCGGTTGCCTGGTGACGGGTAAGCAGGGTTTCCCTGATGGCATGAGCCGCCTCATCAACTTGGTCAGCACTGGGAGCTCGGGCTATTATTTGCTCCATGTGGTGATTCCGGTTCATTTTTATTACCGTAGTTATCGGCAGGTATATCTTAAGGTTGGTATTATCGCTGCTGGGACCTAATGGCTGGGGTTTTCGGTATTCTAATATCCCGGCTACCTGAAATTTTTTTTTGTTAATAAGAAAGTTCTTCCCTATTGCCGGCTGGCCTTTGAAAATCTGTTTAGCAGCTTGATCACCTAAAACAGCAACCCGTTTCGTGTTTTCACGTTCCACCTTGGAAAAGAATCTTCCTGCCCGCACCCTGATCGGACTCACTATTGGTAAATCTTCATCAGTGCCGGTAACGGTGACGGTTAGGTTTAGTTCATCTAAATAAGCAGCGCTGGTAGCATGAGGGGTGACTGCCAACAACTGCGGCAGTTGCTTTAAATCAAGCAGGTCATCATAGGTCAGTACATTTCTGCCCTGGCCGGTACTACCGGCGTCCAAACCCAACACTTCCGGGTTGCTCAAATTATCCATTCGGATGTCGGTATTAATTCTGCCAGGAAAAACATAAATCAGATTCGCCCCCAGTGACTGCACCTGAGATGTAATCTCCCGCTTGACCCCTTCTCCGATGGCGCTTAACATAACCACTGAAAATACGCCAATAACTACTCCCAACATAGTAAGAGTGGTACGCATTTTATTATGATTTAGAGAGCGGAGACTACTGCGCAGGCTTTCCCAGATACTCATACTGCTTTATCTCCGATTCGGCCGTCTAAAATGCTGACCACCCTTCCTGCATGCCTGGCAATATTTAAATCATGGGTAATCACAATTATGGTATGCCCTTCTTGGTTTAACCGGCAGAATATATCTAATACCTCCTGACCAGTTACTGAATCCAGGTTTCCTGAGGGCTCGTCCGCCAGTAAGAGATGCGGCCGATTGACCAGAGCACGGGCAATTGCCACTCTTTGTTTTTGCCCGCCTGAAAGCTGTGCAGGATAGTAGCTCATACGCTCACCCATCCCCAATGAAAGCAATAATTCACAGGCACGTTCACGGGCCTTTCGCAGTGGAATACGGGCATACAGCGCTGGTAACTCGACATTTTCCAGTGCTGTATAAGCTGGAAGCAGGTTAAAGGATTGAAAAACAAAGCCAATGTATTGGTTGCGGATAACCGCCAGCTGACCATCACTGAGATCACTCACATCCTGGTTATCCAAAAAGTAATGGCCGGAGGTAGGGCGATCCAGACAGCCAATTATATTCATAGTGGTTGATTTGCCTGATCCAGATGGCCCAATTAGTGCCAAAAACTCTCCATTAGCCACCTCCAGAGAAATACCGTGCAATACCTTGGTTACCAGATCTCCATTAACAAACTCTTTGTAAATGTCAATTAACTGCAAGCCCATGATTTTCCCCCTTATTGGTTAAGACCTGGTTAGTATCCCCCTCCCGTTATTTTTCTAACTATTAACAGTTTGTTTAGCTGGCAGAAACTAAACCAACTTTTACCTTATAAACGTTATAATAATTGCATAGTGTATCTGGGGGGGGGCAAATCATGGTTACAACCAAGCCGTTAGATCAAGGTTATAATGCCTGGTTTGCCCATACCGATGACAGGTTGCTGCTGGTCAGCCATGATGGCACGATTTTACAGGCCAACCCTAAAGCAGCGGAACTGCTTAAGCAATCTCCTCAAACCCTTATCGAAAAAAATATCACTCAGTTTTTTCAGTTCGACAGCATCGACAACCTGGTTCATAACCAGACTGTTACCGCCTGTTTGCCGGGCCCGGCTGATACTAATCCCCTTACCCTGACCTGGATACCGCTGGATACCTCCTCACTGGAATATTTATTATTTATACGCACTTTACCCCTGGTATCTGTGGAAACTATGGAACGGGATAAAGAATTGTTGGAGGTAACCCTGGCTTCAATCAGCGAAGGGGTTTTAGCGACTGACAATGACAGTCGGGTAATATTTATCAATAAGGTCGCCGCCAATTTATTAGGCTATGAACCCGAGCAGGCCATGGGCCAACAGCTGTTTGACCTTTTTAATCGACTGGAATCAAGTGATACCGGACATCCCTTGGAAAGTCTGCTGGGAGAGAAGTTTTCCATCCAGTTTGCCGACAATATCATTACTATCATCCGCAACAACCAGGAAAAGATTCTAGCTAACAGCGCTGCAACCATCAATGACCGACAGGGTAACCCTGCCGGCCTGGTGATGGTGTTCCGGGATATTACCGAAAAGGTACTGGCCGAGCGGCAGCTGGCTTATTTGCGCTTCCATGATAAGTTAACCGGAGTATATAACCGGGATTATGTGGATTCTATTTTGCAGGAATGGAACTGTACAGAAAGTATGCCGTTTAGCCTAATTTTGGGCGATGTTAATGGGCTTAAATTAACTAATGATGTTTTCGGACATTTGGAAGGAGATCGGCTGCTCATTCAAGTAGCTTCTATTATGCTGGAAGCCAGTCGGGATCAAGATATTGTAGCCCGCTGGGGTGGTGATGAATTCCTGATATTAATGCCGGGGGCATCCGCTGCTGAAGCAGAAACCATCAGTTATCGTATTCATAAGTTCTGTGAAGAGGCCGCTGCCGACCCGATTAAGGTCAGTATAGCTTTGGGGATAGCTACCCGTGAAAACCAGGGAATCAGCATTGATGACGTTTTTAAAGATGCAGAAGATATGATGTATCAGGTTAAACTGGCGGAAACTGAGATATCACGCCAAGCTATAGTTGAAAGTATAAAGCGGAATTTATGGTCACGCAGTCAGGAAACTGAAGACCACTGCAGCCGGGTCGGTTATCTGTTGCGGCAAATGGCCTCGGTGGTCTGGCTGGATAAGAAAGATAAGCAGTTACTTGGTCCCTTGGCGCAGCTCCATGATATCGGCAAAATATGTATACCAGGTGATCTTTTAAGCCGGACCGGGGCTTTAAATCAGGATGAATGGGAATTAGTGCGCCGCCATCCCGAGCAAGGCCACCGCATAGCGCAGGCTATTCGGGAAATGGCACCAGTGGCTGAGGCAATTATTGCGCATCATGAACGCTGGGATGGTACTGGTTACCCGCGCGGATTGTCTGGTAATGATATACCGATATTGGCCCGGATGCTGGCTATCGCTGATGCCTATGATGTAATGGTGCATGACCGCCCTTATAAAAAGGCAATATCCCGCACCCAGGCTCTGGAAGAGATAAAAAAAGGCGCCGGTAAGCAGTTCGACCCCGCTCTGGCGCGCATCTTTTATGATTTATTTTCCCGAGCTGAGATTAACCACCGCTAGTCATCCCGGCGGTAAAACGCCACAATTTCACCGTAATACATGGTGTGGTAATCCTGATCAGCATACCATTTATCACGAACTGCCCCGTTTAACTGTTGCAGATCCATTGACTGCTGGTAAAGCAGACGACATTCGCAGTAAAGGTCACAACCAGCAACCACCGGAGAGGTGGTCTCCCTTCCCGGGCTGACAGTAAGGCCAAATTCCTTGAACTTATCATAATCCCGTCCCGATTTGGTACCGCATAAGCCCAATTCCTTTTTTAACTGACCATTCAAAGGCAGACTGATGGTAAATGAATCGGCATCATTGATCAGCTGGTAAGTATAACGCGATTTACGTACCATAACCATCAAGGCTGGCTTACTCCAAACAATGCCAGTTGCTCCCCACCCGATAGTCATGGTATTCACCCGACCCTGCCGGTCCTGTACGGTTAAAAAAGCTCCTTTAGGTAACTGCTCTAAAAACTGGCTCATTTTCAGATCGGAAGTATCGATTCGCATTAACATCGCTCCTTATTGTTTGACGGACTGCGCCACTGCTTTTTGATTTATCATTTCCTGGATTTGCTCGGTTGTATAGCCAAGCCTTTTGAGAATATCTATCGTGTTCTCACCAGCCTCGGGGACTTGGTCCTGTACCTGCCCGGGAGTAAGCGACAATTTAACCGGCAGACCAGTTACTGCCCCATTAAGCCCGCTGTAATTACCATCTACTATCATCTGCCTGGCCCGCAGTTGGTCATTAGACATGGCTTCCTGATAATTTAGTACCGGAGCAAAACAAAAGTCATAATCAGCAAAAGCTTCAACCCACTCCTGCCGGGTGCGGGTCGAAATCAACTCGGTTATTTCCCGTTTAAGCCTGGGCTGAGCCGTTGGGTCAATGTGTAATGGGATATACTCCTTACGGTTAATTGCGATACAAAACTCTTGCCAGAACTTGAATTCCACTGCACCCAGACTTACATAGCCGCCATCAGCTGTGGGGTAAATATTATAACAGGCATAGCCGCCGCTTAGCAGTTCATTGCCCCGGTGCGGAGAAGTCCCAGTCAGCGAAGTTAGCCCCATAGCTAATACAGTCCAGGAGAAAGCCCCATCCAGCATCGAAACATCACAGAACTGGCCCTCCCCAGTTATTTCACGGGCTCGTAAGGCCATCAGAATAGCGATGACAGCCCACATAGCCCCTCCGCCGATATCGGCGATCTGAACCCCGGGAATTACCGGAGTGCGGTCTAGCTCCCCAATTAATCCGGCTATCCCCGCATAACTTAAATAGTTAATATCATGGCCGGCCCGGTCACGATACGGTCCGGTATAGCCATAGCCAGTTATTGAACAGTATATTAATCGCGGGTTGATCAGCTTTAAATTATCATAACCCAGCCCTAATCTTTCCATTACGCCGGGGCGAAAGCCTTCCAATAAAACATCCGCGTCTTTAATCAGACGGCGAAAAACCTCCTGTCCGGACACGGATTTGAGGTTTAATGAGAGACTCTTCTTGCCGCGATTAATCGGGTGAAACATTACTCCCCGCCCCTCTACCAGTGGTGGTAATACCCGAAGATAATCACCGGCTTCCAGGTCTTCTACCTTGATGACCTCGGCACCATAATCGGCGAGTACTTGTGAAGCGAAGGGGCCGGGCAGTAAACGTGACAAATCTAAAACTTTAACTCCCTGTAGCGGCATAACCATTGAAACCACTCCCCCCTTACTGCTAACACTGCTACCAGTTAGATTTTAACCCTGTACTATCAAATCGTCTATCCAATAGCTTATTTATTCACCTTTAAACTGCGCCTTTCTTCCTTCCAGGAAAGCCCGCATCCCTTCTTTTTGGTCATGGGTGGAAAACAGCATGGCAAAGGCTTCTTTCTCAGCCACCATACCGTTAGCCACATCGACATCCATACTGCTGCTGACCAATCCTTTAGCCATCCTTAAAGCCACCGGCGGTTTACGTGCCAGCTTACCAGCAACCTTTTTGGCTTGCGCCATTAATTCACTCTCCGCTACTACTTTACTGACAAGTCCGATTTCCAGAGCAGTTTTCGCATTGAAGAATTCACCCAATAATACTATTTCCTTGGCACGTCCCATCCCCACAATCCGTGACAACAGTTGAGTTCCGCCGCCTCCTGGCAGAATACCTAAATTGATTTCGGGCAGTCCAAAAACAGCGTTGTCAGCTGCTATACGGATATCACAGGATAAAGTCATCTCCAATCCGCCGCCCAGAGCCAGTCCGGAAATAGCAGCCACTGTAGGTTTGGGCATACGATGCAGCCGTTTTAATACGATATGACAAAGTGAAATGTATCTTTCTGCTTGTACCGGATTATAATCAATAATTTCCTTGACATCAGCTCCGGCAATAAAGAATTTTCCTTCACCGCCGAGGATGATAGCTCTTACCTTTTCATCGCGGGCGAGTCCGTCCAGTGCGTGTGCAGATTCAATAAGCACCTGCTCATTAACCGCATTGTATGCTTCCGGCCGATCAATGGTCATACTGGCGAATCCATCTTCAACCGCCAACCTGATATATTGGTACTCCATAGGTGAACACCTCCTAACTCAATTAGCTAACAGCTCTTTATTACCATATTATTACATTAATGTTTGGCATAGCTATTTTGTTAAGAGGTCCCGGCAAAAAAATTTTGGGAGCCTTATGCTCCCAAATTTAATTTCATTATTCTATTTTGTTGCTGCGCCGCCAGATCCGAAGATCCTCGGCCTGGCGAATTAGCTCATCACGAAAATCAGGATGGGCTAATTCAATCAAAAGTTCAGCCCGCTTCCAGGTAGGTTTGCCCTTCATCCTGGCCTTGCCATATTCGGTTACTATGTAATCAACTGAGGTGCGCACGGTAGTCACCACACTGCCGGCAGCCAGCGTGGGAACAATTCGGGAGTGCTCTTTTCCATATTTATCGGTGTATGTACTTGATAAGCAAAGAAAGCTCTTGCCGCCTTTGGAGTACCAGGCTCCGGTAACGAAATCCATTTGCCCCCCGGTACCGGAGACCTGCCGTGGCCCGGAACTTTCCGAACATACCTGACTGGTTAAGTCCACAGCCACCACATTATTAATTGATATAAACCGGTCATTCATGGCAATAACCTGGGGATTGTTGGTCCAACGGCCGCAATGATTGGCCATCAGGGGATTATTATGCATGAACTCGTACATGGGCTTAGTCCCCAGGGCAAATGATAAGGCCATTTTACACCGGTCAGTGGTTTTATAACGTCCGGTAACCTTGCCGGTTTCAAACATAGTCTTCATCGAATCGGTAAACATTTCGGTATGTATGCCCAGATCACGCAAATCAGAAGCGCACAGCAGTTCACCAAGCAGGTTGGGGAGGCTGCCAATTCCCAACTGGAGACAGGCTCGGTCAGGGATCTCTTCCAACAACAACTGCGCCATCTTAAGATCAACTTCCGTTGGAGCCTTAGCCGGGGGCAGCTCAAACAAAGGGTGAGTGCAGCCGTCAATAACATAATCGACCATCGAGATATGTATACTATCCTCCGAACCTCCGGGTACCCGGGGCAGGTTCTCATTTACCTCCAGCACCACGATGCGTGCCTTAAGGCATGACTCCAGGCTGTAGACATTAGCCAGGCTGAAGGAAAAATAGCCATGTTCGTCCATGGGGCTAACCTGTTGTACATGCATATCGATAGGAAATTCGTCATTGGCTATGATATCCTGTAATTGACTGAAATGCAGCGGTGCATAGAACAATTGGTCCTTCTCGTGAAGCCGTCGGTCAGCCGCTCCGAAGAACCAGCTGTTGAGGGTAAAATGTTCATGCGTGGGATCAACTACCGCCGTCTCCATTGGTGTCATGCCGCCTGAATAATAGATATTTACATCATTAATTTCTTCCTTACGGGCAGCCAGCGCTTGATCAAAATCAATGGGGCGCCCTAAAAATGAGCCATAGACCAGCGTATCCCCGGATTTAACTTTACCGGCTGCTTGGACGGCCGTAACAATTTTTTCGCTGTATAATTGGTTCCAGGTCATGCCCAAACTAAACTCCTCCTCACCCATTTCTCTTTCTATTTTTGGAATTAATGGCATGCCTATATATATATGCTATTTATTATATAATTCCTGCCCAATACCAGTCTAAGGAGATGTATATTAATGCTGACCCATGTTGTTTTATTTAAACTCCGGGATAAGAGTCCTGAAATTTTAAACACCGCAGTTGCTAAACTTCAAAGTTTACAGGGGAAAATTCCCCAACTGGTAAGCCTGTCTATCGGTGCCGACGTCATACATACGGAACGCTCTTATGACCTGGCCCTGGTGGCGGTTTTTGCATCTCAAGCCGACATGCAGGCCTACCAGATACATCCAGAACATGTTAAAGTTTCGGAATATATGACTTCCATCCGTGAATCCGTTATCGCAGTTGATTTTGAAAGTTAGCCGAAGGAATATCAACCAGTTGTTGCCTAGTCTATAATGGATAACCAAAATCATAAGCTGAAAAGAGGTTCATGGGTAAGGAGCGATGCTTGATGAGGCGGTCGTTACTTAAATGGGAGATTGCCGGTGTCATAATAATTATCGCTATGGGAGTAATGCTCCATTTCATTTATGATTGGTCCGGGGGCTTCAAACCTCTGGCCCTGGTTGCCGCTGTCAATGAAAGTACCTGGGAACATCTGAAACTGGCTTTCTGGCCGGCACTGTTATGGGCAGGGCTGGAATATGCCGTTTTGGGCTTCAGGTTGCCTAATCTCCTGGTTGCCAAAACCGTGAGCTTTTATTGCACCCTGGCATTTATCGTATTATTGGTCAATATTTACACTGCCATCCTGGGCCGGCATCTGTTACCTGTAGATATAAGCATTTTTTGTCTGGCAGTTGCCCTGGGGCAGTTGGTCAGCTTTCTTGTGCTTGAACACCGCAGCTTCTGCGTAACGGCAAATCTGTTCAGCCTCTGCTTATTAGTCCTTATTCTAAGTGCATTTTCCGTATTTACTTTTTACCCTCCCGATCTCCCTCTGTTTATTGATCCCAAAACTGGTCTCAAAGGAATTCCCGGATAAAAAAAGAAGGTGCCAAACGACACCTTAGGGTTAATGATAATTTAAATCCTGTTGTTTCTAGTTAAATGGTTTTGTTGCCCCAGATTTCCCCGGTGCCTTTGGTTACGTTATGCATAACCATCATAACCTGATTCCGATTTTCCATAGCTAAGCCAGCTTCCAAACCAGCACAATCCAAGTTCATATTAATAGCTTCCTTGGTCAG
>JBLNAA010000003.1:0-15042 GCA_050259135.1 Methylocystaceae bacterium | reverse complement strand
CTTAACCTGGATGGAATGTTTGTAGCCCGAATGAGGAGGAAATACTAGTTTGACCGGTCGAAGTGAACTTTTGGGATTAACCCGTGACGACCTGACGGCCTATCTGGAAGCGATGGGACAGCCACCTTTTCGTGGCCGGCAGATTCACAGCTGGATTTATGAACGCTGTGAAGATTCGTTCTTTGCCATGAGCGATCTGCCTAAATCTTTACGGCACCAGCTTGATCAGCAGGCCAGGGTCACCTTTCCCATGGTGGTAAAGAATCGGGTTTCCCGTGACAGTACCCGCAAAATGCTGCTCGAACTGGAGGATAAAAAACGTATCGAGTGTGTTCTGATTCCTAACAACCAGGAAAAGAATCAGTTTACCATCTGTGTGTCATCACAGGTCGGATGCCCGCTGGGGTGTGTTTTTTGTGCCACCGGCCAGGGCGGTTATCAGCGCAATTTACAATTACCGGAAATTTTAGGCCAGATTCTAGTAGGAGAAAGGGAATTAAGGAAGAAGATAAAAAACATAGATGATAATATACGGGCGATTACCAATGTAGTATTTATGGGTATGGGTGAGCCATTAGCCAATTATGATAATTTAATCGAAGCCATTCACATTATTAATGATTATTATGGGATTAATATCGGGCAGCGGCATATTACGATATCGACTGCTGGTATTCCCAATAAAATTCGGGAACTGGCCAATGAAGGACTTCAGGTCACCCTGGCTATATCTCTGCATGCTGCTGACGACGCTACCCGAAGCCAATTGATGCCGATAAACCGGCGCCATGGTCTGCAGGACCTGATGACAGCAGTTGATTACTATATTGACAAAACTGGGCGAAGGGTTACTTTTGAATATATACTGATACGAGGGATAAATGACCAGGAACGTGATGCAGCTAATTTGGTTCGCCTGTGCCGGCAGCGTCTGGTCAACGTCAATCTGATTCCGTATAATCCGGTCTTAGATCTGCCGTATGAAAGCCCTGACCCCCAGGGGGTACATTGGTTTGCAGCCAGACTGCAGGAGAATGGGGTTAATGCGGTGGTAAGACAGGAACATGGATCAGATATCGAGGCTGCCTGCGGCCAGCTTAAAGCACTGGATGATCGGCAACGTACCCGATTATCAACCAGGCGAAGCTAAATTGAGGGTGGTTTAATGCTTGCATGCTCAATAACTGATACTGGTAAGGTAAGGTCGGACAATCAGGACCGCCATTTATGTGATCCGGGACGGGGCCTTTTTGTCGTATGTGACGGTATGGGAGGCTACCAGGGCGGGGAATTGGCAGCTCAGATTGCTGTTGATACCCTGGATGAGGCTTTTCGCGATTTAACCTCAGATAATAATCTGATGCCTCAGTTGGCCGAAGCTATAGCCCGGGCTAATGAGGCAGTTTGGAAACGGGCCCAGCAGGACGTTAATTTACGGGAAATGGGTACTACGGTTACGGTGGCCTTAATTAAGTCCGAGCATTTATATGCGGGTCATGTCGGGGATTCACCGCTCTTTTTATTACGAACCGATAATCTGATGAAGCTAACTAATGACCATACACTGGCCAATAAGATGATAACCGAAGGTATTTTATCGGCAACTGACCCTGCCTGCGGTAAGTTTGGCCATATTTTAACCCGGGCTCTGGGTGTGGAACCAATGGTTAATGTTGATCTCTTGGAAATGAATCTGCTTCCGGGCGATGTTTTGCTGTTAGCCAGTGATGGTTTAACTAAACTGGTCAATGACGAGGAGATTAAATCCTGTTTTATTCAGCATGATGAATTGGAGTTGATTTTGGATCAATTGGTTAACATGGCCCTTAATCGGGGCGGCAATGATAATATAACTATGGTGGCAGTAGCTCTGAACGACGATAGGGAGGTTCGCATACGTGGATAGATATTTGTTGGCAAACCGATATGAGCTAATAGATAAGATAGGCTCCGGCGGTATGGCTACCGTCTATCGAGCACGCTGTCAGACGCTTGACCGCATTGTAGCGGTAAAAGTCCTTAAAGATGAACTGGCGGCTGATCCGACCCTGGTAAATCGCTTCAAAAGTGAGGCTATGGCAGCCGCTCGCTTGTCACATCCCAATCTGGTCAATATCTTTGATGTTGGTGAAGATAACGGCATTCACTATATTGTCATGGAGTATATAGAGGGGCGGACCCTCAAAGACATAATTTCTAAACAAGGCCCTCTGGCACCAGCCCAGGCAGTAAATATTGCGGCTATGGTTTGTGACGGCTTGGAGCATGCCCACAGCCGGGGATTGATTCACCGCGATATAAAACCACATAACATTTTGGTTACCAATGATGGCAATGTTAAAATAGCTGATTTTGGTATCGCCCGGGTGGTCAGTGCGTCTACCATTACTTATGGCAGCAACGTGATGGGATCGGTCTATTATATATCACCGGAACAGGCCAAAGGTGAAACCGTAGGCCCGGAGACTGATATTTATTCCCTGGGCTGTGTGTTATATGAGATGGTTACCGGTAAACCCATTTTTGAGGGTGACAGTCCGATTACAGTCGCCTTAAAGCATGTACATGAAGATCCTTTATCTCCCCGGGTTTTAAACCCAGCGGTTCCGGGTGGATTGGAACGGGTTATCCTGCGTGCGGTGGCCAAGGATCCCATGGTGCGCTATCACTCAGCCAGTGATATGAAAGAGGCATTAATAAGATATAGTGATCTTCCGGTTACCATCAGTAATAAAAGTAAAGCGGACGATAAAACTATACCTATGACAAAAGAAAAGAAAACGAAAAAGCCATTTATGAATAGAGCCAATGCGATCTGGATTGCGGTAGCCGTTCTGGGACTGCTTCTGGGGTTGGTTTACGGCAACCGCGACATGATTTTTGGCAAGGAGACTCAGGTACCAGATGTAGTAGGCCTGACCACCAAGGATGCCTTTGACCGCCTGCAGGAAAAAGATTTGAAAATGAGAGTTTTAAAGCAGATTGCTTCTGAAAAGTATGATGCGGGTCGCATAATTTCACAGGATCCCCAGGTCGGGGATACAGTAAAGACCGGTCGGGTTATTGAAGTTGTCGTCAGCAAGGGTGCTGAAAAAGTGGAAGTCCCGTACCTGGTTGGCAAAGATCTGGGGGTTGCCACCTCCAAGCTGCAGGAGGCGGGGTTAGAGGTAGGAGACGTTGAACGCACCTATGATGAAGAAGCAGCTGCCAATACAGTCCTGGAACAGGATCCGCGGGGCGGCAGTAAGGCTAACAGCGGAAGCAAGGTAAATTTAGTCGTCAGTAAGGGAAAAGAACCAGCGGGATCCCAGGTACCGGATGTAGTGGGTATGTATCTGTCGGAGGCCAAAGGTACATTGGAAGCATCGGGACTGGTTCTCGGTGAAATTACCAAGGAAGACAGCGATAAATATTTTACCGGTCAGGTCACTGCCCAGGAGCCGAAGGCTGGAACTGAAGCCGAACAGGGTACGCAGGTTAATTTGACTGTCAGTCGGGGTCCAGGGCCTGAGCCGCAGCGGACCACGATTAATTATACCCTGCCTCCCGACCAGGATTACTATCAAGTACGTATGGTACTCAAGGATGCCAAAGGAGAACGTGATGTCTATAGCGGACTTAACCGGGCTAACGAAACGATTCAGGTTGTAATTAGCTATTATGGACAGGGCGAAGTTACGGTCTATCTGAATTCGCAGCTGGTTAAGAAATATGAAATCTAAGAGGGCAGTATGAAACAGCATGGGGAAGGGCTGGTAATCAAACATTACGGAGGTTTCTACTATGTGGCGGTCGGGGAAGAAATTCTGGAGTGCCGTTCACGTGGACGCCTGAAAAAGGATCTGGTTTTAAGCGGCGACCGGGTCGGGGTAACTGACCTGGGTAACGGTCAGGGAGTCGTAGAACTGGTCTTACCGCGGGCGTGTGAGTTGGTGCGTCCACCCATTGCCAATGTTGACACCGTTATCGTAGTTGTGGCTCAAAACAACCCGCCTCCTTCGTTATGGCTGCTGGATCGGCTTTTGGTTCTGATCGAATGCCAGTCCTTAAACCCGTTGATTGTAATTAACAAATCAGATTTAGATCCGGCTCCCGAAGCTGTTAATCTAATGGATATATACCGCTCCAGTGGTTACCAGGTCTTAAGGACCAGTACTCGTGATGGACAGGGTCTTGATGAAGTCATCGCTGCTTTGCAGGGACAAATATCGGTTTTGGCTGGGCAGTCGGGAGTCGGCAAATCAAGTTTGCTGAATCAGATTTGCCCGGGGCTGACCTTAAAAACCGGGGATGTCAGTCGAAAGATCGGCAGAGGGCGTCATACTACCCGGCATACCGAATTATTCTCGGTTCCCGGAGGCGGATGGATTGCTGACAGCCCGGGCTTCTCGGTACTTGACCTCCCGGAAGGTATTACCCATGAGACATTAGTTTCCTGTTTTCCCGAGATTGAGGCGGTGAGTGATCAGTGCCGCTTTAAAGACTGCCGTCATGACCGGGAACCGGTTTGTGCAGTAAAGGATGCCATGAGTGACGGCAAGATTGCAGTATCCCGTTACGAGCATTTTTTACAGTTAGCGAATGAAATCCAGGAAAGGGAAAGAAGGTATTAAACATGCTGATTGCCCCTTCTCTGTTGGCGGCTGATTTTTCCCGCCTGGGTGAGGAATTAGGCCGGGTGGAGACAGCCGGAGCCGATTGGGTACATATCGATGTGATGGATGGACATTTTGTCCCCAATATTACCATCGGGCCTCCGGTGGTTAAGGCTTTAAGACCGTTAAGTCCGTTGCTTTTTGATGTTCACCTGATGATTAACCGACCTGAGGTTTATGTAAAATCGTTTGCTGATGCCGGAGCAGACATAATCACGGTTCATGCTGAAGCAACTAATCATCTGGATCGGCTGGTAAGTCAGGTTAAAGAAACTGGTAAGAAGGTAGGGGTGGCCTTAAATCCCGCTACCCCTCTGGATACCGTTCGCTGGGTTTTACCCCGGTTGGATCTGGTGTTAATTATGAGTGTCAATCCAGGCTTTGGCGGGCAGCAGTTTATTCCCTATTCAGTTACCCGGGTACGGGAGCTGAAAAATATGATAATCGAGCTGAATAGCCCGGCTTTAATTGAGATTGATGGCGGCATTAATCAGGAGACCGCCCAGCTGGTTAAGGACGCCGGAGGTCAGGTAGTGGTTGCCGGCTCTTACCTTTTTAGCTCCAGTAACCTGTCAGCAGCAGTGCAGGGGTTAAAGTTATAATTTTCTGACGCCCTATTGGCTTGACCCCTGTCGTTTTTTGGTGCTATATTATACACAAACTTAAAAGCTATCCTTCAGGGATGGGTGCAATTCCCTATCGGCGGTACAGCCCGCGAGCCTTTACAGGCAGGATCCGGTGAAACTCCGGGGCCGACAGTGACAGTCTGGATGGAAGAAGGAGTATGTGGCCGCATGGCAGGCCAGGTCATTATGTCCTGGTACTTACCGATGCGTCCGAATATTCGTATGACCAGACCCTGTGGAAGCACAGGGTCTTTTATTTGGAAAGCTAACTAGAGGAGCTTAATCAGGGTGATCAACAATTCTGAAAAAATGAATGAGCAGTATATGCAGCGGGCTCTTGATTTGGCCTTGTTGGCCGAAGGGAGAACCAGCCCCAATCCCCTGGTCGGTGCAGTAATTGTACGTGATGGGGTTATTGTCGGGGAGGGCTATCATCATCGGGCCGGTGAGCCGCATGCGGAAATTAATGCCCTGCGGGAAGCTGGGGAATTAGCACGTGGGGCTGCCATCTATGTGACCCTGGAACCATGCTGCCATCATGGCCGCACCGGACCCTGCTGTGAGGCTTTGATCGCTGCCGGCATCAGTGAAGTAATAGCCGCCACCGTTGACCCCAACCCCAAGGTAGCGGGGAAGGGTCTTTCCCGGCTGCAGGAGGCAGGTATCAGAGTTCGAACCGGGTTGTTGGAAGAAACAGCCCGAGATATTAATCAGCCCTTTTTTAAACGCATCCGCACCGGGCTCCCTTATTTAGTATTAAAAACGGCCATGTCATTGGATGGGAAAATCGCAACTGCTGCCGGTGATGCCCGCTGGATTACCACGGAAGTGTCGAGGCAGTTGGTACATGAAATGCGCAACCGTTATGATGGGGTGATGGTAGGAGCTAATACCGTCATCAAAGATAATCCCCAGCTTAATGTTCGTCTGGATCTGCCGGGCAAACGTGATCCCGTCCGGATTATAGTGGATGGCGGTCTGGATCTGCCGCCGACCTCGCAGGTGGTGACGACAGCCAGAAAACAGCCGACCATGGTTATTACCGCCGAGACAGCAGACCCAGCCAGGGCGGCAGTCTTAACTGATTATGGGGTGGAATTAATCAAAGTGGCTGGCTCGGTCGATGATCTCGATCTTAGTGCCGGATTAAGACAGTTAGCAAGCCGCGGGCTTTCCAGCATACTGGTCGAGGGGGGCGGCGGCCTGAATTGGAGCCTGCTTAAAACGGGAATGATTGATTACTGGTTTGCTTTTATAGCCATGAAAGTAATTGGCGGCACTGCGGCTCCGACCCCGATTGGCGGAGCTGGATTCGCCAAAGTGGATGAAGCAGTACCTCTGGTGGTTAATAAGTGGCAGCCGATAGGAGAAGACTTATTAATCGAGGGATGGCTGGGAGAAAGAAGGAGGTGGTAGTTTGTTCACCGGTATTATTGAGGAACTGGGAACAGTCAAAGCTATCGTACAAGCCAGCCAATCGGGAAAGATAACTATTGCCTGCCAGCAGGTGCTGGAGGGAACCAGGCTGGGGGATAGTATTGCGGTAAATGGAGTTTGTTTGACCGCAGTCAGATTGGGTAAGAACGATTTTGATGCCGACGTTATGCCGGAAACCTTGAAAAAGTCATCGCTGGGAACCCTGCAGCCGGGCAGCCGGGTTAATCTGGAACGGGCATTGACCCTGAGCAGCCGATTGGGAGGTCACCTGGTGCAGGGGCATATTGATGGGGTCGGCAGTATTCTGGAGATTAAAAAAGAGGGTATAGCGAATATTTATCGGGTCAGTGCCCCAACGGAACTGATGAAATATATGGTCGCTAAAGGCTCCATCGCCATAGATGGGATAAGCCTCACTATTGTTGATCTTAAGCCCGACAGTTTTTCGGTATCCCTGATACCACACACCGGAGAGGTTACTACTTTAGGTTTTAAAAAGCCTGGCGACCGGGTTAACTTGGAAACTGATATCCTGGGCCGTTATGTGGAAAGATTGCTTAACTTTCCTGAACAGCAATCTGCCGCTGCTGCTTCAAGCGGCCTGACTACAGATTTTTTGCGCAATAATGGATTCTAATATTTAAGCAAAGGGGGAGCACCATATGTTCTGCAGTGTAGAGGAAGCAATAACTGAAATAAAACAGGGGCGGATGATTATTGTCGTTGATGATGAGGATCGTGAAAATGAGGGTGATCTGGTAGCAGCGGCCCAGTTTGCCAGCCCGGAAGTAATCAATTTTATGGCGACCCACGCCCGGGGCTTGATTTGTATGCCGGTGATTGGCGAACGTCTCGATGAACTGGATATCAAGCCTATGGTTCTCAAAAATACTGATAATCATGAGACAGCGTTTACGGTATCGGTAGACTATAAGACCACGACGACTGGCATTTCAGCTTATGAACGATCAGCTACCGTCATGGCAATGTTAAATACTGATGCGGCACCAGGAGATTTCCGCCGGCCCGGCCATGTTTTTCCCCTGCGTTATAAAGAAGGCGGAGTTTTAAGGCGGGCGGGACATACCGAAGCTTCCGTCGATCTGGCCAGGCTAGCCGGATTATATCCTGCCGGTGTTATCTGCGAAATAATGAATGAGGATGGGACTATGGCCCGGGTTCCGCAGTTGATTGAATTTGCTGAAAAACAGGGCTTCAAAATAATGACCGTAGCCGATCTGATTAACTACCGCCGACGGACTGAGATGATGGTCAGGAGGATGGATGAGGCTAATCTGCCGACGGCTTACGGAGACTTTCGAATTATAGCCTACGATTCGTTTATCGAAGGCAAGGAACATATAGCCCTGGTCAAAGGAACCTGGGAACCCGATGAGCCAGTATTAGTCCGGGTGCATTCCGAATGTTTGACCGGTGACGTTTTTGGCTCCGCGCGCTGTGACTGCGGTGATCAGCTGGCGCAGTCGCTGCGGATGATTGAGGAGGAAGGCAAAGGGGTTCTGGTATACATGCGGCAGGAGGGACGCGGTATCGGTCTGGGGAATAAGATTAAGGCTTATCACCTGCAGGATCAGGGTATGGATACGGTTGAAGCTAATATCAAGCTGGGGTTTCCGGCTGATCTGCGTGATTATGGTATTGGTGCCCAGATTTTGGCTGATCTCGGGGTTCACAAAATGCGTTTAATGACTAATAACCCGAAAAAAATAAAGGGACTGGATGGTTATGGCCTGTCAGTGGTTGAACGTGTACCAATCGAACTGCCGACCAAACCGGAAAGTGAACGCTACATGAAAACTAAGAAGGAGAAGATGGGGCATCTTTTGGCTTCCATCTAAAACGGAAAGAGCCCTGTATTACGGTGCAGGTTAATTATTAAAAATTGGGAGGACTGAACATGGCTAAGGTATTTGAAGGTAATTTGGTCGGAGAGGGGCTGTCGATCGGGATTGTTGTCAGTCGGTTTAATGATTTTATTACCAGCAAGCTGCTGTCGGGAGCGATGGATGGCTTAACCCGTCATGGAGTTGATGCAGCAATGGTAGATGTGGCCTATGCTCCGGGTGCTTTTGAGATTCCGCTGGTAGCCAAAAAAATGATCGGCCGGGGATATGATGCCATTATCTGCCTGGGAGCAGTCATTCGCGGCAACACCCCACATTTTGATTATGTAGCCGGTGAAGTTACCAAAGGCATCGCCCTATTAGCCCTGGAAACAGCGGTTCCGGTTATCAATGCGGTTTTGACCACCGACACCATTGAACAGGCGGTGGAAAGAGCCGGTACCAAAATGGGCAACAAAGGGTTTGATGCCGCAACCAGTGCAATTGAAATGGCTAACCTGCTGAAAAGCCTGGGTTAAGCGGGAGCAGATGCTTAAATGTTCACCGTCAGGCTGCTGACGGTGATTTTTTCGCTGCTGCCCGGCGTAGAGACCGGGCAGTTTCCCATTTTAAATAGCATTACAACTGATACAGTCCGGTTTTTGTTCGGTTAGAGGGGCGAAGTTACGGTAAAATTAAACCTATGCTGATAAGACAAGATACACTTTTACGCAAAAATATAATGATAATTGCGGCCCCCGCCATGCTGGAAATGATTATGTATATGATCATCGGCATTGTCGATATTGCTGTGGTAGGCCATCTGGGGGCGATACCCCTGGCGGCAGTGAGTCTGGGAGCGGAGATCTTTTTCGGTATAGCCCTGGCTTTATCCGCTTTAGGGGTAGGAGCGGGGATAATTATTGCTCAAGCCTGGGGAGCTAACAATCTGGAAGAGGTCTCTCAGGTAGTAGGTTTCACCTATCTGGGCGGGATGCTGCTTGGGTTGGTATGCGGAGGACTGGGATTTGTTTTTACCCCCCAGATTGTCGGGCTTTTTCCCCTGGAAGCGGCAGTTTACCATGAGACCGTCACCTATCTGCGGATACTGTTTATAGCAGCTCCATTGGCCCTGACCATGCATACGGTAAACCCTTTGTTTAGAGGGTTAGGGCGAACTGATATTCCCATGAAGATTGCTTTCATTACTAACAGCTTTAATATAATTGCCTGTGTTCTGCTGGTTTATGGTTTATGGGGCCTGCCCCGCCTGGAAGTAGCGGGATCGGCTCTGGCAACCGCTCTGGCTTACGGTTTGGGTTTCATTATTATTACTATAGTAATGCTTAAGGGGAAAACGGGAATCAAGCTCAGCTGGCCGCGCCTGCGTTCAGGAGCCCAAAAACAACTCAGTGATTTATTTAGCCTGGGAGTACCGAGTCTTACCGAGGAAACGCTGCGGTTTGCGTCCAGCATAATATCGTCATTTTTAATTACCAGCCTGGGGACCGTGGCTTTTGCGGCCCACAATGTGGCTATCA
This sequence comes from Methylocystaceae bacterium, assembly GCA_050259135.1. Lineage (GTDB taxonomy): Bacteria > Bacillota > Syntrophomonadia > Syntrophomonadales > JBLNAA01 > JBLNAA01. The sequence continues at coordinate 4,939 of JBLNAA010000003.1, read as the reverse complement.
ATGTTGAATCCCTCTCCTTTATGCCGGGAACCGGCATAGCTATGGCAGCCACCACTCTGGTCGGGCAGGCGGTGGGGGCTGCTAATTACGAACGGGCACGAGCTGCAGCCCGCGGGTGTTTTGAGCTGACTGGTATAATCATGTGCGGCTTCGGTCTGGTCTTTGCGCTGTTTCCCGAGACCATTGCTCATGTTTTTACCAGCGATGCTGCTATAATTGGATTGGCCGGGCTTTGTATCCGTATCTCCAGCCTGGAGCAGATAACCATGGCTCTGGATATGGTCTTAGGCGGCACCCTGCGGGGTATTGGCGATACCCGTACCCCGATGTATATATCGCTGTTTTTTACCTGGGTTTTCCGACTGCCGTTGATGTATTTGCTCAGTCAGGTTTGGATGGCCTCAATCGCCTACATCTGGATACTTTTTGTTATCGATTGGTTCCTCCGCGGAGTGACTTATCTGGTAATATTTAGAAAGAAGAGCTGGTTTACCCCGATCAAAGAGTAACCAGGAGGGGACAACAGCCGATTATAATAAGGTTTTTAGGGGCGTTACGACCAGTAAAAGGTCGAAACGCCCCTTTTATAGTAAGGGGCATCCCGTGCATATACTGTATCACACTCAGTTTACAGAATAGCAAAGGGGGTTGCCGTTTGTTTACCGAGATTGATTTCGGGTCCATCATCGCCCGCGACCGCAGCGAAGGCAGACGTCAGCGGTTTGAGGGCACCTTCCTGCAATACTTGGACATGGTTAGGAATGAACCCCAGGTGACTATGCTGGCCCACCAGCGTTTGTACCGGCTGCTGATTGAACCAGGGGTTGAAATAATTAATTGTGACGAGTTCCCGCGGCTGAGACGTATTCATGGCAATACCATGATTAAACGGTATAAATTCTTTGCCGATACCTTTTTTGGCATTGACCAGACCATTATGGAGATCGTACGTTATTTTCATGCTGCTGCTATGAAAGGCGAAGAAGCACGGCAGGTTTTATATCTGGTGGGACCGGTGGGGAGTGGTAAGTCATCTCTGATGGACGCGCTCAAGCGCTGTTTGGAAGCGGCACCGCCCGTTTATGCCTTAAAGGGGTGTCCGATCAGGGAAGAGCCGCTACACCTCTTGCCCAAACACCTGCGCCCGCAGTTTGAAAACCTTTTGGATGTCATTATTGAGGGAGACTTATGCCCGATTTGCCGCTATCGCCTGCTTAACGAATTTGATGGCGAATATGAGCGTTTCCCGGTAGAGGCTGCCGAATTCTCAATTCGCGGACGCCAGGGTATCGCGGTGGTTCCGCCAGTAGACCCGAATAATCAGGATACCTCAGTGCTGGTTGGATCCGTCGATATCTCGAAAATGGATCTTTATCCAGAAGATGACCCCCGGGTGCTCAGCCTGAACGGAGCATTTAATGCTGGTAATCGGGGTGCTATAGAGTTTATTGAGATTTTTAAGAATGATGTTGAGTATTTACATGCTATAATTACGGCCACGCAGGAGAAATCAATTCCCTCACCGGGCAAGGGTGCTATGATTTATTTTGATGGGGTTATCCTGGCTCATTCCAATGAAGCAGAATGGAACCGCTTTAAATCAGATCATACCAATGAAGCCATCCTGGATCGCATTGTTAAGGTTGAGGTGCCCTACTGCCTGGAATTGGATGAAGAAATTAAGATTTATGAAAAGATTCTCCGCCAGAGCAGTTTTAGAGCTCATATTGCTCCGCACACCCTGGAAGTGGCAGCTATGTTTGCCATCTTAAGCCGCCTTTCTGCTTCCAATAAAGTCAATCCGATTACCAAACTGCGTATTTACAATGGCGAAGAAATTCTGGAAAGTACTGACAAAAACCGTATTGATATCCGGGAGCTTAGAGATGAAGCGGGCAAGGAAGGGATGAAGGGTATTTCCACCCGCTTTATTATGAAGGCTATCGATACCGCTCTGGCGGAATCAGAGCATGACTGCATCAATCCGATTAGTGTGCTGGAAACCCTGATCAAGGCGGTTAAAAATACCGACTTGTCCGACGATGACAAAAAACGGTACCTGGGGTTTCTGCGTGATATTATCCGCAAGGAATATAATCGTAAACTGGAAAAGGAAGTCACCAAGGCTTTTATCTATGGATTTCGGGAGCAGGCAGAGAGCCTGTTTCAGAATTATCTTGACCATGCCGAGGCTTATGTTAATAAGACTAAAATTAAGGATCGAACCACCGGTGAAGAACTGGAGCCCGATGAAAAGTTCCTGGAGTCAATCGAGGCACAGTTGGGTTTGACCGGTACGGCAGCCAAGGGATTCCGCAGCGATGTGACTGCTTATATGTTCTCGGTTCTGCGTCAGGGCGGAAAAATTGATTATGACAGCTATTCTCCGCTGAAAGAAGCTATTGAAAAGAAGCTTACGGCATCAGTTAAGGATATGTCCCGGATTATTACCCAGGCCAAGGTACGTGATGAACAGCAGGGGAAGAAATACCAGGCCATGGTAGAAGAAATGAAACGCAATGGCTACTGTGATCATTGCTGTAATACCGTTCTCAAGTATGCAGCCAACAATCTGTGGAAAGATTAGGGGCGATAAGCATATGGCAATTTTCCGCGATTTTATGGGTGAAAGCGGTGACCGGGCGGCGGAAGACCGCCGCCGTCACCGCTATTTAATTGAGGAATCCATTAAGAAAAACCTGGGTGATATTATCGCCGAAGAATCCATTATTGGTCAGAGTAAAGATAAAAAAATAAAAATACCGGTGCGTGGACTCAAAGAATACCAATTTGTCTATGGCAGCAATTCCCCGGGGGTGGCTACCGGCGCTGGTGATGAAAAACGAGGGGATCGGGTCGGCCGTGACCAGGGTCAGGATAAGCCTGGTATTGGCCCGGGTGCAGGTAACCGGGAAGGCGAAGATATCTATGAAACGGAAATAACTCTGGAAGATTTAATGGAGTATTTATTTGACGAACTAAACCTTCCCTACCTGGATAAAAAGAAGTTTATTGAGGTTATCTCTGATCAGAGTATTAAACGCTGGGGGATACAGCGGCGGGGCATCCCGCCCCGGCTGGCCAAGACCAAGTCCTTGGCCGAGAAGGTCAAACGCAAGCAGGGAGCCAAACGTGCCACCCAGGAATTAGGATTGGATTTTGATGAAGAGGCTCGCTTCCCCTTCCGTGATGAAGATCTGCGTTATCGGCGTATCAAGGAGGATATAACCCGTGAGTCCAATGCGGTAGTAATATGTATTATGGACACCTCCGGTTCCATGTACCAGACCAAAAAATACCTGGCTCGCAGCTTTTTCTTTTTACTTTATCAATTTGTTCGCCGCAAGTATCTGCATGTCGAAGTAGCTTTTATCGCCCATTCCACTACAGCCAAAGAGGTATCCGAAGACGAATTCTTTCATAAGGTGGAGTCGGGCGGCACCATGATTTCCAGCGGCTATGCCAAAGCCCTGGAGTTAATTCAGGAACGCTACAGTCCTAATCGCTGGAATGTTTATGTTTTCCATTGTTCAGACGGGGATAATTGGCTGGAAGATACCGATAACGCTCTTGATTTGGCTCAGGAGCTATGTGATACCTGTAATCTGTTTGGCTATGGTGAGATTGCGTCCCAGTGGTCAGCCGGAACCATTATGAGTGAGTTTAAAATGCGGCTGCGTTACCCCAACTTTGTAATGGTTAAAATTACCGGCAAAGAAGATATCTGGCCGGCTTTCAAACGGCTGCTGGCGGTGGAAAAGGCGGTGAGCGAGGATGAGTAATTACAGCCTCACCGAGTTGGAATATTGGGACCAGCGGATTACAGAATTGGTTCACCAGGAAGGTCTTAACTGTTACCCCCAGGAGTTTGACCTGGTCAGTTTTGAACAGATGATCGGTTATGAAGCGTATACCGGGATGCCGTCCCGTTACCCGCATTGGTCATTCGGTAAGGCCTGGGAGCGGATTAATACCTACTATGGCTATGCTTTAAGCGGGCTGCCTTATGAGATGGTTATCAACTCTAATCCCTGTCTGGCTTATCTGATGAAGGATAACACCCTGGCTCTGCAGATACTGACCATTGCGCATGTCTATGGGCATAATGACTTTTTTAAGAATAACCGGCTGTTTGGGATGCTGACTCGGGCTGAAACCACCATGGAGATGTTTAAAGGCCATGCCGACCGGGTGCGGATCTATGCGCAGGATCCGGCGATCGGGTATGAACGGGTGGAAAAAGTATTGGATGCTGCCCATTCGCTGCGGTTACAGACCGACCGCCATTTAGGAGTGAAGAAGTTAAAAATAAATGAACAGAAAGAACGGATGCGCCAGGCTGCCCACCCTCAGGACAGCCAATGGCCGGAACTGGTACCACGGGAAAAGTGGGAAGAACCGGATTTGAGCAGGATCCCCCTGGAACCCGAATATGACCTGTTGGAATTCATTCAGCAGTATGGCAACCTTGAGGAATGGGAACGTGATCTGATTACTATAGTTCATGAAGAGACTTCCTATTTCCTGCCGCAAATTGAGACTAAGATAATGAACGAAGGCTGGGCCAGCTACTGGCACTATCGGTTGTTAAACCGGCTGCAGCTGGATACCGAATTGCAGGTGGAGTTTTTAATGCGGCATCATATGGTGATCCGTCCATTGCCCGGGAGTCTGAATCCTTACCACATTGGATTTATTATTTTTAAATACCTGGAAGAAAAAGAAGGAATGAAGTATATTATGGCGGTCCGGGAAAACGAGCGGGACGCTTCATTTATCAGGCGCTATCTTACCATAGAGATGGCCCAGGAACTGGACCTGTTTGAATATATGCGCCGGGGGAAAAACCTGGTGGTTACAGAAATACCGGATGAGGAAGGGTTTAAGAAGATTCGCGAAACCCTGGCCGGCAAGACCGGGCTAGGCCTGATACCTCAAA
>JBLNAA010000002.1:0-2675 GCA_050259135.1 Methylocystaceae bacterium | reverse complement strand
CGGACAGTTAACTCCCACCATTACATACCACCCTGCAATTGCCGCGATAACAAGCAGCATTTTCAGTTTTCAACAGCACCCATCTTCCTGGGCGAAATTCCTCTCAGTTTCCAGGTCATCCTCCTACATCTGCAGGAAAAACCAATGACTCGTAGTGGAGGAATCACTTTGCTGCGCCCTTGGATATACGAATTACACCGCTTCCAGCCAGGATCTGGCAGCTGAAGTAAAAACGACGAACTAAAAATGATTATAATTAAAAGACCGGGAATATTATGCCATCAGTAAAGCTAAAAAATATCCAAGGGAAATGTGTCCCCGGCGGCTAAACTATTAGGAATTGGGCGTAATACCCTTTACAGAAAGAATCAAATTCGGTTTTAAGAGTAATAATCATTGCGATCACATCGATCAATCCCAGGGGACGTTTACACTCTTGCACATTGATACCTGCATACTGTCGATGGGGATGATAGGTGAGGTGTAATCATGGATGCAACCAGACAATTGTTTTGGCATATAAACGGGAAGGGTATGCTGTACGCGGCTGCCCTTACCGCCTTGGTTATTTTTATCTTAGGGTTCAGCAATAAAGTCCGGGTCTGGAAACAAGGCCGGGATGGAGTTTATCATACCGGCAATATGGGTTTTTGGATTAAAGAACTGTTAATGCATGGCCAAAATATATTCAAAAGCACCCTGCGGCGGAGGATGCATTTATGGATTTTTTATGGTTTTTTAATTTTGCTGTTGGGGACCCTGGTTATCGCCGTGCAGGAAAACTTTAAAATTCATCTGTTTTACGGTTACTTTTATTTGGTGCTCAGTTTTCTGCTTGACCTATTCGGATTTTTAGCCTTAATCGGCGTTGTTGTTTTCACATATAAGCGCTTCCTATATAAATTCGATAGCAAGAGCAAAACCGTTGATGCAGCAGTATCACTTACCCTGCTATTTATAATTCTTTTAACCGGGTTCATTTTGGAGGGTTTGCGGATATTTGCTGCCGGCGACTCCTGGGCAAGATGGACACCATGGGGACTGATGTTGGCGATAATCGCTCAAAAGTCGGGTTTATCAACCCAATCAGCCGGATCTATTTACCCGGTTATTTGGTACGGCCATATGCTGCTGGCACTCGGATTTATAGCTTATATTCCCTACTCCAAGCTTTTTCATATGGTGGTATCTCCGCTTAATATTCTTTTCAGATCTTGCTCCTCAATAGGAGCTTTAACCCCAGTAGGAATTATTGGCGAGTCAGCTGTTAACCCGGGGGTAACCCGACTCGAAGACTTTAGCAAGCAACAGCTGATGGAATTAGATGCCTGTCTATCATGTCTTCGATGTGAAAAACACTGCCCAGCTTATGAAGGCGGCACTCCTTTTTCACCTCGGTTATTAATGGAAGCTCTGCAAAAACATGCCCGGCAGCAATATTCATTTCTAGGCCGCCGCCAAAAAAGCTTTGATAGTCACCTATTGGGAACGGTAGTTTCTAAAGAGGCCCTGTTGTCCTGTACTTCCTGTGGTCTCTGCGAGGTTAAGTGTCCGGTAAATATTGAGCACGTCAGCCGTATTATTGACCTGAAAAGAGGTTTTATGGCAGAAGCTGATGGTTGTTCGCTGGAAGTACAAATGAGGTTTGGGAACCTAATCAAAGAAGGAAATCCATGGGGAATAGCTTGCAGCAGCATCGAGGGTTGGGGAGCTCACCTTATGGCTGAAAAAAAGAGTACCGATATTCTGTTTTGGACCGGCTGCTTCGGCACCTATGACAGCAGAAACCAGCAGGTTACCCAGGCTATGATCAATATTCTAAAGCAAGCCGGTGCAGACTTCGCGGTCATGGGCTCAGCCGGAAAATGCTGCGGTGATACTGCCCGGCGCCTGGGCAATGAACTGCTTTTTCAGCAATTAGCCCTGGCTAACATTGAAACTTTAAATGGCTACAACTTTAACACCATCATTACCGCGTGCCCTCACTGCTATAATACGCTGAAAAACGAATACCCTGAATTAGGCGGCAGTTATAAGGTGCTGCACCATTCCGAATTCATTTTACAGTTGATTGAAGCTGGCAGAATCAAGCTGCAAGCCGGTGAGAACATAAAAGTTACTTTTCATGATCCCTGCTACCTGGGCCGATATAATGGTAGGTTTGAAGCTCCTCGCCAGGTTTTAGCCTCAATACCAGGGATAGAATTGGCAGAAATGCGAAATATCAAGAATAAAAGCCACTGCTGCGGAGCCGGTGGAGGTCTGATTTGGCTGGAAAACAATCACCTTAAAAAGATCAGTACTTTACGCGCCCGAGAGGCAGTCAAAGTAAAACCTGATATTGTTGCCAATGCCTGCCCGCTCTGCCTGGGGAATTTAAGCGATGCGGTAGGCAGTCTGGAACCAGGTATTAAAAACCTGGATATTGCCGAGATGATTAATGATGCGCTTATAGAAAAGCAATAAGATCGGTGAGCTAAAGCTAATAAAAACCTGGTTATCAATTAAGACGGTCAGGGTTTTGTCATATTTTGAAGCAGGGCGGCTGATTAGTGGTCATAGCGACTCATGATCCGCTTCATTTCCATCCTTTCACTATTAACCATTAACCGTTGTATATTCTTCTCTAAGTGTTATTTGAAATAATAGGGTTTTTCCAGTCCCCGACCGCAATA
>JBLNAA010000001.1:0-23457 GCA_050259135.1 Methylocystaceae bacterium | reverse complement strand
GCAGAGCTGTGCGTCCATAATCCAGAGTATGATTATTGGCCACTGTAACGGCATCAATACCCGCACGTTTAAGGGCGGTCAGACAGTCAGGATGATAGCGAAAGCGGGTACTTTTTTTAATTGCCGTCCCGCGCGTGCTGACCGGGCCTTCTAAATTGGCTAACACTAAACCTGCCTGACTTAATATAGGTGTCACCAGCTCAAAGAGGTAATCATAACCATGCTTTTTGATCACCGTATTAACTGCCCAGCCGAAGGAAATATCCCCGGTCGCCATAAATAACAAGTTGCTCATCAGTTTATCCCCCCATTTACCTAACTTATGATAGTAACTGGCTAAATGCGTCATCTCTAACAAATAGGGCATGGCTTTGTCGTTATAGCGGGGCTTAATCTTTCATATTATGTTAGCGATTGGGGAAAGGGGAGTTTGATATGATAAACGAAAATAATAGTAACCTGCGCCTAAACGAGGAAGGTCAGCAGATTCTGAATAAAAGGCTGCAGCAGGAATCATTTAAAAAGGAATTCGCTCTGGTTTTTCTCGGCGATACACATATCGGTAAGCAGTGTAAGAATGACCTGGATTGTTCTTTAATGTATACTCGCCTGTTGGAAGCAATTCAGAGGAATGAAGATGAATCTCACAATATACTGGCTATTATTCATGGGGGTGATGGGACCCATCGGGGTGGACAGCATTTGGAAGAGTTTGCCTATCTGACCCGGCACGCTTTGGGCTGGGATCTGCCAGGCGATAATCGGATTCCCTTATTAATGAATGTAGGCAATCATGAATATATTAATGACCCGACCGGTTCCCAGTATGAACAATGGATTGCAGATCCTGTCCCCTGGCAGAGCTACTGGTTTGATCAGTTAAAATCAGGAGTGATACTTCTCAACTCTGGAATGAATGACCGCGGTGGGCTGCCTGATAATCAGTTGGCCAGAACGCTGAAGATTATTGACAATGAAATAGCCAATCATCGAGGGTATCAGGTAGTCATCGACATGCACATTCCTCCTTCCATAGGTCCGCAGGCCTTGCGATGCTTAGCCCTTAACTATGCCGATACCTGTAAGTTTAAACAGCTCCTGCGCAGGTATCCGAAAAGAATCGCTGCTGTGGTCAGCCATCATCGCCATTGGGCAAAAATGACCGATAAACCCTTTTTATTTCACGGTCATACTCCGCTTTATATATCAGCCTATGGCGGGCATTGCGACTGCCCGCGCTTCAGCTGTCTCAAACTTACTTTCCGGCGTCATTCGGGTAGCGGCTGGAAACAAAGCAGTCAATTAATACGGCTTTGATACGCAGGGCATATAGGCTATTTAAGCGGTTTATACAGGTATTGAACCATGAAAGGCAGGCTGGGTACTGCTGTAAGATTGCCGTCCAGATAGCCCAGGCTGTGATAATAGCGATGCAATGTATTAAATTCGGCCACAATAGAAATTTCAGCCCGGTTTAGGCCATGGAGAAAGAGGCTTTCTTCGGCATACTGCATCAATAGGGTTCCATAATTGTGGCCTCGATAAGCTGGCAATATGGCCAGCCGTTTAATATAGCCAATACCAGGTGTGTCGGTTACAGCTTGATAGGAAATGGTGCCAATAAGCTGGTGCTGCCAAAATGCCAATAAGGCTGTATCACCATGATTAAGACGCCAATGAGTGCGATCAGCGGTTTCGAATCCAACAAAATTAGGATATTTACTGGGGTCCAGGTTTAATAACTGGGCCTGATCAGCAAAAGCTTCCCGAATCAGATCCGCAATCAGCTGACTGTGTTGATCAGCCGCTGCCGGTTGTAACTGCAGCATAGCCAGCACCCCTTTACTCCACAGATGCTTCTAATTTATCTTCCTGTGGTTTTTTGCGGGTATAAAAGACTCCGAAGACACCTATTACCACCATGATCGCCCCGATTAAAGTAAAAATGCTTACATTTTCATGCAGCAGCCACCAGCCCAGCAGTAAGGCCAGAACCGGATTGACGTAAGAATAGGTCATGGCAATATTGATAGGAAGGAGTTTCAATGCTCGAATAAAAGATGTATAACCGAGAATGGAACCAAACAGCACCAGATAGCTCCAGGCCAGCCAGGCTGTCCCGCTAGGGTGGGGGACAGGCTCCCGCAAAACTAGCGTCACTATTAACATTCCCAGCGCTCCAAACAGATGCTGATAAGCTGATAATACCAGGACCGGAGTGTTGGTATTACTCCGAGTCTGATACACCGAACCGATGGACCATAATAGTGCAGATCCCAATAAAGCGACTGTGGCAGCAGCTTTGAGTTGGCTGCCGGTTAATATGGCCGGGGCCATCAGGACAGCTACCCCGCCAAAACCAAATAACAAAGATCCGATCAGCAGCGGTGACGGATATCGGCGTGATAATAATGCATTTATTAAGGTGACCCAGATGGGCGATGATGAGACCATCAGAGCGGCGAAACCTGAGTTTGCACTTTGTTCTGCCCAATTAACCAGGCCATTACCTCCTAACCATAGCAAAATACCAGTTATCGCTGCGACCGTCAGTTCCCTCCCCGAAAGTTTGAGTCTTTGGCCATTTAAGCGGGCAATAATCAGTAATAGAATAAAGGCGGCAAAAAGCCGGGTAGCACCCATCGCAAAAGGAGGAAACCCATTACCCGGTGCAACCGTTATGCGGATAGCCAGATAAGTGGTGCTCCAAATTATATAGACTATGCCTAAACTGATAAGACCTGATTTCACATGGCGGGATAACGGTGACACGAAAGCATCTTCCTCTATATCTATAAAATTTATTATTTAATTAATGTATCATAACCTGCTGACAAAGTAATCCGAGTTAATTATTAGCCAACCGTAAGAGCACTATTTGCAGCCGAATACCATAATCTGTAAATAATTAGAGCCAAAAAAGGGGCTGCTGATTACAGATTATGATAGGAAAAAAAATGAAACTAAATGCAGAAGCACATGCTTTCCTGCGGAAACGCTGCGAATTACCGGAATTTGAACATGGATTCAGTCTGGTTTTTATTGGTGATACTCATTGGGGAGAGGAATGTAAGGGTAAGGCAAAACCAGGGGTAGTTTATGGTCACCTGCTGGATCGTATTAAGCGGAATCAGCTGACCTATCACAATATCCTGGCTATTATTCATGGCGGTGATGGCACTAATATTGGTGAAAAAAGTTTAGAACAATTCCTGACGGCAACCCGTAAGAGTTTGCATTATGATCTGGCGGGCAAGGATCATATTCCCTTGTTTATGAATGTCGGAAACCATGAATATATTAATGATCGCAACCTTAATCATTATAATTCGTTGGTTGGTGACGGCCTTCATGTCGAGGAAATCTGGATGCGTCCCCAAAAAACCTGCCTGTTGTTACTGAATACTGGTGGTCCGAACCGAGATGGCCATTTTGTGGATAAGCAGCATTTCAGTGAACAGCTCCAGGCAGCGGGAGCGATAATAAAAGCCCATCCCCTTTATCAATTTGTTATTGATATGCATATACCTCCGGCGTTTGGACCCCACCGGGGCAAAAGCCACGCTTTAAACAGTGAATATACCGAACAATTCACTGATTTTTTAAATCAATATTTAAAACGAGTGGCTGCCGTGGTTACACATCATCGCCATTGTTTTAACCCTTCGGCGATACCTTATCGTTATCGGGGACAGGTGCCGGTCTATCTCACCGCCTACGCCGGTCATTGTGACTGCCCCAACCTTAATGGCCTGAAGATTACCTACTCCGATAATAAGCAGGGGGGATGGAGAACCAAAATTAGCTTGGTTTAGCTCAGGGCGCCTTTGACGCCAATTTTTTTGTTGTAGGCTTGTCCGATGGATATCGATAAAATGATAGGAATCAGGTGAAATATTAGCAGGTTTCATTAGTCTAATAGATAGAACCAGTAATTAAAAAGGCAGGTACCAGCGGGGTGAAACTAACTGAGGCTGCGAACCCCCTAGCAGGCAGTAACTTTGATCAGATTTACAAAAATTATCGCGAAGGGATTTATCACACTGCCTATCGGGTTTGTCAAAATGAGGCTGACGCCCAGGAAGTAGTGTCCGAAACCTTTTTAAAAGCATACGAACATCGGGGTCAGTTTGAGGGACGCGCCGCTGTTAGTACCTGGCTGTACCGTATCGCTTATTTTACCAGCCTTGATTTGATTAAACGCCGGCAGCGGGAAGCCACCTGGGAGTTAGACTATAATTCAATACCTGATGATAATTCCCCGGTGGATAATTTGGTTGAGCAAATGGCTGCCCAGCAGCAGCTGCAGGTTCTGCGGCAGGCCATGGTACACTTACACCCTGAAGATAGAGCTATTCTGGAACTCCGGTTTGACCACGGGCTGCCGTACGAAGAAATAGCTGCCGTTATGGATATACCTGCTAATACAGTGGGAACCAGAATTTTCAGGGCTAAAAAATTGTTGTTTAAATTGATGAAACCAGGAGGTAAGGCTCAATGATTAATGAATGCCCGGAGATTGGGAAGATCCAGGCATATGCAGATAGAGAATTGCAGCCGGATGAATACCAGAAGATAGAAGGGCACCTTTTAAGCTGCCCTGTATGCCGCCAAATATCCACGGATATAGTTCATGAAAACGAATGGCTGTCTGGTTTGTTTACCTGTGAAAATCAGACTTTAAGCCTCTCTGCTAATAAATTGTCACGATGGTTTAATGAAGAATTAGGTATCAGGTTTTGGTGGGTGCTGTCTGGCTTTCTGCTGCTGGGGTTAACGGCAGTGCTGTTAGGCAGTTATTCTTTGCAGGAAATTGCCGTATCGTTAGGGTGGCCGGGGAGTAATCCTCATTTATTAATAGATGCTTTACGTCAAAGGTTAGTATCAGACGGATGGCATTTACTCATCACCTGGGGTGTCTCACGGGCTACCAGCATTAATTTACTGCCAACCAGCTGGCAGCTGTTTTTGCTGATTATGGGGATAGTGATTATCAGATCATTGAGCGTCAGACTGAGCAGAATAAAAGAGGTAATTTTTTAAAGGGGAGGGGAAGGATTTTATGAAGAATGGCAAAGTGACTTTAGTGCTGTTGCTGGCGGTTCTGCTGGTAGCATTTTCAGCAATTCCGGCCTGGGCCTGGCAGACCAGGCAGCCCAGTAAGGAGGGGACATCCGGATCGGTTGCGGTAAAATCCGGAGAAGTGATTAATGATGACCTGTTTCTTGCTGGTGAAAACGTCAGGATTGACGGTACTGTTAACGGCGATGTTGTGGTGTTCGGTAACCAGGTTGACATTAACGGCACGGTTAATGGGGATTTATTAGTGGGCGGTAACATTGTAAATATCGCCGGTACGGTTAATGACGATTTGCGGTTGGGAGCCCAAAATGCACGTATATCCGGGAATATTAAACGTAATCTGTCAGCAGGTGCTTCACAGTTGATTATTGATAAGGCTGCCAGTGTCGGGGGTAATGCCGCGCTTGGGGCGGAAGAACTAGGTATTGACGGACTTATCCGGGGAGGATTACAAGCTGGCGCCGGTCAATTAAGCCTGACCGGGAAAATTGGTCAAAATGCCGCTATACAGACTGATAATCTTAATGTTATGCCGGGTGCGGTCATTGGCGGAAGCCTGAGTTATCGGGGGGCTAATAAAGGCAATATTTCACCGCAGGCTAAAATCGGTGGCCCGGTTACCTATAAATATTTTATTCCGCAGCACCAAAAGGAACAGCCCCAGTCCGCCATCTGGACTGGAATCTTGATCTGGACTCTGGTCTGGTTTGTATCTCTGCTGTTGGTTTGGTTAATTTGGTTCTATTTAAATCCCCGGTCCTTTTTCAAAGTGGAAGATGCTTTGATTAATACACCCTGGGCTTCGCTGGGTTGGGGATTTGCTATCTTAATTCTATTACCCATCGCTGCCGTTATTGCCATGATCACCGTGGTAGGTATCCCGATAGCTTTGGCGGCTTTGACCGTTTATTCGGGAATTCTTTTTGCGGGTAAGCTGATAGTAGGTTTCGGCCTGGTTCGTTTCCTGGCTGCCAAGTATAATTGGGCTAACTTACAAAAACCCTTTGCGGCAGCAGCGGTAGGTACCCTGTCATTAATGCTGCTTAATTTGATACCAGAGGTGGGCTTTTTTATAACTCTAGTGGTAGTAATGATGGCCCTGGGGAGCGTATTTATGGCTCTTAAACGCGGCCTGGCCAGCCGCGGGGTTTCTGCGGCCTAGGATATAATAATTAACAAGTATATTTAGAACCCGGTTGATAGACAGCTTCCGGGTTCTTTTTTTATAATTACTGAATAACGGATAGGTAACACTAAAATCAATAATTACATTTTCAGTCCGGTTGGCAACAAGGAGTGGTAAATTATGCCGACTACTATTATTACCGATAGTACAGCTTATCTCCCTTTATCTGCAATTAACAATCTGGATATTGGAGTAGTCTCGCTGAATATGGTTTACAGCGACCACCAGTGCCGCGAACTTGATTTGGACTTTGACCAATTTTATGCGGATTTGCCTGCAATCAATAACCTGCCCACTACTTCCCAGCCAGCACCAGCTGAAGTATTAAGCTGTTTTGATCATTACCTGCAACAGGGGCACGATATCGTTGGGATCTTCATTTCGTCATTGATCAGCGGAACATTTGAAACCATCTATTCGGTAACCAGTGGTTTACAAGAAAGGTATCCGGGCGCCCGGATTGAACTTATTGATTCCAAAATGACAGCCATGGCTCTGGGCTATCCGGTTATGGAGGCAGCGTCCTGGGCCAGGGAAGGAATGGAAGCAGCGATGATTGCTGCGAAAATACGGCAAATGCTGCCCCATATGCGGCTTTATTTTATCCCCATTACTCTGGAATATTTGCGCCGGGGAGGAAGAATCGGCAATATATCGGCAACCCTGGGAGGCATTTTGGATATTTTGCCGGTTTTACACCTCAATCGAGGCGTGGTTGAGCTCTTTAAACCGGCTCGCGGGAGAAAGGCGGCTATCAATCGTATTTGCAGCAGTTTAGAGCAAGACCGGCAGCGGATCGGAGTTGATAAAGTATTTGTAGTGCATGCTTCGGCGCCCGATACGGCTGGTGAGCTGGCTGAACTGATTAAAGAACGTTTTGGGATGGATGCCGAGCTTTATCCCATTGGGCCAGTGGTCGGGGTTCACGCCGGGCCAGGGGCTTTAGGAATTGTCTACCATTTGAATGACCAACTGGATTAGTAATAACCCCCGAAGCCTGAACCCCGGGGGTTATTTTTTAGAAGTAGCGTTTGAGCAAGCCGGCAAATTGGGCACCGTGACGAGACTCATCCTTACACATTTCGTGAACGGTGTCATGGATAGCATCATAATTCAGTTGTTTAGCTCTGGTAGCAAGATCCTTTTTACCCTGGCAGGCGCCATGCTCAGCTGCCACTCGCGCTTCGAGATTGGTCTTGGTATCGGCAGCCACTACCTCACCAAGCAATTCAGCGAATTTAGCGGCATGTTCTGCTTCTTCCCAGGCTATCCGTTTGTAAGCCTCGGCAACCTCTGGATATCCTTCCCGTTCGGCTACACGGGCCATAGCCAGGTACATGCCGACTTCAGTACACTCACCGGTAAAATTAGCCCGTAACCCCTCGATTACTTCGGCATCGATATCTTTGGCAATCCCAACCCGGTGCTCATCAGCCCAGACCAAATTGTTTTCGGCTTTAGCCAGTGTAAATTTCTCAGCCGGAGAATTACACTGCGGGCAGCGATCAGGGGCAGTATCCCCTTCATGAACATAACCACAAACACTGCAAACCCACTTTTTCATACCTTCATCCTCCTCAAATAAATCATTTCTAATCAGTTGGCCGTTCCTTCAGCTAAACAATGTGGGCAATATCCAAAGTAATACAACTGACGATCAGTAACCTTGAATCCGTCTAGTCCTATCGTCTTGATGCTGTCACTAAAATGAAAATCGTATATGCTGCCGCAATCCAGACATTTAAAATGGCCATGGGGTGAAACATCAGCATCGTAGCGTGTTTCATTTTCATTGACGGCAACTACTATAGCTACCCCTTTTTCTACCAGAAGCTGCAGGGTATTATAAACCGTGGTACGAGAAAGGGTAGGTATCTCAGGTGCCAAATACTGATAGATCATCTCGGCACTGGGGTGATTACGCTTCTCTAACATATACTGCAGAACCTGCAGCCGATGATGAGAAGGCTTAATATTATGTTGACGCAAAATAGTTTCTACCTGGGTTACATCCATATCAGCACCTCTCTGTATAAGTAACAATATTGTAATGATTACAATTAAATAATAACAACAGTTTACTGAGCTGTCAACAGTTCGTTAAAAATTTTTTTATTGCCGTCGGCCTGTTTATTAGTATGCTATTTTAGCTTTGACCTTAGCCTAAACCGCGATTAAACTTAAACCAGCTTATAATATAACGCCCTGGTGATCTTTGGCACAAACCGATTGAAAGAAACTAGGTATTGATGGAGGCTTTGATTATGCCCAAAAGTCTGCTGTGGTATTTATTAATAACTAACCTAATAACATTGGTAGTTTTTGCAGTCGATAAAAAGCGGGCCAAAAGGGGACAGTGGCGTATTAAGGAGAGCACCTTACTGTTTTGGTGTTTGATTGGCGGCAGTATCGGCGGGTTGGCGGGAATGTATTTACTAAGACATAAAACCCGGCACCCCAAGTTTAGTATCGGGATACCGGGTATTATCACTTTGCAGTTAATCGGCGCCTTTATCGTGATTAAATATCTGGTATAGATGCTGATCAGGAGCTGTCCAGCCCCATTTGATCTTCATTTATTATGCTTGCTTGCGGCTGTACAGTTCTTCAATTACCTCGGCATAATTTTTCAGGATAATGCGCTTTTTGGTCTTCTGGGTAGGGGTCAATTCACCCCGTTCTTCGGTGAACCGGTTGGGCAGAACAGTATATTGTTTGATTCTTTCAAAGTTCTCCAACTGCTGATTTACTGCTAAGACAGCTTCATCAATAGCCTGTTTAAGCAGCGGCTTGTCGATAAAGTCTTTTCCTACCTCAATGCAGAGTACCATACCATTGGTTTCTCCGGTAACCACCTTGCTGTGATCATAGGCAACATTTTCTCTTTCAAATAACTCCATAAAATAGGCAAAGTTCGGAACTATGAGGGCAGAAATGAAATTGCGCTCATCTCCGATCAGAAAGATTTGATCGATAGCAATACTGGTAGAAAACAGACCCTCCAATTTTAGAGGAGCGACATTCTTACCAATTGCTAAACATATAATAGCTTTTTTGCGATCAACAATCCGATAATAGCCGTCAGCATCTTTTTGTACCAAGTCACCGGTCTTAAACCAGCCGTCGTCAGTAAAGGCAGCAGCGGTTTCCTCGGGTTTGTTTAGGTAACCGGCGAAGAGTCCGGCTTCAGCAGTTTCCAATTCACCATCTTCCGCAACCCGAACCCGGGCACCACAGGCTTCGGTACCGACTGTGCCTGGCTTGCATGCATTCAAGGGGTTGTCACAGCAGGCAGAGGTAGTTTCAGTCAGGCCATATCCCTCAGCTATGGGTACTCCACAGATATAAAAGAATTTAAGCAGGTCCGGAGAAATACCGGCGCTGGCCGAATGAGCGCAGCGTAAACGGCTGCCGAACAGGGCTCTGACTTTGGCAAAGAGCCGGTCAGCGATGGCAAACTTTATACGCAGACCCAGTGGTAACAGGGATATCACGTTAAATTCCGCAGTCATATTAATACGTCCATGGCTGTCGGTCCGGTAAGCCAATACCTCTTCTCCAACCTTAAGTGCCCATTCGAACATTTTTTTCTTTACCGGACTTGCCGCCAGCATTTGCTGGAATTGCATATAAATTTTTTCGTAAAGACGGGGGACACATGATATCCAGGTAGGATTATATCTTGGCAGGTCAGCCATCAGTGTGGCGGGGCTATCAGCATAACAGATTGTAGAACCATTCCAGATAGCTGTCCACTGGGTTACCCCGCGATCATAAATATGAGACAAAGGTAAGAACGAAAGAGTAACATCCTGGTCAGTGATCGAATTTCCGCCGGCAGCAAAAAATACATCAACACCATCAGCGCGGGAAGAGAAGGAACGATGGGTCAGGATTACTCCTTTTCCCTGTCCGGTAGTACCTGAGGTATATAAAATGGTAGCCCAATCATCCAGAGTTATGTTCTGCCAACGGAACTCATATTCCGGCTTCGTTTGCTGCCGGTTTTCCTTCCCTAAATCCAACAACTGGCGCAGGCTGATTATGAAGGGGCTGCTGCCCTTATATTCGAGATCTAAGACGATGATTTTTTGTAAGGTTGGCATTTGATCTAAACCGGGCAGTATCCGGGATAGAATACTTTCATTGCCCACCAACAGATATCTGCTGCCCGAGTCGTTAACTATGTAGGTGATTTCCTGCAACGATAAAGTAGGATATATGGTCACCAATACCCCGGCGCTGCAGGTAACACCGATATCAACCTGGGTCCAGTAGGGACTGTTATTGGCCACAATAGCCACTCGGTCTTTTTTATCCAATCCCAGGGTTAAGAAACCGCTGGCTATGGTTTCGGCCCGATCCTGAAGTTCTCTCCAGGTAAATTCGCCATTATTATCTCCATGATATAAATCAGGATTAAAACGCTGCACTACCCGGTCGGCATAATTGGTGGCAGAGTTATAAAACGCCTGACTCATGGTCTGACCCTTAATATAATTTCCCAAATTAAACCCCCCTTTATCTAATCTTTAGCTTTCGTAATATTGATATTTTTATTGTATTTAAACCAATCGGATATTTCCATTAATATTTTACGAAATGTAAAATTACGATAGCTATAAGTAAAAAAATACCAAAATAGTTTATAAATGACGTATTCTATTAATAGGTACTGATGAAGGACAAAGGACGGGCTTTACTGGTTAGCTGCGAATTTCTTAACTCGTGAACTCATATTAGTAATAAATACGGCCCAAAAAGCGCCGATCAAGTCGGTTAGCAATGCTGTTAACTGGTAAGTAAAGGGGGAAATTTGAAAATGCCCAGTGGATTGTATGACCAACACCCGGATTTGATGGATGGTATTGATATTGCGGTATTAGCAGTCAGCCGCAATTGGAAGGTATTATACGCTAATCAGGCAGGGGCAAAGTTACTGGGCAAGACCGTGGAAGAATTATACGGACAGCATTTGTTGAATACCTGTCCGGAGCTGGTTGGCAGCCCTTATCAGAAATCATTCTTACTGGTGATGGAAACTGGGCATCCAGAACAAACTCTGTTTGAGTTTCACAATCAGTACCTGAAGCAGCGATTATGGCCGGTTACTGATGGGGTGATGGCAATGATTGAGGTGGTAACATGTGATTCGGACAATGAGCCGTTTATTGCTGATTACCGGGAGGTATTTGACCAGGTAAATGATGCTTTGTTTATCTATAACTTAAATACCGCTAAAATCCTGAATGTTAATCAACGGGCATGCACCATGTTTGATTATACCCGGGATGAGCTGTTAGCTTTGAATGCAGCAGATTTAGCTGCTGAAGAAGAGCCATATACCGGAGACAACTTTTATAAATGGATGAAAAGGGTGGCCCGGGATCAAAGGGAACGGGTGCTGGAATGGAAGGTTAAAGACCGAGCGGGCAGGATCTTTTGGGTGGAAGTTCGCAGTAAAACAACCAGCTTTTACGGACACATGCACTTATTAGCGGTAATCAGAGACATCACCAAACGCAAGCAAGTCGAGTCACAGCTGAGAGTTTTCGAAGAGCGTTATGCTGAGCTGTTCAATAACGCCGTTGACTGCATATACATGATGGACTTAGAGGGTAATTTTACTGTTGCCAATGATGCCATGCAGAAATTGACGGGGTACACATTAGAAGACCTCCTGGGAATGAATATTCGTGATTTGGTGGTTGACGAGTATCGCGGTCTGATCGAGGAATATATGCAGCTCAGCAAAGATATAACCCCGGGCAAACGGATTAAACCCTGGCCTTTAAACCATGAGCTGGAGATTAAGACCCGGGAAGGTGTAGTTGTGACTATGGAGGTAAACTCCTGGCGTGTATACCGCCTGGGCAAGCCGGTCGCCATCCAGGGTATTGCCCGTAACGTTTCCCGACGCCATATACAGGAGGGACAGCGAAACCAGCGGTTGGAACTGTATGAGACCGTGCTTAATTGTGTTCCGGATCCGTTGTTAGCTATTGACCCTGATGGCAGGGTTACGGTCTGGAATCGAGCAATGGAGCAATATACCGGAGTAATGGCGGCACAGATGCTGGGTAAAGATAATTATGAATACGCGGAAAAAATCTGTGGGGTTCGCCGGCCTTTATTAGTTGATTTGGTCCTAAACCCGGAAGGGGTACAGGAAGCGTATACCGTAATTGAAAAGGAAAATCATGTGTTGATTGGGCAGACCCAGATTACCAGGGGGAATTTTCTCTGGGGCAAGGCCAGCCCGGTTTGGAATAAAAATGGAGAGCTTTTAGGAGCAGTCGAAACTATTCGTGATATCACCGAGCAAAAGACCATCGAAGAGGAAATGGGCCGTACGATTAGTGAACTGGAAAGCCGCCTGGTTACAGAAATTGAAGGATAAGATTAACCTTGAACAGCCATTATAAGAACAAATACATGGCTGGTGGAGGTGAACCAGGTTGTTAGCCAAGCGGGCCCAAGAAATTATGGAATCCCATGGGGTTATAGAAGTACATTACCAAGGGCAGTCGGTCTGGTTAGAAGAACTGATGGAGGATGCAGCTATGATTTCCTTCCTGGATAATTCAGATCGGAAAATGCAGGTAGGACTGGGAGACTTGATTGAACAATAATATCTTTCCTACAAGATCGGTTAAGGTTGGCTCCTCTCGAATTTCCGGGGGGAGCCAATTTATCATGATGACGGCCAGTTATTATCAATATCCTTTTGAATATCTATCAGCAGTGAGCAGAGGTCTGCATCTAAATAGCCTTGCTTTACCTGGCCAGCTAAGATATTGATAATCTTATCCCAGTCTAATCCCGCTCGATAAGGCCGATCTTCCCGTAAGGCAGTAAAAATATCGGCAATAGCTATGATACGTGCCGGCATGTCAAGCCGTGATGCATCATAACCGAAAGGATAACCCCGACCATTGAGTTTTTCATGGTGAAAAGCAGCCCACTCAGGGATCAAGGTACTGGGAGACAATGGCTTAAGTATTTGATAGGTGTAGTAGGTATGCTGTCTAATCCAGTTCAATTCTGTGTCTGTAAGCGGCCCCGGCTTTTCCAAAACGCCGTCTGGAACCGACAGCTTCCCAATATCGTGCAGTAATGCAGCCACCTCAATAAAAGTAGCATCGCTTTCGTTTAAACCAGCATGATGTGCCAGCAAGGTAGCTACCAGGCTAACCCCATGGGAATGCCGATGCGTGAAGGGGCTTTTTTGGTCAATTACAGCAGCAAAGAGATTAGCAAGATCAGATAATTCTGTCATGCCGATGGAAGTAGGTCTCCATAATGGCATCGAGATCAAACTCTGGTTAAGCCAGGGGGAAACCAGGTCTAACCAAAAGCTTTCCGGCCTGCTGATTTCAAATAATAGGTCCATCAAGTTTGGATCAAATATGGTCCCGGTTCCTGCCTGCAGACGGTTTAATATACTTTCACGCTGTTCAAGAATATGGATTTCAGGCCTAATTAAGACATCAAGCCGGTCAACCAAGTGAATAATACGGCTCGCAAGTGGTATCGCATTTTGAACCAATCCCGATGAATTGCTGCCTTTCCAATTATCATGATGGCAGCGGATAATGGTATCAACTGTCGCTAAAGTTCTGGTACCGGCTACCAGATTACAGCCTTTGATACAATGGCTCTGGGAATCATTAATATCGAATTCCGTCAGATTGGATTTTTCTTTCCAGTTGGTGGCACCGATATCATGAATAATTGCACTTTGAAAGACCGTCAATAATTGATCAGCATCAACACCTGCAGCCCTGGCAAGATTAAGGGCTAAAACTGTTACCCGCTTATGATGGCCCGTAATTCCTTGGTTACAAAAGTCCAGGCTGGTGGAGAGATTAAATAATAAGTGAGGCATATTGATTTCTAGATTATTTTTGCTCATTGGCATTCACCACAGTAATGTCATTGTTATTATTGTAAATTGTATCACGCAGCAAGTTGAAAATAGATATTTATGATGCAAATTAGTGATTTTTCATTCCTGCAGCCAGCTGGGCTAAAATAGGGAGTGAACCAAATAAAGTAAAATCATTAAATATAATATGGAACAAAAAAAAGAAAATAACAGAAGAGGAAATAAAATTAGATGGCTTTAATAGGGGAAGAGGCTACTATTGGTCCAGACTGCCTCACTTGCGGAATGGTGGTGGGTTCAGCTTAGTAACTGACTTTGGTGTGCTTGTAAGAAAATAGGAGAAATAACAAAAAGAGATAGTAAAGGTGGCATTTACCCAGCCAATTGGCCCCTATCCCGTGTTAAACTCTTGGCACGGAGAGGAGGCAAATTATGCAGCTGAAAAAAAACTATTATTGGGCGCTAATTTTGGTAACTGTTTTTTGTCTGGTGTCGGTTATTAATCCTCCGGCTCAAGCAGCCAGTTCTTACAACATTGCTACTGCCAGTTCTACCTATCAGACCAGACTGTACATTGTTGACAGCGGAGTACCAGGACCGACGGTTATGGTGGTAGGAGGAGTTCATGGCAATGAAACAGCGGGATACAAGGCTGCCGGACTGGTAAAGGATTTTACCGTAAAAAAAGGACGGCTGATTGTACTTCCTGAGGCTAACAAGTCTGCTATTGCCAGGCATTCCCGTTTAAGCAGTAATGGTGATAACCTTAACCGTGATTTTCCCCAGGGCAGCTCTGAAACAGCTGATTCATATATTGCCCGGGAAATTTACCAGGTGGTTAAGGACTATGGCGTTGATTATCTGGTAGATCTACATGAAGGCTATGATTATTACAAAAGCAGCAGCAGTTCAGTAGGACAGACGATCATTTATTATCCCAGAAACGACGCTAAAACAGTCGCCTATCGGATGGCTAGTAATCTCAATTCCAGCATCAGTTCATCTTATCGGCAGTTCACTGTGCTGCGGTATCCGGTGGCGGGCAGTTTGGCTCGGGCGTCTGGACAATTCCTGGGGGTAACCAGTTTTATCTTTGAAACCAGTCAGAAACAGGATCTAGACACCCGCATCAATCAGCAGCTTAAAGCCGTAAACACCCTTCTTTACTATCTAGGTATGAAATAAGTAACGTTTAACCCTGTTAATATAGCCATGACACCTGGGGACAAACCCAGGTGTCATGGCTATTGCTGTATTAGTTATTATTCAGTTTTTGGATACAGGAAATACTTTGACAAAATTACAAGAAAAATATTTCCCGGGAAATGTATGTTTTATAGTTTAACTAGCAAACCTAGTAAATCTATTTAGTAAGAGAGTTTTAATTAGTTGCTGATAAATGGGTGTTTGTATTGATACCAATAGATACCCAGATTAACCACTGCCAGAGTGATAAAACCCGGCAGACCCAGGAGACCTGTAGTTAAATCATTTCCTCCACGTATTAAGACCAAAGCCAAACTGACAGTACCATTTAAGGTGCCGTGAAATAGAGATGCGCCGATTACTGATTGGGTTTTCAAACGAATAAAACTGAACACGGGAGATAAAAGCATACACCAAATGGTCATCATTAATACACCTAACAGAGGATGCTGTGGATAATTATAACCCTGAATTATTAAAGGAGCATGCCATATACCCCAGACTAGACCAATTATAAAAGAGGAACGCCAAAAGCCTATGCTTTTTAATTCGCTGTATAAAAAACCACGCCAGCCAAGCTCTTCACCGAAAGCAGCCAGGGCATTAACTGTAGCACCAGCAATAAGACCCTGGGCTAGTATCAGCCAGATGGGGTGAACAGGTAGATGGTTAATCTGCTGTTGCATTTGTTGATATTGTTCTGGACTCATTAGTGACTGATAACGTGCAAACATTCCAGCCATATCCGATGAAAAGCTGACGCCTGGGAAAAGCAGGGTGATACCCAGAGTTGTGAAAGCTAGTACGGGTGGTAACAGCCAGGCCAGCCAAAACCATTTGTTTAATTTAAATGAGATCGCGAGAGGAGCAACGATTTCTTTTTTTACCATTAATTTCTGAGTGATTATGGCTGCCAAAAAGGGGCCAAACATATAAAAGATCAGTATTGGGCCGGCATACGGACTGTTTAAGCGACCACCTGCCAGATAAAACAAAGCTGCCAGAGACCAACTGAAAATAAAAGCCAATGCCAAATAGATATACAATTGCCTGCGCAATCTCATACACCTCCTTTAGATATTTAGATTATATTTTAACAATTAAAAAGTGTATACATGTCAAGGGTGTAATTTATATAATTAATGTCAGTATTTGAGAATTTCCAGGCGTTTTCGAGCAGGAATTTGTAATAAATAATGGAATTCTCTTGTTACTGGGGCGGATTATCAGGAGGTATCGGGATGAAGAAAGAAATGAAAGTGATATTTTGGGGGGTAAGGGGTTCCCGAGCGGTTCCAGGACCAGACACGGTTATCTTTGGCGGTAACACCCCCTGTGTCGAGGTTCAGGCCGGCGGCAAAACGATAATTTTTGATTCCGGTACCGGTATTTGTAACCTTGGTAATCAATTAGTCAAAAAGGGCGGGGTGGATGTTGATATTTTCATCACCCACACCCACTGGGATCATATCCAGGGCTTCCCTTTCTTCACTCCAGCCTTTATTAAAGGAAATAGCATAAGGGTCTATGGCCAGGGTAAAGTGGAACGTTCTTTTGCTGAATTGATGCGCTTTCAGATGGAACATCCGCACTTTCCAGTCTCAATTGATGACATGGGGGCAGAAATTTCTTTTAATGATTTAGATAGTTATGATCAGATTGATTTGGGAGATGGGGTGATGGTGAGCTGCGCGCCCAATAACCACCCTAATGGCTGCATATCCTACCGGGTTGACTATGCGGGAAAGTCATGCTGCTATGTAACCGATACGGAGCATTATTCGATTGTTGATCCCCACTTAAAGGAGTTCGCCCAGGGAACCAACATGGTCATTTATGACAGCAATTTTACCGATGAAGAGTATGCGGGACCGGCTGGTTATCAAACCAAGGTGGGTTGGGGACACTCCACCTGGAGGGAAGGTATCCGCCTGGTAAGAGCTGCCGAAGCAGATACCCTCGTTCTCTTTCACCATGCTACACATAGAACCGACGATGAGATGTTGGTCATCGAACAACAAGCTATAGAAGAGTATCCTCATTGTGTGGCGGCCCGAGAAGGGATGGAAATCATTATATGAAGGCTTATACTCCAGAAATTCTGGAGCAGGTAGAACAACTATTAAATGTTGGAATAGCACTTTCAGCTGAGAAGGATCACAATATCCTCTTAGAAACGATTTTAAGTGAGGCACGTAGAATAACCGGGGCTGATGCTGGGACCCTGTACCTGCGTGAAGGGGATACACTGCTTTTCAAAATTACCCACAATGATACTTTAAAAAGTTTCCAGGGAGGCCGCGGAGAACCGGTTAACCTGCCACCGGTACCTATGCGCCGGGAAAATGTATCATCCTATGTGGCACTTACCAATACCAGTGTCAATATTACTGATGTATACACTGCTGACGATTTTGGTTTTGATTTTTCCGGGCCTAAACGCTATGATGCCATGACCGGTTATCGTACCACCTCGATGTTAGTAGTTCCTTTGGAAAACCATGAGAGTGAGGTAATCGGGGTTCTGCAGTTGATCAATGCTACCGATAATACCGGGAAGGTGGTAGCTTTTGCACCCTATTATGAAAAGGTAGTGGCATCCCTGGCTTCACAGGCGGCTATAGCACTCACCAATATGCAGTTTATTAATGACATCGAGAATTTGTTTAATTCTTTTGTCCAGGTAATGGCTACCGCCGTTGATGCCCAGACACCGTATAACGCCAATCACACTCGAAGGGTAGCACTGTTATCGGGGAAATTGGCCCAGGTAATCAACCAGGTTGATGAAGGTTACTGGGGTGAGCAGGATTTTGATGAAAATCGTACGGCTCAGCTGGTGATGGCAGCCTGGATGCACGATATCGGTAAAATAGCCACTCCGCTGGCAGTTATGAATAAGGCAACCCGTTTGGAAGCCCGGATAGAAATAGTCCGGCAGCGGCTGGATTATATTCGGGCCTTACTGCGCAACGAGTATCTGGAACGCCAGTTGGCAGCTGAAGGTGAAGCTGAGCGGGAGGCCAACCGAACATGGTGGGAGCAGGAGTCTTCCCGGATCGATGATGCCAAAAACCTGATAATTAAAGCGGATAACCCGTCTACTTTTGTTGATGGAGAAATGGTTAACCGCCTGAAAGAAATAGCTGCTAATACTTATCTGGAACCTCAAGGAGAAATGCAACCCTGGTTGAATCCGGATGAATTGATTCAGCTTTGTGTCACTAAGGGAACCCTGACTGATGAAGAACGCAAGGTGATGGAAAACCATGTAGCCGTAACCACCCGTATGTTGGAGAAAATCCCCTTTATCTCCAAACTAAAGAATGTACCCTATTTTGCAGGGATTCATCATGAACATCTGGATGGCAAAGGTTATCCGCATGGATTAAAAGGAGATGAAATCCCTCCTGAGGGACGAATTCTGGCCTTGCTTGACATTTACGATGCTTTGACTGCTGATGACCGGCCTTACAAAAAGGCTTTACCGATAGAAGAGGCACTCAAAATTATCGGATTTATGGTTAAGGATGGGAAATTGGATGCGGCTTTAGTAGATATCTTTAAGAATAGTGATATTTATCGGACGCCGCTGGAATAGCAGAAGAGTAAAAGTATCGAGAATTATCAAAAGCTGCCCTTAAGGGGGTAGCTTTTTTGCTTAGAAATGCCCTTATACCGCCATTTGAACCGCGGCAGTGGTATGAAAACAAATATGGAATTCTGTTCCGAAATTGCTGGTTTCCACTTTGATGGCGGCGTTATGTCGGGTAGCAATACTGTAACAGACAGCCAGACCCAGGCCGGTGCCCTGCTCTTTAGTAGTAAAAAAGGGGGTCCCAATTTTGGATAAAGTCTGGGGGTCAATACCATGTCCCTGATCCCGAATAACCAGAATAACATCATCACCCTGCATATAGGTAAGCAGAGTTAATATACCGCCTGGGTCCATAGCTTCCAAACCATTGCGGGCCAGATTTAGTATTAGCTGCCGAATTTGCCTGGCATCCAGCAATAATTCCGGAACCTCACCGGGTATCAAAACCACAGATTTATCACTCTTCAGTGCTTCGGCATTGAGCAGCGGGCTTACTGCCTCGATAATGCTGTTCAAGCTTCGCACCTGCAGGTCAACCGCTTTGTCCTTGGCCAGAGACAAAAACTCGCCGATAATTGAATTAGCACTGTCTAATTCTTCAATCATGACATCAAAGTAATTACGGTAAGGGAATAGATCAGTTTTTTCCATCAGCATCTGTAGGAAACCGCGTACCGTGGTCATCGGATTTCTTATTTCATGAGCGATACCAGCTGCCATTTCACCTACTACCCGCAGCCGGTCCAGTCGCAGGACTTCCTGCTCCATACTCTTACGTTCGGTCAAATCAACAGTAACCCCAAGTACTCCCAGCAGTACCCCGTCCATATTATAAAAGGGAGCTTTGTTAAACATAACTACATGGCGGGTGCCATCAGCATATTGAAACTCCCATTCATAGCATTGAATACTGGAAGTATTCATCATCTCAATATCCATTTCCCGATACTTGTCAGCCAGGTCTTTGGGAAGCACTTTATCCAGATACTTACCTACGATCTTACTGCGGGGAACCCCTACCGCCTGTTCAAATGCCTTATTACAGCCCTGAAAAACGCCATTGGTATCCCGGAAAAAAGCGGGAGTAGGTATGGTATCAATCATCTGCTGCAGAAAATGTAGCTGTTCCTGCAGGGTTTTTTCCAGAATCTTTTGTTCGGTTATGTCACGGCCGACGCCGACTATTCCTCTAATTAATCCATTACTATCGGTAAGTGGAGACAGGGAGGTCTGAAAATACCGACGTTGGTTATAAACCATGGTATCCCATTCATAGACATTGCTTTCTCCTGCCAGAGCCAGATTACAGGCCTGAAGATGCTGGGGGAAATAAGGACCCAGCAGTGATTCGGTGGTTTTACCAATAAATGCCCCGGCATCCACTCCGGCGCGTTCCAGCCAATGGCCATAAGCACCGGTAAGATGATAATCACGGTCGAGAGTAAACACAATATCATCCATTGATGCTACCAGGGTACGGAACATCTCTTCTCTTTCCATCAGAGCCTGTTCCATGCGTTTACGCTCGGTTATATCTCTGACAATTCCGGTTGCGAGCCAGGTATCCCGTATTTTAATTGGTGATACCGATAATTCAACTGGGAATTCAGAGCCGTCCTTTCGCCGGGCCACTGATTCTATGGGTTTGCCAACCAGGGGACCTTCTCCGGTACTAACAAATTTGGCAAATCCGGTTTTATAAGCTTCCATCATCCGCTCAGGAATAATTAATGAATGTAAAGGCTGC
This sequence comes from Methylocystaceae bacterium, assembly GCA_050259135.1. Taxonomy (GTDB): domain Bacteria; phylum Bacillota; class Syntrophomonadia; order Syntrophomonadales; family JBLNAA01; genus JBLNAA01. The sequence goes on along the minus strand of JBLNAA010000001.1, from coordinate 2,750 downwards.
CCCATAACCGCTTCCGCTTGATAGCCGAAGATTTTTTCTGCTGCATGGTTCCATACCGTCACACAGCCATAATTATCCACCATGATCATAGCGTTGATCATGGCATCGAGTACCGCGTTTTCCACAGCTCGTGAATTGCGTTCATTTTCTTTCAAATTATAGTTGGCGTAATATTCACCCTCGATTTTGCTGAGTAGTTGTTTGACCCGGGCGGCCTCTTGGTCAGGACCGATAACGGATTCAGCAGGAATTGTATAGTCATTGGGAATCAGATTGCCATCTCGAACCAGCAGACTATTGGTCAGAAGTGTGTTCATCAGCACCCGGGGCGGCAGCCGCACTGAATTGTACTGGGATAATATTATAAGAGGATGATGGGGCAGATAACGCTTTTTAATCTGCACTTCCCAATTAAGGAATTCATCATAATCCACGTTTTGCAAACAATAATCATCAATTTCATAGGAGAGACTAAGTCCGGTAAACCCCTGGTATAACGCTCGTGAAATTTCATTATCAAGAAAAGCAGCGATGGTAGAAAAATCATTAAGGACTTCACCCGGTAAATCACGTACATTTAATATTGACAGCGAGCCGCAGTCGGTTTGGGCTTCAGCATCAATTCCGGCTTGGGCCAGAGCAGATAACAGATCAACCGGATGATGATAATCAAGGATGCAAAGACAGCGCTGGTGCTGATTCAGTCCATGGCTTAAAAACTTAACCAGGGAATTCGTCCAATCATTTTCTTCCTGGTAAATTAAACAGGCATACTCATGTCTTTGCAGTCTGCTTACGCTTCGGCGTGAATTCATGATTGGACACCTCCCCCTCTGGCGGACACCAGCCATAAATGGAACATATTACGACATAATAATTGACAAAATATTATTTTTATATATATTACGCCAATGACATCGGTTATCCTGCCCCGATAAAGTCGAAAAATATCGCATTAAATCGACACTGAACTGAGGTATATTAACAATAATTCTAATATTCGGAAGACATCAGGGGCGGATATTGTATTAAGGTATTTTCTGCCCGCACTGTACAGTCAATCTGGATATTGGTAGGATATAGTTGGAATATCTCGCAAGCCGTTTTAAACACCACTTTAAGGTAATTCTATATTATGTGGAGGTATATAAATATGGAATCAGTAACCGTCTTGGATCACCCGCTAGCGGGCAACTTTTTGTGTACTCTCCGGAATAAAGAGACCCGTACCGAAGAGTTCCGTATGGCGATGGAAAAATTGGGGCTGCTTCTGGCGATTGAGGCAACCCGTGATTTACCCACCGAACCGGAAACGGTTGTTACTCCGCTGGAAGTGGAAGCTGTCTGTCCTACCGTAAAAGGCCGTTGCGTCGCTCTGGTGCCGATTCTGCGTGCTGGACTGGGTTTTGTTAATAGTTTCCACAATATTCTGCCCGCTGCCAAAGTAGCTCATATTGGAGTTGCCCGTGATCACGTAACTTTTGAAGCCCGTACCTACCTCAATACGCTTCCAGAGAATAATGGGGAATACAGACGGATTTTTGTTCTTGATCCGATGTTGGCCACTGGCAACAGCAGTGTCAGTGCGCTGAAGTTAATCATAGAAAAGGGGTATTCTCCCAACATTATCACCCTGGTTACCGCTCTTTCTGTAATGGAAGGGATCGATCACGTGAAAAAAGAATTCCCGGACATCAAGATCATTACTGGGGTTATTGACCCTTATTTAAATGACAAGGCTTACATCGTCCCGGGCCTGGGTGATGCCGGTGACCGTTTAAATCTGTTATAAGTCCTACATAAAACCAGATATAAGGGTTCCGCCAGGCCTGATAGTCGGAATAAAAGCTAAGCTGATATGCCAAAATGCAAATGGCAGGAATTATCGTACCCTAGCTGGTTAGGAGGAATGATCTAATGCATAAAAGGCTGTTTATACCCGGCCCTGTAGAGGTTAAACCGGATGTACTGCAAAAAATGAGCACACCCATGATTGGGCATCGCTCCAAAGATGCGTCCAAACTTCAACGCAATATCAGTGAGAAAATGCAAAAAGTATTTTATACCCAGGAAGAAATATTGCTATCGACCACTTCAGGCAGCGGATTAATGGAAGGGGCTGTTCGCTCCTGTACCGCCAAACGGGCGGCAGTATTTTCCGTAGGCTCATTCGGCAACCGCTGGTTTGAAATGGCTCAGGGAAATAATGTTCCTGCGGATCTGTATGAATCCGAATGGGGTCAGCCGACCACCCCGGAGATGGTCGATAAGGCTCTGGCCACGGGGAAATATGATCTTATTACCATTACCCATAATGAGACTTCCACCGGACTCATGAACCCGGTGGAAGCTATTGCTGTGGTTATGAAAAAGTATCCCGATGTAGTCTACTGTCTGGATACCGTTAGTTCCATGGGAGGCACCAAGATTGAGGTTGACAAAATTGGAGTAGATATCTGTATAACCTCCACCCAAAAATGCCTGGGATTGCCACCCGGTATGTCGATCTGCTCAATGTCCCAAAAGGCAATAACCAGAGCACAAACCGTTCCGGTCCGGGGTTTCTACCTGGATTTATTAGCCTTGCATGATTACATTCAAAAGAAGGATTACCAGTATCCGTCGACTCCCTCCCTTTCCCATATGTTTGCTCTTGATTATCAATTAGATTGTATTCTGGCAGAAGGGTTAGAGAAACGCTTTGCCCGCCATGAAGAAATGGCCTGGATGGTAAGGAAATGGGCAGACGA